>SXRM01000353.1 GCA_005792545.1 Pseudomonadota bacterium | reverse complement strand
TTATCCCGAAGAACATGCACTTGCTTCACTTCCAGCATCTCCGAACCGCCACTTGCGGCTCGTCGCCGCGCGAGGCGGCAGTGTGCAGAAGTGGATCAGTTTCAGAGCGATGACTGGATCAGTTTGGCAGCGATGCGCACAATAGATAGTGCCGGTCTTGTAGTTGGCCACGGTCGATGCGGGCTTGCTCGGGTCGTACAGCGCAACCCAGGCGTCGTTGCCACCTTTTGTGCCCGGCTCCGAAGTGTAGCCACCGATGACCACAAGGCCATCCGGGCGTTGGGCGATGGCGCGGCCGCTGCTGCTGTAGGTGGTAGCGGTCGGCGCGTAGATCCAACAGCTGCCGTCATACGCCAAATCGGTGCCAATGGTCGTCGCAACGGCCGTCAGCGACGAGTTGTTGCCCGCATTGCCGTGCCCAGTGATGCCGATGCGCGGCTTGCCGCCGGCCTTGGTGACCCACGTTGCGGCATGGGCGAATCTCTGACCGCCGCTGGTGAAGACGCAGTCGAACAGACCCAAGTTCTTTTGGGCCAGCAGGTTGAGATCGGCATCGAAGTGCGCGACCCGGCCGCCGCCCGTATTGTTGCCGACGACCCAGATGGTGCCATCGGGCTCAGCCAGCACCGTGCGCGGATCGCCCATGCTGGCGGGGCCCGTCAGTTCGAGGGTCTTTTCCAGGTCGCCGGCGAGGTTGTACTTGAACAAGTACCCGGTGCCAGCGGCATTGACCTCGTCGTTCATCAAAGCGCCATTGTGGCCGACCGCGTAGATGGCGGTGGGCGTCGCCACGACGGAGGTGGTGTAGACCGTGTTGCTGGGGCCGGCCGGCGCATTGTTGAGGCTCTCCCACAGTCGCGGCTTGCCACTGGCCTTGCACACCATGTTCTGGCAGGTGTCGAGCGCCGAACAAGTACCGGTCTCACAGGGCACAGTGGTCGCGGGTGCAATCGGCTTGCTGGCAATGCCATAGCAACCTTTGACCTTGTCGCACTCGTCTTGCGTACACACATTGCTGTCGTTGCAGTCTTTGAGCTTGGCGGCGATGCACTTGCCGGCCTGGCAGTTGTCGCCTTCGGTGCAGGGGTTGGCGTCGTCGCAGCTGCCGGTCGAAAGCGGCGCAAACTTGCAGTTGCCAGTCGCGAAGTCGCAACTGTCGGCGGTGCACACGCTCTTGTCGTCGCAGTCGATGGTGCCCGCGCACTTGCCACCGTTGCACACGTCGCCCTTGGTGCAGCCGACGCCGTCGTCGCAAGCGGCGGTGTTGTTGGCGTAAACGCAGCCCTTCTTGGCATCGCAACTGTCGTTGGTGCACAACAGCTTGTCGTCGCAGACCAATGCCGCACCGCCCTGGCAGCCGCCGCCTTTGCAGGCCTCGCCGACCGTGCACGGGTTGCCGTCGTCGCAGGCCTTGGTGTTGCTGGGGTTGGCACAGCCGAGCGTCTTGTGACAGACGTCGTCGGTGCAGGCGTTGCTGTCGTTGCACTTGACCGCGCCATTGTCGGCGTGGGTGCAGATGCCGTTGCTCGCGTTGCAGCCGTCTTGGGTGCACACGTCACCGTCGTCGCAGTTGCCGACCGGGCCGGCTTTGCAGGTGCCACTGGCGCAGGCGTCGCTGGTGGTGCACTGGTTGCCGTCGCTACACGCCGCCGTATTGGCCTTGCTGCCGCAGCCGGTCTTGGGGTCGCAGCTGTCGTCGGTGCAGGCGTTGCCGTCGTCGCAGACTTTCTTTTGGCCGGTGCAGTAGCCGCCTACGCAACCATCCTGGCTGGTGCACAAGTCGCCGTCGTCGCACGCACCCGACTTTGCCGTCGCCACACAGCCCATTTTGCTGTCGCAGGCGTCGTCGGTGCAGACCTTGCCGTCATCGCAGGTCACCTTGCCGGCGCCGGCACACTTGCCACTGGTGCATTTGTCGCCGCTGGAACAGGCGTTGCCGTCGCTGCACTCTGCCGCGTTGCCGGTGTACGTGCACTTGCCGGCCGAGCAGGCGTCGTCGGTGCACGGATTGGCGTCGTCGCAGTTGGCCGAGCCGCCGGTGCAAGCGCCATTCTTGCAGGCGTCAAACGTCGTGCAAGCGTTGCCGTCGTCGCAGGGCGCGATGTTGGGCACGCCCAGGCAACCGTTTTTGGCGTGGCAACTGTCGTCGGTGCACGGGTTCTTGTCGTCGCAGACAATGCCAGTGGCGCCCGCGCTGCACTTGCTGTCTTTGCACACATCGCCTTTGGTGCAGACACTGCCGTCGTCGCAGGGTGTGCTGTTGGCGGTGGCGGTGCAGCCGGTCTTGGGGTTGCAGGCGTCGTCGGTGCAGGGGTTGCCGTCGTCGCACGGGGTCTTGGCGCCGTTGCAGGCGCCGTCTTTGCAGGTGTCGTTGGCGGTGCAGGGGCTTTTGTCGTCGCAGACGGCGTTCGTTGGCGTGTGCATGCAGCCCAGCTGCGCAGCGCAACCGTCCGCCGTGCACGGGTTGGCGTCGTCGCAGCTGCTCGCGGCTTGCGGCAGCGACAGGCAGCCATAGCCCGGTTTGCACAGGTCGGTGGTGCAGGCGTTGCCGTCGTTGCACGAGACCGGCACTCCCTTGGCACACGTGCCCGACAGGCACGCATCGCCCACCGTGCAAGCGTCGCCGTCGTCGCATTTGCCGGTCTTGGCTTGCAAAGCGCAATTGCCGGTCGTCGGCACGCACTGGTTGACCTGGCATGCCGTGTCGCTGGTGGTCGAACAGGTCTTGACGGTGCCGGGGATGACTTTGCACACCGGCGCCTGGCCGCTTTTGTCGCAGTAGAGCGTGCCGTTGCACAGGTCGCCGTCTTCGAACTTGCCGCAGTCGGCGTCTTTGGTGCAGGCGCAGGTGCTGGTTTGCCCGACTTCGCACAGCCCAAACTGGCACCAACCATCGGTCGAGCAGGCGTTGTCGCCGGGGCACTGGTTGCCTTGGTGGCTGGGTTTCATGCCGCAGGCGCCGGTAGTCTTGTCGCAAGTGTTGGCCAGGCACACTTCGTCAAAGGCGTTGGGACACACCACCACAGTGACGGGATTGACCACGCACTTGCCCGCTTGTTTGTCGCAGTACAGCGTGCCGTTGCACAAATCGCCGTCCTCTTTGACCTTGCAGTCGGCGTCGCCCTGACACTCGCAGGTGTTGGCGGTGGCGACACACGCGCCACCGGCGCAGGCTTCGGCCACGGTGCAGGGATTGCCGTCGTCGCACGGCGTGCCGTCTTTGGGCAAGGCACTGGCAGCGCACTTGCCGGTCTTGGGGTCGCAGACGTCGCGCAAGCACGGCGGGTCGTCGTCGGTGTTGCAGTGCACCACGGTCGCGGGGTTGGTGACACATTTGGCAGCCTTGACGTCGCAAAACTGGCTGCCGTTGCAGGGGTTGCCGTCGTCTTTGGCGGCGCAGTCGGCGTCCTTGGCGCATTCGCAGACGTTGTTGGCGCTCTGGCACTGGCCCTGCTGGCAGGTTTCGTTGGGGGTGCACGCGTTGCCGTCGTCGCACGGTTTGCCTTCAGCCACGGCCAGATACACGCACAAGCCCGTCTTGGGGTTGCAGGTGTTCTTGGTGCAGGCGGTGTCGTCGGCGGTCATGCAGGTGACGACGGTGATGGGGTTGAGCTGGCAGCTGGCAGTGGCCTTGTTGCAAAACAGCGTGCCATTGCACACGTTGCCGTCTTCCTGGCCTTTGCAGTCGGCGTCGGCTTTGCAAAAGCAGGTGTTGACGCCGGCCTTGCACAAACCGACCTCGCAGTAGTCACCGGCGGTGCACTTGTCGCCGTCATCGCAGGGGGTGTTGGTGGGCGCGGTTTGCAGCTGGCACTGACCGGTCGCGGGCACGCAGGCGTTTTTCTGGCACGGTCCGTCGGCATTTTTGGGGCATACCACCACGCTCGCGGGGTTGGCTTTGCAGGTGAACGGCGGGCCTGCGGCCTTGTCGCAATACAACGTGCCGTTGCACAAGTCGCCGTCTTCGTACTTGCCGCAGTCGGTGTTTTGCTTGCACTGGCAGGTGTTGACCCCACCTTGGCACTTGCCGGCCTCACAGCCGTCGCCCTGGGTGCAGGCGTCGCCGTCGTCGCAGGCGGTGCTGGCGGCGACGGCGAGGTTGACGCAACCTGCCAAGGGGTTGCACTTGTCGCTGGTGCAGGGTTGGGCGTCGTCGCAGTCGAGCTTGGCGGGTCCCGCGCAGGTGCCGCCTGCGCAAGCGTCGCTGGTGGTGCAGGCGTTGCCGTCGCTGCAGGTGGCGCCGTCGGCTAGCGCAAGGTAGCTGCACTGGCCTTTTGGTGAGCAACCGGCGACGTGGCAAGCGGGGGCCACGGGGCAATCCGCGGCGGTGTCGCACTGCTTGGGTGGTGGCGGCGCGTCCACTTGGGTGTCTGCGGGGCCAGGGTCGGCTTCTGGCGCAGAGTCAGGGGCAGAGTCAGGTCCAGGGACAGGGGCCACGTCTGCAGCTGGGCTGGCGTCAGCGGCGTTGGCTGCGTCCGTGGTGTCGGCGGCAGCGGCCGGGTCGCCGTCGCTGGTGTCCACGACCGGTTCCTCGGCGCAGGCAGCCAAGGAGAGCGCGAGTGCGCACGGTAAGAACGCCAGCCGACTGCGGCGGGCGGGGGCGAGGCGGGGCATTGCGGGCGTCCGGGCGCCGGGGGGCGCGGGCGGAAAGTCTAGCGGTTTTGCGGCTGGAGCGCACGGGCCGGGTTGAGCGCACCGCGGACGTCGTCCGCCGGTCAGGGGGATCGCCCGGCGGCTAAAGCCGCAGGCTGACTTAACAAAGCCACGCCTGCGCGTGGCTTGGCGAGCCAGTGCCATGGGCCCGACCTGGGACCGCGGACGTGCTCGTCCGCTGCAGGAGTCTGTCGGGGAGACAGACGGGCCGGCCGGCGTGCTGCGGCGCAAGCGCCGGTGAATGCGACCCACAAGCCAACCAGAAATTCTACAATCTGAACTATCGGTTGCGAGCTTTGCCCGCGCTTGCGTGGCGGCCTCGCGACGATCGTGATCACTGGTCTCGCAAGCGCATTTCGGCCGGATCGGGGCTGACGCATGGCATGAGCAGTTTGGGATAGACGCTGACTGGAGCTTTGGACCGCTGCCGGCGGGCGGCAAATTGCGGGCCAATGTGGTTTTCTGGGCGCTGGCGCGCCAATGTCGACGAGGGTGCGGATCGCGCTTTGGGGTCTACGGCGAGGCGCGTGGAACCAGTGAATACGCATGGCGTTCAGGTTGGACCCGGCGGCTAAAGCCGCAGGCTTGCTGTACGAAGCCCGGCCTGCGCCGGGCTATTTTTCCCTTGTGATGAT
>SXRM01000352.1 GCA_005792545.1 Pseudomonadota bacterium | reverse complement strand
ACCTTGTATAGTTCACTGATTAGTTCGCCAGGTGTCACGGCGGGCCGCCGCAGATCACAGGTCTGCGGCAAACCAGTTGATCGCGGTAGGCATTATCTGTCAACTGTTTCGGAGGTTAGCGATCTAGCGATCGCCCTGGGCCGGATTGGCAAGGCATTTCCGCCGTCGGTGATTCACGGCATGCTTGCCGCAATCGGCATTATCATCGTGGTGCGCCAGAGCTACGTCCTGCTCGGCATCGATGCGGGTGCGGGCGGTACGCTGGCGCTGGCCGAACGCCTGCCGCTGCGCATCATCGAACTGAATCCAGCAGTGGCGACGGTCGGAGCGGTTGCGCTGGTGATGCTGATCGCTTGGCCCAAGTTGGCACTGCGGTTGCCAAGATGGGCGCGGCTGCCGGCACCGCTCGCGGCGTTGTTAGCGACCATCCCGACTGCCCATTGGCTGGGCTTCAGTCACCAACACGCGTACACGCTTGCCGGCTGGAGCCACCGGTGGTCCGTGGGACCGCGCCAACTGGTCGACGTGCCCGCCGCGCTTCACCGCGCCGTGGTGTTGCCGTCTGTCGGTGCGCTGACTACGCCTGCGGCGTGGTGGTATGTGGCCCTGTTTCTGTTCATTGGCAGCGTCGAGTCGCTGCTCACTGCTAGGGCTATCGACGGGATGGACCCGTGGCACCGCAACGTCGAGATGGACAGCGATCTCGTCGCCGTCGGCTTCGGCAATGCGGTCGCTGGCCTGGTGGGCGGCGTGCCGATGATTTCAGAGGTGGTCCGTTCTACGGCCAACGTCGCGCACGGAGGACACTCGCGCTTCGCCAACTTCGTGCACGGGTTGCTGCTGTTGGGCGTGGTTGCGCTGGCACCCGGCGCGCTTGGCCTGATTCCGCTCGCCGCGCTAGCCGGGATGCTGGTCCTAACCGGCGTGCGGCTTGCTTCGCCACGCGAGCTGTTGGCGGTGGCCAGGATTGGACCCGTGCAGCTGACCGCATTCTGTGCCACGGTCGCTGCGACGTTGGCCTTTGACCTGCTGGTCGGCGTCGGCGCCGGGCTTGCTGTCGAGTTTGGCGCGGTGGCGCTGCGCCGGATTCGAGGCAAGGTTGCCTTTGCCGTTCACGTTCAACCGGATGGCCAAACCAACGGCATTGTAGCATTGGCAGTCGAAGGCCCGCTGTGCTTTTCCAGTCTGCCCGCGTTCGACGCCGCGCTGCGTCCGTTTCGGCAGCGCGATGTCCGCGTCGATTTGTCGCGTGCGACGATTGTCGACCACTCCGCGATGGTCGAACTGGCTGCGACACGCCGCCGCATGGCTGCGCGCGGGCAGGCCTTTGGTTGGTCGGGGCTTGAGCACCATGTCGCGGACAGCCACCATCCCTTGGCGTCGCGGTGCCTGGCGGCGGCGGAAGCGTGAGGCTGCCGAGGCGTCGCTGCGGATCGCGTCAGGCGTGCGATGGCGCCGGTAGACGTGCGCTGGGCGGGCAATTGGGCGGGGTGCGGTTCCTCGAGTGGGGCCGACCGGCGACATGGTAGACACGCAGTCCTCGCAAATACTGCCGGCGGCTGAAGCCGCGGCCTTGGGGTGCGAAGCCTTGCCTCCGCAAGGCTTCGCAATCACGGGTGAAAGCCCAGCCCGGCGTAGGCCGGGCTTGGTATACCTAGCCTGCGGCTTCAGCCGCCGGGTCAAACCTGAACGCCATGCGTATTCACTGGTTCCGCGCGCCTCGCCGTAGACCCCAAAGCGCGATCCGCACCCAATTGGGCGGAGGCGCATTGACGGGGGCGGCACTGCCCAGAACCTCGCCGAGCACTATACAGAATCGCCTTGAGGTGAGATCAAACCTGCCGCAAGGAAGGAGCGACGAGTCGGCTTGCAAAGCCGCGAGTTTGCGACCTACTGAGCAAGCAAGAACAGCGATCGCAGATGACCTCGGGTCATCGCGATCCTGTATAGCTCACCCGTCGCACGGACGTGGCCATCCAACTCCGAGTTCAGCCTATGACCATCGCAGACATCCACGCGCATGGGCAGGGTCGATTCCTCACAGGCCAACCGCAGCAGCGTCAGGTCGCGCAACGTCATCTTGTAGGCGCCGTACACGGTGAGGTCCAAGTCGGACCAGGGCCGGGCACCGCCCGTGACGCGTGACCCGAAAGCCAGCACCGTGCTGTGCGGCACCCGGCGCGCCACAATAGCGCGGACTTCTGCAAGGTGGCGTGGGTCGAGGTTCAACCAAGCACGGCGGTCGCGCGACTTCGCGTAGCACGTCCAGCAGTTGATGCGCTTCGGTTGCAAACCGCACGGCCGTGGTGGCGATTTCAGCGGCCAACTCGTCATCGTAGCTATGCGAAGTCAGGTTGCGCGCTTGGTGGAATTCCATTCACAAATCGACGTCATCGATGAGGCGACGCTGATGCGCCAAACGAAACAGTTCGCGGCGAGATAATCCATCGACTGCGAAATGACCGTGGTCCTCGGCCAGTTGCCGGCGCACGGTCTTCCACGCCACCTCGTAGGTGAACTCAAAGGACTGGATCAGCCCAGCCTGTAGCACTTCGCGCTCAGTTTGGCTGCGTTCCGCTGCCACGCGCGTCACAACATCCGCCGCGCGGTGCAAAGCTGCTGTCGCGTAGTCCAAGGATGTCAGGGAAATCGGCACAAGTCCGCCGCCTCTACCCGACCGCCCGCATCACTCCGTCGCCCAACTCGCGCTCCAACGACGCCAGTGGCTCCAGCAGTTCGCGATGCAGGTCCTGCGGCTCCAGCAGCGTCAGCGCCATCGGGCCGTGCGCCTGCTGGGCGTAGGCCTCGACAACGGCGCGCCGCCAAGCCACCAACGCCTGACGCAGCCCGACTTCTACGCCGATGCGCCCTGGCAACATCATGGCGTAGTGCTGCACGCGCAGGCTGTGGACCCGCGCAAACACGAAGCGGCAAGTCTCCTCAAAGCGCTGGGCGGTGAACTCGCTGCGACGGCCCAAGCCAACCAGCAGGAGGCGGTCAAACGGCAGGCGGTCGCCGCAGGGCAGCAACGTCGCTTCGAGCCAGTGGGCGTCGACGAATTCGCGCAACACCAGCCGTGACAGTTGGCCGTTCAGGCGCCAGTCGCACAGGCCGGTCAAACCGCGCAGCGGCCGGTCGTCGACAAAGCAACTGAGCACCAGCAATTCACCCTGCAGCTCGTCCAGGGTCTCCAGGCGGGGCAGGGCGATGCGCAGCTTCATGGGGCTGGTTCTGGCGCCGGCTTGGCCGCGGGCACCGCGCGTTCCGCTTTGGCGGGCCGTTTTTCGCGCGGCTTGCGGCCGTGGCGGTCGCCGCTGGCCAGCCGTTGGGCTTTGGCACGTTCCGCCGCTGCGTCCGCCGTGCTCGGCGCGCGACCATGGGCCAGCCGGTCCAAAATGCCGTTGACAAAGGCACTGCTGTCTTCGTTGCCAAACTTCTTGGCGATTTCGACCGCCTCGTTGATGGCGACGTTCTTGGGCACTTCGTCGCCCAGGTGCAACAACTCAAAGGCCGCGAGGCGCAACAGGTTGCGGTCCACTGCGCTCATGCGCTCGAGTTTCCAGTGTTGCGCGATGGCCTGGATGCGCATGTCCAGCTCGGCGCGGTTGGCGACCACGCCCTGCACAAGTTCGGTACAATGCCGGCGCAACACCTCGTAGTTCTCGGGCTTTTCGCCGGCAAAGCGCGCCCAATAGTCTTCGATGGCAAACGTGATGTCGTCCGCGGCCCAGTCGAGGCCGTACAGGATCTGCAGCGCAGATTCGCGAGCGCGGCGGCGGCTGTAAGTCATTTGACCTCCTGGAATTCCGCCACTTTGTTGCAGTAGCTATCGCGCAGCCGCGCCATCTCGACCGCAGTGCGGGCGGCTTCGGCGCCTTTGTCCATCCGCTTGGGGTCGGCGCGCTCCTCGGCCTGCTCCAAGTTGTTGGTCGTCAGCACGCCGAAGATGACGGCGGGACTCGGCCGCTGGCGCCCGGAGGCCATCGCGTCAGACCACCGCAAGTTGAGCTGCGACAGGCCGCGGGCGCACTCGCCGGCGACGTAGTCAAAGTGTGGGGTATCGCCGCGCACGACCGCGCCGAGCGCTACCACGGCGTCACAGTCACCGTTTTCAATCAGGCACTTGGCGCCGTAGGGCAGCTCAAAAGCGCCAGGCACCCGCACCACGCGCACGTGTGCAGCGCCCGAACGTTTGAACTCAGCCAGCGCCGAAGCCAGCATTGGCTCGACCAGCACCGCATTCCAGCGCGCAGCGACGATGCCGAACCGCAGCCCGGTGGCGTCGTGTGCGACGTTGTCGATTCCCAGACCCACACTGCCCTCACCTTTAGCAAAAGAACTGAATTAAATCGAACGATTCCGGGTAGCAGGAGCGACGAGTCGCCTTGCAGAGACGCGAGCTTGCGACCCACTAAGCCAGCAAACGGAGCCAATCCCAGAATAACCCATTCCGGGACAAGTCCTTACGGCCAGATCTCAAAAAAGCCGGGCTCGCTTTTGATGGTCGAGAGCATGGGCCCGCCCGCAGTGCAGCAGTTGCTGTCCTGGTCCATGTACGGGCCGGCGGCCGCCGACCCGGTGAAGCGCAACGCCGTTTTGCCGCCGCCTTCGTCGACCTCGCCAATCAGGCCTTCGCCAACGACGGTCATCTGCTTGTACTTGGCGTTGGCGGTGCCGCTGACCGTCAGCCAGAAGCGGTCGCCCTTGGCCCGCCCGCGCATCAGCCCGGCAATCTTGAAGTCGGCGCCGGTATTCGCGTCCTGGGCGGAACAGGTGAAGTAGGGCCCGTCAAAGACCAGGCTCGGGCAGATAAACGTCGCGTGGCCGCCCGTCAGGTTGCCGGCGGCAATCTTGTTGGCGTCGTAGTTGGCTTTGTAGCTGGCCAGGTCACACGGATCGAACGGCGTCATGCAAAAGGGCGGCGCCATCGCCACATGCAGCGTCATCGCCGCCTTGCTCGGCGCCTTGCCGCCCCAAAAAGCCGAGCGCGCGGGCGCCAGCAGCCACTTCTCGCGCGAGACCTTGTCCATCGGCGTCAGGAACGGCGCTTTGCTTGCCGCCATGGCCGCTTGCAGGTGGGCGCCGCCCGACAGGCTGGTGACGAGTGCCGTGACCGCCGCGACGGCTTCGCTGCCCGAGACCTTGCCGTTCATGCCGAGCACCGCGCGACCGGCGGCCGAGCCCAGCGCCTCGCCGACCGTCGACTTGTCGGTGAAATAGTCGGCCGCCAGGGTGTTGCTGCCAGCGAGCACCACGAGCCCCGGGCCACCCAGCGGCGGCGCTTCCATCAGGTCGCCAAACGACTTGCCGTAGAGAAGCGCGTCGCCGAACACGCCGCGCGACATCGCGACACCCAATGGCTTTTCGGCCTTGTCGGTGAACTTCTCTTGGACGCTCGCGGCGAGGATCACCACGGCATCAAGCCCAGTCAGCGTCGGCAGGATGGCCAGCACGTCGTCGACCCGCGCGAAATCCATGACCTCGACGCTGTCGAACCGACCCGAGACGCTCGCTGCCTTGGCAATGGGCGCCGCGTCCAGCCCGACCTGCGGCCCGTACGCATTGAAAACGACAAACCGGCGAGTCTTAGACTTGACCTTGGCCAGTTGCGCGGCACTGGCGGCGGCGTCGATCTTGAAGCTCTGGCTCAGCGGCGCCAGGATGGTCGGGTCTTTGTCGGGGGCGTGGAACTTGAGCTGCTTGCGCAAGACGGGAACACCCAGGCCCATGCGCGAGATGGCTTTGCCGCTGCTGTCGGTGATGCTGACCCCGGTCCCGGTGTAGCTAGCGGTGCCGGCGGAGCAGGTCTTGCCGTCGCCCTTGCACAGGCCCCAAGCGACCACGACGTCGGATCGGGACGCACCGGCATCGCCGAACTCAGCCCAGACCAGGCGGTTCAGGTCGGCGTCTTGCAGGTAGCCGGCCGCGCCAAAGGGCTTGCTGATGCCGGCCACGACCGTGCCAAGCGCCGCGTTTTGGGTCAGCTCTTTGTCCCAGCACACCGTGACTTTGGCTTCGCAGGCTTTGGGTAGGGCCTCTTGATGCGTGCGCAGCGAGGTGGGGCCGGTGGCCGCCGCCGCAGGTGGGGCCTCGTCCGAGCCGCAGGCGCCAAGGGCCAGGGCCGCTACGGTGGCGAGGGCAATGCGCGCAGGTGCGGCGGTCTGGAGCTGATTTTTCACGGGAACCTTGCGGTGGCGGTGCCGCGCCCGGCGGCAGGGCGGCAAGTCTAGGCGCATTGGCGGTTTTCGGCAAGCGCCCGAAATACCCCCCCATTGTTCAGGCGCATGAAATTGTGCGGGTTCCGTGGTCTGGCCGACGCTGCGCGGTGATGCCGGCTACCTGCACGCGCCGTCGATGCACCGCAACGTGTAGCTGACCGTGCGGGTTTCGCCCTTGTCGGCGCCGGTCAGCGTGACCGCCAGCGCGCTGCCTGCCCGCCGGTAGTGCACGCGCTGCGGAAAGTCGTGGCCAGGATTGGCAAACGCGACCTCTTGCGGCCCCGACGACGCCAGCTCGAAGGTCGTTGCCTGCGCCGCGCCGTCGGGCCAGGCAACCAGCGCAATCGGTGGGCCTGCGACAATCCGCTGGACCTCGGCCGACAGCGTGCGCCCATCGCCGACCGCCTGACCGTTGCCGAGCATCAGGCCTCCGCGGGCCGGCTGCCAGGTTTCCAGCGTCAAAGGCCCACTGTCGCGCGTCGCCCAGGTGCCGACTAGCCAACTGAACTGGCCCAGCGTCGGATCCGGCGCCAGGGCGAGGGTCCGCAAGCGCGCGACCGCAGCTTGCACGGGCGGCGGATCGTCGCTTGTCGGTGGCGGTGGCGGCTCGACCTCGGCTGCACCACAGCCCACGGACAGCACCAAAGCAAAGAGGGTAGGGTGCCAATGCTTCACGACCGCCTCCGCGCGCCAACTGCGGCGCAGACCAAGCAGACCAGCGCCAGCGACGCCACGGCTAGCGGCGGCATGGGACTGCGATCGGCGCTGCAGCCGCCGTCGTCGGCCTTGGCGGATTTTGGCGTCGCCGGAACTGGCCGATCCTTCTGCAGCGCCTGCGGGTCTTCGAGCGCCAGCGCAGTCAGGTAGAACAGCCCGCCCTCCCACAGATGCGGCGTGGCTACCCGCTGGTCGGCTTTGCGGTCCGCGCCAACACCGACCGGCAAAGTCACTTCGCCAAAATGGTGCGTGCCTTTGGTGGCTTGCCCGGCGGACTTGACCAGCGCCGCTTGGATCCTGGGCCGCCACGCCTTGTCTTGCCCCAGCGCCAATGCGGTACTGACCAGGTTCTTGAGGTAGTAGGCTCCGCCATCGTCGCCCTGCAGGGCCAGCACCGGTGCAATGGCGTCGAAGTCCGCGGCCAACTGCGCCTTGACCCGACTGTCGGTCCACGGCAACAGCCGCATCGGCCACACCAGCCACGCCGTCGGCCCCGAACCGGCATTGCCCGGGTTGGCGGTCGCGTTGTCCGCTTGCTTGAACAGGCCGGTCTTGGCATCGAACAGGTTGGCAAGAATGGCCTTTTGCACCTCCGTCGCCCGATCGCGCCAGCGTTTAGCATCCGCTTGCTTGCCGACCAGCTCCGCAGCCCGCGCCGCCTGTTCCAGCGCGCCCGCCACCGTGACCGCGCCGTGTAGCGTTTGGGTCGCGGCCGCGTTGTCGTCCTCTTGAGCCGGGGCGTGCAGCCCGGTCTTGGGGTCCTTCCAGTCGACCAGCAATTCGGCGGCACTGGCAATCGTGGTCCAGCGGGCGTTCAGCGCATCGGCAGGTTTGGGCGTCCAGTAGGCATGCGCGCACAACGACCACAGCGCAAACGCGGTGTTGTCGATCTCCCAGCGAAAGTTGCCGCCCGGCACGCCATCGGCGTAGTAGTTCATCTCCCAAGCGTGGGCCGGGTAGGTCTCGGCCTTGCCAGTAGCGGGGTCGATGGGCGGTGGCGGGTCGATGAGCGGGGTCGGCTTGACCGGCGCCTTGCGCTGCCAGGCCACCGTCAGATCCGCGCGCTTGTCGGCGAGCGCCACCTGGCCGCTGGCATCAAACAGAACCTGAAAAAAGGCACCATCGCGCGGCCAGTCGAGGCCGTAGGGTGGCTGCCGTGAAATCGACGCCACAGTCGCGCCCGTCGCGGCATCGGTGCCCACCCGCAAGTTGATGAGCGCCCGTTTGGCCACCGCGACGACGTTGGCGTCTGGGTTTTTCGGTACGCGTGCGGCTTTGAGGAAGGTCGCAAGCGCCGCATCTGCCGCAGACAGTGCTGCCGGCCCGTCCGTGACGCTGGCCAGGGCTGCTCGGGCATCGGCGGCGTTTGGACCCAAGCCCAGCACCACGGTCGCCGTCGCCTTGTCGCCTGCAAATACGAGCGGCGTCGCCAACACCTCATCCACCTCGCCCGCTGCGATGTGGCCCCCGGGCAGCGTGGTCAGCGTGGCCGCGGCAAAGGCATCGACGGCGGTGTGCTGCCAACCCTGTGCCACATCGGGAAACTGCCGATCGGGCACGCAGCGCAGCACGTCCAACGCCGTCGGGTCCATCGGCAGCACGTAGCCGGGAAACGACTTGGGCAGCGCCAGCACGTTGTCGATGAGCTTGCCGACCGCCCCGCAAAAATCCGCGCGGTCGTAGCCGATGTGGTGGCCACTTGGCGCCGGCAGCGTCGAAAGCGCCACGTAGGCGCCGGGCTTGTAGTCGCTGTCGAGCGCACCCGCGAGCTTGCCTGCCTCTTGCGCTGACACCGGGCCCGCCGCCAGCGCTTTGCCGAAAGCACCGTAGTCGACCTGCGGCGCCAACACATCGGTCAGCTTCTCGTAGACCAGTTGGTCTTTGGGGTGGAAGTGAATAATAGCCTTGGTCTTGGCATCCCACACCGCGGCGAAGTCGTTGCGACCGTCCAGGCCCCAGTCGACCAGCGGCAACTCGGGCAGTCGCGAGTTGGGCGGTTGCGGCGACAGGTTGGCGTAGGTCCGCAGTTCGGTCACCTGTGCGGCATCGGCCCGCGTGCGATGTACCGTCAAGTGGCGCACCATGGCATCGCCGTTCGCACCGCCGCTCGCACCCGGCAGCACGGCATCGACGACATCGACCGCGAGCCCCAGCGCCTGGCTGGTGAAGTGCGTGTGCACATTGGCGCCGTCATTGGGTCCGTAGTCTTGCGCCACGGTGAACAGCGTCAGGTCATTGAGCCACACCACCTTGGCCGCCTGTCCCGCGGATTGCACCATCAGGCCGAGCATCACGCCAGACCCCGCCGGGGTGCCAAAGCGCGGCAGTTCGCGGGCGTTGAGCGCGTTGCTGGTGACGTAGGCCAGTTGGTCGCAGTAGCTGGGGTTGGGCCACACCAGCGTCGACAGGTCGCCTTCCTTGGAGATGCCGACGCTCAAGCGCCCGTGGCCGGTGACGGCGTGGATGGGGGTGCTGCCGAACGCGTGCTCGACCATGTCGGTGCGGCTGGGGGCGGCGCGGCTGGGGCTGGCCAGAAAGGCAACAGCGAATAGCGCGATGCCGAAGCGGTGCTGAGGCATGGCGAACTCACGCGGCGCGCTGGGCCGCAGTCCAAGCGTGGCATGGGAGGCGCGGCGGTGCAATGGGCGGGGCGTTTCGGTCCTTTTTGCCCCTATCGCAGGCCAGCGGCAAGTGCAAGGGCCTTTGCAGGGAACCTGTTCGAGGGGCCGGCCGCTGCCGCGGCGCTGGTTGAGCAATGCCTGCGGGCAACGGGGTGGATTCGGCGGTTGGCACAGCGTCGATGGCCAGTTCGAAGGCCTCGGCATGCACGCCGGCTGCGCTGAGGTCGGCTGCGCTGACGCCGGGAACCGGGAACTCCGCGCCCTTCTTGGCCATCGCGCCCGCCGTCATCTCACACGCCAAGCCCAGGCCGTTGCGGGCTTTGGGCAGTCTGGCCGTGTCTGCGGGGGGACAGCGTGCCGGCTTCGGGCGGAATCGGCAGGTCGGGCGGTAGCGCGATGGTGACGGTGCCTTCTTTGAGTTCGTTGGCCTTGGGGTGCTCCTTGGAATGGGGCGGTGCGCGCCGGTTGGGGCGTGGAGGGTAGCGGCGTGGGGCATACTGGCAAGTTTTTGGGTCGCGGGGCGCGCGGGGTGCCTTGGGAGGCGCAGGATCCGCCACTTGCGGGCGGATGCTCCGCCTCGGGAGGCGGTGCGGGTGCCCTTGGGGGGCGGATTGGGTGCCCCGAACGGGCGGTTGGCCCGCCTCTGGAGGCGGCGCGGGTGCCTCAGAGGGGCGGGCATGGTGCCCTGGTGCGGTGCACTTGGCGCTGGGGGCGGTGGGAGGCGCCACATACGCAGGCCAGGCATGCAGCGGCCGAATTCTAATTGGCGCCGAAGCGCCACCCGACACCGAGAGTCAGCCCGAACGATACCGTTGTGGACGTCTGCCCCTTGCGGTGGTCCGCCCAGGACTCACGCCGACTTCCGAAGAGCAACCTTGGCGCCACCGTAAGAATCGCCGAATCGCCAATCCGCAGGAATGGGCTGATCAAGACGTTGTAGGTATGCACTTCGAGGTTGAGTCCATCTGGCCCAGCGCGGCAGTAGTCCCTGCCGAACTCTTCGGTGATACGGGCGGTAGGCCCGCATGCCAGCAATTTCCAAAATCCCAGCCCACCAGAGAGTCCCACCTTGATGCGCTCGTGAAGCGAAGCCAGCCAACCGGCACCGAGTCCACCGCCCCACATCCTGTGAATTCCGCTGCTGCTGTCAGCAATTGGCTGAGCATCCAAAAACAAGTATAGGGCGTTGTATTCCAGCGCATAACCGAGGCCAAGAACCCCAGCAGGGCCCCTGCCACCCTCCGACTTCTCGAAGAATAAGGCGCCTCCGGTAGCGTAAGGGCCATGCCGCCACTTCAAGGGTAGGCCGCTGGCGTCCGGCACGGGTAGCTTTGCGGGGCCTTGTGCGCCCAGCGGAGCTTGGCAGACGCCGCTCACACAAATCCTATCACCTTTGCAGTCCGTGTCCTTGGAACACTGGGCAAGTGCCATCCTCCCGAGCACTTGCCCAAAGAGGCCAACCGCAAGCAAGATCCAAACTTTCATAGTCTACTCGCCGTATTATGATGCCCTGGCTTTTGCGTGCATTACCCCCAAGCGTCACACGCACAGCCGGGTCCGACGTGGCACGTCTTCCACCGCGCGATGCACGAGTCGCCACATGCCTTTCCCTTGGTGCAAATCTTGCAGCAATATCCTTCACCGTCGGTCGGCGTTACAAGCGGGGCAGGACTTGCCTGCGGTTGTTTCTGCACCGCGGCGAGGTCACCTGCTAGCAGCCCGACAACGCCTACGGCGACAAGCATGGTACGGAACATGGAACCCTCGTGCCGCAAGCGGGACAAAGCGTAACTGCAAGACCACTTCGCCCCGAACGGTCGTCGACGCAACGCATTTGTTGCGCTTCGCGCGCCAGCCCGGACCCTCCGCTGCCAGCGCGCTCACCATCCTGCGCCGCACGTTCGGCCCGTCAACCCTCGGTTTCGGCCGTTGGTCCGAACGCGGGGCCACAAGCTGCAACCGAGCTCTGCACGTGATTTGCGTCAACCTGCGCGGTCAACCGCAGGCTCCAAGATCTCCAGCCCCTCAAAACCCGCCAAGTCGGACGTATTGAAGGTCAGGATGGCATTGGCGCCGGCGAGTCGGGCAGCGACGGCCAGCCGCCAGTCGTGCGACCGCTTACCGGTGATTGCGGAACGCGCGACAGCGGTCAGCCAGTTCGACACCAGGTCAGCGGAATCCGGCGTCAACGGCAAACTCACCAAAAGATCGCGAATGGCCGCCTCGGCCCGCGCAGGCGCCCAGCCCAGCCCGTTTTTCTCGATGCTGCGCGTCAACACAGCCCAAAGCTCGTAGATGACCTGTGGAACCAGGGTGATTCCATCCCCGGCCTTTGCCGCATACGCAAGCGCGGACCTTGCGCGCGGGTGCAATGGCGAACGGCGGTCGCGCAGGTACACCACCATGTTGGTGTCGACGACAACCTTCACGGGTGACCGTCGTCGCCGGCGTAAATCACCGCGCGGTCCAGCGACGCAAGCGGGATCGGCGCCCGGTTCGCGTTGTCGTCGGCCCAGCGGTCAATCCAATCCGCCACCGAAGCCGGGACGTCTATCGGCTCATTCACCACGACATGCACGCGCCGCCCAGGTGCGCCGATGTCGATGTGCACCACGCCGCCGCTGTCGGCGATACAATCGGTTTCGAAACGGTCCATTTTGCCTCTTGGGCCAGGTGCAGCCCACCGCCGCAGGCGTAGTGCGGCGCGAAAATTCTAGCCGCGGCCGCCAGGCGCCGCAACGCTGCCAAACGGAAGGTCAGCTCGCAAATCGACGGTCGCTGCGCCAGCGGTCACCAAGGCTATCGGGATCAGGCACGTATACGAATTGGCGCCTGATCGCGCCAAGCGCGGCGGCAGCCTGTGTCGGTTGCCATGCTCCTTCCTTGCGGCAGGTTTGATCTCACCTCAAGGCGATTCTGTATAGACTGTGGACATTACTGCACATTCCAGACCTCCTCAACCACTGTCGCGCCGCAGCCCGATGCGTCCACGCCGATGTCCGCCTTCGGGCAAGCGATGTGCCGCATGCCGCGGAACTGCCAACTCCAGTCCGCGGGAACTGCCGTGACCGACCACGGCTCCCACGCCGTGAGGTCGGCGACCGGCTGCCCATCGCTGGTGACAAACTGCAGCGTCAAAGCCCGGGCTTAGCCCAGACAGGCCCAGCTACACGCATCCGCCCTGGGCGCAATCAGCACCAATGCCGCAATCAACAAACCTACGCGCATGTGTCCTCCCAGCGCGCCTGGGCCCACTCACGGCTTGGCCACAACCACCGTCACCGAGCTCAGCCGGGCATGCAGCGCCTCGGCAGTCATGCCCACTGGACTCGGGCTGAAATCCACCCGCACGCGGACCTGCACTTGCTTGCCCGCAAGCCCGAACAGCGCCACCACCGCCGTGTCGTCGGGCCACGTGGCAAGCGACTCGGTCTTGCCCACCTGCTTGGCCGCCGGAAAGGTGCCCGCAGCCGCGACCGTGACGAAGCCGTCGGTCGAAACCTCGACGTGGCAAGTACCCAGTGAGCCGCCATCGGTCGATGACGCTCCGCCAGAGGCGCACACGCCCTTGGCCTGCAGCTGCAACTGCGTGCAGTCGGCAGGCAAGCTCAGCGGCGGCGAAATCAGCGGTGGCAACGACTTGCAGCAGTCCTCTGCCGCGGCGGACTGGGTCGCCGCGCAAGTCTTGGCGTCCATGGACCAACCCGGGCCGTTGCCGGGCCCGCCGACCCAGGGGCCATTGGACGCACAGCTGGGCGTCGACACCAGGACGGCAGAGCTACACGTGCCCGCGGCCGGGTCGCAGCTATCGGTCGTGCACGCCACCCCGTCGTCACACGACTTGGCGGCACCCGCGACGCAGCTACCAGCGGAGCAGCTGTCGCCGACCGTGCACGCGTTGCCGTCGCTGCAAGTGGCAGCGGTCGACAGCGTCGCGGCCACGCAGCCGCCGAGTTTGGCGTCGCAGGCATCCGCGGTGCAGACATTGCCGTCGTCGCAGGACTTTGGCTTGCCCACGCATTGCACGGCGCCACCGACCGCGGCGCAGTGGGGGTCGATGAGGCAGGGTTGCGCGTCCAGGCAAGGCTGCAAGTCGCCGGCCAATCCGCAGGTTGCGGTGGGCTCCAGGCAGGTCAGCGCGCAGCCGCCCTGGTTGCCGCAGGTCACCGCCAACTTGAGCTGGCACTCGCCGCCCAGACAGTGGTCCACGGTGCACTGCTTGCCGTCTGCATCGCAGCTTTTGCCGGCCGGTGCGGCGACGTGAACGCAGACAGCATCCGCGCTGCACAGGTCGGTCGAACAGGCGTTGCCGTCGTCGCAGTCGCTGCCCTCGCCGCACTTTTTGCCGGCTTTGCAGCCCGGTTGCACGGTATGGACGCAGCCGGTCGGCGGGGTGCAGCTGTCTGAGGTGCAAGGGTTGTTGTCGTTGCACGGTTTCGCTGCGCCCTTGCAGGCACCAGCCGCGCACTTGTCGCCGTCCGTGCAAGGGTTGGCGTCGTCGCATACCAGCGCCGCGTCGGCCGTCGGTGCGAACGCGCACCCCTGCTTGCTGCCGGTGCAAGTGTCGGCCGTGCACGGGTTGCCGTCACTGCAGGTGTAGGCCGTGCCCACACAAACGCCGAGGCTACCCTGCACGACGCAATGGGTGTTGGCCAGGCAAGCGTCTGCCGCGATGCACGGCACGTTGGGCGACGGCGCGACGCAGGTCCCCGCCGGCTCCTGGCAAACCGACCCACACCACCCGCCACCGCATGGTACTGGCTGGCTGAACTTGCACTTGCCGGCTACACAATGGTCCAAGGTGCACTTCTTGCCGTCTTTTTCGCAGGGCGTCTCAACGGTCACGGGGTCGTGCGCGCACTTGCCGCCCGTGCAGCTGTCGTTTGTGCAAACGTTGTTGTCGGCGCAGATGTCGGCGTTGACGCAGGGCAGGCAACCGGCGATGGCGCTGTGGGTGCAGGTCGCGCCGCTTTCGCATTTGTCCGCAGTGCACGGGTTGCCGTCATCGCATTCGGCGCACGGGTCCACGGTGACGTCCACCTCGGCTTGGACCTCGGCCGCAGCATCCGCGCTGTCCGCCGGTGCCGGTTCGACCAGCGTATCCGGCGCTTCGCACCCATTGAGGCCGATCCACAGGGCAGTCGCCAAAGTCGTCCATGCCGGTCGACGTCGCGTGGCCGACGGCACGCCGACGTGACTGCGCAATATGCGGGCAGGTTCCTCCGCCCCGCGCTTGCTGCGGCAGATCCAGGCACCCATCTAGCAACGCGTCCGCATCGACTCGCGCGCGCGCTCGTGGGCAGCCGGCGACGCAAATCCTTTCGACAGCGAGTGTGCCCAGGTCTTGTCAATGCGCGGCGCCGCCTCGACCGTCTCGCACGCCGTGTCGCCGTGGTCGATTTCGACGGGGCCAATGCGCTGAGCAGTGGCCGTCGCCACAGGCCGCAGCGCGTCGTTGCGACAGCCGATGGTGATGAGCGCGTGATTCATCGGCCCGCGCACTGCATTGGGCGCCGTACGGATTTGCGCCTCGATTTCGGTCAGCCGCTGCACGAACCAGCTATCCGGGGTCTGCACGTCGCGCTGGGACATCGCCGCAACCAGCGACCAGCCGGCCGCGCGCAGGTCCACCGACGCTGCCGCCAGCCAGCTTGCGACCAGCGCTTGGGCGTGCGGCGACTCGACGGCGACGTGGGCCACGTACGCCATCACCATCGCCACCGAGCTGTCCTTGCCCCACGCGTCCAGATCCTCAAAGGTCATCAGTGCCGGGTTGACGACCTTGACCGCGAGGTTGCGGGCGTCGAAATTGCCGGTTTGCCACAGCGCCATCGCCAGTTCGTGGTCGACGCCAATGCGCTTGTATAGCGTCTTGAGGACGGCAAACTGGACGCCAAACACCGGCTCGCGCGCACCGTGACGACGATAGATCTTGCGGGCCTGCTCGGTGCCTGCGGCTTCCAGAGCCGCCATCACGTCGGCGAGCGGCATGCGGGGCTGGGCGGTTTTGGGCGTGGCCATGGGTTGCTCCTGGGCGGGGGCGGTGGGCGAACAGTACCGCAGTCGCACTGCGCCGAGTTTGGCACGGCGTGCTGGCCGCTGCAAACATCTTGCCTGGACTTGGGCCTCTTGGCGCTTTTGACGCTGTGGCCGCGACGCTCGAAACGAATCTGTTTGGTTTGGCGAACAAGTGTGTT
>SXRM01000351.1 GCA_005792545.1 Pseudomonadota bacterium | reverse complement strand
GTTGCAGAGATTTGCGGGATCGCTCCGCGTTTTTCCGCATTGGCACATTCTCGTTGCCGATGGCGCCTGGGCGCGGGCGCGACGGGCGCGGGTGCAGGTGCTGCGGCGCCCGCCTTGGGCTTGACCAGGAAGTACCCGGCCATTTCCAAGTGCAGCGCCGAGCAGAACTCGGTGCAGTACATCGGATAGACGCCCGCCGTGTCGGCGACGAACTTGGTGTTTTCGTGCTTGCCGGGTTCGAGCGACAGGTTGACGTTGTACATGTTGATCGCAAAGCCGTGGGTCTGGTCCTCGCTTTGCTCCAGGTTGGTGATGTGCAGGTGCACCGTGTCGCCCTGATCGACCTCGATCTGGTCCGGTGTAAAGTGGCTGCGGATGGCGGTCATGTAGACGTGGACGCCGTCCGGCTTCTTCTCGATGCGCTCTTTGCCTGCCTGCACGGCGTTGGGGTCGATGGCGTCGGTGTAGGGGTTGGTGCCGGTCTTGTACATCTTGATGGTCTTGAGCTTGTCGGCCTTGATCATCTGCGAGTAGTGCGGCTCGCCCAGGCCAATCGGCGTGTCAGAAAGGATGCGCATCTTGTCGCCGGTGACGTCGACCAGTTGGAAATTCTGCGGGTACAGCGGGCCGACGCCGGTGAAGCGGTCGATGCTCATCTTGTTCATCGCCACCACGTACTTGCCGTCCGGGTTCACGGTATCGCCTTCGGCTGCCATGATGTGGCCGATGTTGTAGTGCACCGGCAGCTTGTCCACGACCTTGAGGGTCTTGGGGTCCCACTTGGCCACCACCGACTCCAAGAACACGCTGGTGTACGCAAAGCCCTTGTCGTCAAACACGGTGTGCAGCGGACCCAGGCCGATCTCGACCTGGCCGGCGATCGCCTCCTTGAAGTTCAGGATCGGCACGCCAAAGCCGTCTTTGCCTTCGAACTTCTTGTTGGTAATCAGGTCCTTCATCTTGGCGAACGAGTAGACCGTGCCGTGCGTGTCGAGCTTGCCGCCGACCACCACGTTCTTGCCGTCCGGGGTCACGTCGCAGCCGTGTGGCGACTTGGGTTCGCCGACCAGCGTCAGCACGCCCGACTCGGCCGCTACCGGCAAGCGAATGACCTTGAAGCCCTTGATCGTCTCGACCTTGCCCTCCTTGACCAGGCCCTCCGCGGCTTTCCAGTTGATGACGTGCAGGTAGTCCATGTCGTTTTTGCTCGCACCCGACTCGATCGGCGGCTGGCCCTGCAGCGTGCCGCCGTAGGCCATTTCGCTGTTGAACGAGTTGACGAAGAACCAGCCGTCGGAGTCGAGCTTGCCGGCGTCGGCGAGGTCTTGGGTGTAGGGCGGCAGCTCGATCGCAAAGCTGTTGGCAATGTCGATGCGCCCCTTGGTCCGGTCGAACTTCCACAGCATCGCCAGGCCGCGGTACTTGTCCTTGTAGTCGCTGAGCGGCGCGTACTCGCGACCGAGCGGCACCGGGTACTGCGTGACCTCGATGATGTAGTTGGTGTTCGGATCGACAAAGGCGCCGCCATGGTCGGAGCCAATCAGGGGGTTGACCACGATTTGCTTGGTCATGAAGTCGGCCAGATCAATGACCGCGACCCGCCCGTTGGCTTTGTCGTTGACAAACAAGAACTTGCCGTCGTAATCGCCGGCCGTCTCGGAGAGATTGGGGTGGTGGACGTCGCCCCACAAAATCGTGCGACCGTCCTGCTTGCCGCCCTGCAGGACCGCGTCGCCCTCGCCGCCATAGCCGTAGCCTTGCCAGGGCTCGGGCGCGAACACGGCGATGTTCTTGAGCAACCGCATCGACGGCACACCGAGCACATGCACCTGGCCCGAGTGACCGCCTGAGGCAAAGATGAGGTAATCGTCTTTCTTGCCGGTCGGCATGTAGGTCTTGAGGGCAGCCTCGACGTCTGCGTCCGAGAGGCCGCGGGCGTTCATCAGCTCTTTGATCGAGGCAGAAGCGCCGAGATTGGCAGCCGGCGCGGCAGCCGCGGCGGGCGCGGTGCCTGCGGGCGGTGGCGGCTGCGTGGGCGGGTTGCACGCAAGCGCAAGTGCCGTCAGGGCAACGGCGGCTCCAAGGCAGCGGGCGAGACGAAGGGCATGGGATGACATCAATTCCTCCTGACCAGGGCGGGGCGGCGTGGGCCGTGCCGCTTGACCGCGCCGGGCGTCCGGTGGGGCGTCGCAAGCGCGTGTGCTATGTCAGCCGGGCGGGAGCGGTGCGCGAGCGTGCACCCAGGCGACGTCCGGCGGCCGGCGGCGGACAACAGGCCGGCGCCGACGTCAACACAATAGATAAAATAGTCTATTGAGTGTCACGCCAAGGTCACGCGCGCTGTCAACGTCGCTGAGCGATTTCGCCTGTTGTGTCAGCTAATTGTTAGTACTGTAGCCCCGTAGTGCCGCAAGTAGATGCGGCAGGGGCGTCAATCCAACGAATCGCATGAAAGGGCAGTAGGCGTGCAAACTTGGCTGCCCAACCGACAGCATTTCGCACCTGATGCGGCGCGCGCCTAGGCGTCGTCGGCCTGCAATTCCTCGACCAGCCGCGCCAGGCTCGGCACTTCGACACGCCGGCCTTTGAAAAAGGCCACCCCGTCAAGCTCCAGCGCCCTGACCACACGCGCGACGGTCTCGGGCCGGGTACCGACCATCGCCGCCATGTCCTGGCGCGACAACGGCAGATCGAGAGCAATCGCACCGGCGGCCTCGCCGGCCACCGAAAACCGGTCGCGCAACGCCAGTAGCAGGTGGGCGATGCGCGCGCGCACGGGCAACGCAGCCGCGTGCAGGCGCGCTTCGTCCGCCTCTTCAAGGTCTTTGGCCATGTGCCGCAAAAAGCCGTATCCGAGCGAGGGGTTGCGCTGCAGCAGCTGCTGCACTGCGTTGCGATCGACAAAGCAGATGCGACTTGGCTGCAGCGCGTCGGCGCTGGCACGGTACGGTTCGCCGGCGAAATAGGCGCGGTAGCCCAGGGTCTCGCCGCTGCACGCCAGCCGCACAATTACACTGTTGCCGTCGGCATCAGTCTTGCGAATGGCGACCGTTCCCGACTCGACACAGTACAAGCCCAGGCAGGCGTTGCCTTGGTAGAAGATGGTCTGGCCGGGCTGGTACACGTTGCAGATCTTGACCTGGTTCAAGCAGGCGAGGTCGGCGCCGTCGAGCGCGCCCCACTCGGACGAGGCGCGGCTCTGGCAGCCAAAGCAGGTGACCTTGCGGCCGGGTTCGCAACGTTCAACCATGGTCTTGCACACCGTTGGCCACAGGCGGCAGGGCGGCGGTTGTGGCGTTTCGGGTCTCGATGCGCGCCTTGAACTGCCGCAGTGCCGTGGGCAAGTTGAATTCGATGAGGCGCCGCGCGATCGCGTCGGGCACCGGCACTGATGTATCCAGCGCCAGCCGGTAGGCCATCAGGACCCGACCCGGAGCAGTGGTTTTGAGCGCCCACTCGCCCTCATTGGCCCGCAGGTGCTGGCCATCCACGAGCGTCCAGCGCAGTCGATCTGGGGGCTCGCCGTGCAGCCGCAACCGAAAGCTGCGGGTTCGAAAGACGCGCATCTCGAACCCGGCCTCGACTTCAAGCGGCGCCGGCCCCGGCGTTACGTTCACGGCAATGACGTCGCTCAAGAACTCAGGGTAGCGCGCCACATCCCACACGACAGCCCAGGCGGCAGCCAGGGCGGCGGTTACTTCGATTTCTGCGCGCGTTTCGATCATGATGGGCGCGGCCCAGTCGTGCCGGCGCGCACCTGTCGCGCCTGTGCGTAAGCCTGCCTGCGAACCGCGCCGCTGGCAACTTGCCAAGGCGCCACACTGCTTTTTCTGGTCTGCCGATGCCTACCCCCAAGCGTCACGTAGGGCACCGACATGGAACGGAGGCCGCGCCTATCGCTTTGGAGCCCGTCGAGCGCGGCGACGGCCGACTGCTGCGCGCAGTCGCGGCGGCGCGCGCGGAAGATGCCTTCGGCGCAGCTGAGGCGTGTGAGGGCTGCCAGCAAACCCGTCGCCTGCACACTGACCCCGAAGCGCTGTGCGATCGCCATCTTGGCCAGGCGCTCGGTATCAGCGGCGGTTGGGATCTCGGGCCGCCCGGCCGGAAACTGTGACAGTGTCGCTGACGGTGACTCAATTTGATACATTAGACGTGAGGAAATGGGCACACTGTATCATAATGATACATGTGCGACATCGTTTTCGCATCGACCGGATGGAATCGTCTACCGTAGCCCCATTGCTTCTGGCACGGTCTTTGCATATCATTGGGTCAGGTGGCGGCTACAATCCCTATGATTTTCCCATTCCCCATCAAATTCTCTTTTCCTTACACCCCGCGGCTTGCCGCGGGGCGCTAAACAGGTGCCGAGTTCGCAAGGCGATTGGGTTGACGGTCATCGATAGGGAGTGACCTGATGCCGGCGGAACGCTTTGCGCGGTGCCTCCTGCCTCTCCTACGCCATCCGCGGGGCGGTCAGCTTGCTGGCCGTCCCGCTCCGCTTTTTGGCCCAAGTGCAGGCACTTGGGCCGTTTGCTAGCTGGGTGGGTCGCGAGCTCGCGTCCCTCCGGGCCGACTCGCCGCTCCATTTTTGGGTTCGGATGGGTGAGAGGCTCGTTTGCGTAGGGCGAAGTGCGATGCACCTGGCCCGTTGCTAGCTGGGTGGGTCGCGAGCTCGCGTCCCTCCGGGCCGACTCGCCGCTCCATTTTTGGGTTCGGATGGGTGAGAGGCTC
>SXRM01000350.1 GCA_005792545.1 Pseudomonadota bacterium | reverse complement strand
GCCGACGGCATCATGGTCGCGCGCGGCGACCTGGGCCTGCAGCTCGGCTACGACGAAGTGCCAGCCGTCCAGAAGCGGTTGGTCGATGCCGCTCGCCGCCACGGTCGGCCGTGCATCGTGGCCACCCAGATGCGGGAGTCGATGATCGCGGCCCCACTGCCGACCCGCGCCGAGGCCACCGATGTCTTCAATGCCATCTTGGATGGCGGCGATGCAGTGATGCTCTCGGGCGAGACGTCCGTCGGATCGCGGCCTTGTCAGGTGGTTCAGACCATGGACCGCATCGCCCGCAAGGCCGAGGCGTTTCGCGCCACCCATCGCGCGGTCCGCACGCGGGCGCCGCTGTTGCTGCCCGATCACGGTGGCTACGTTGAGCGCATCAACGCCGAATTCGCCCGTACCGCTGTGCAGTTTGCCGAGAGCCTGCCCGCGTTCGCGATTGCCTGCTTCACCCGCACTGGCAACACCCCTGAGCGCATCAGCCGCTTTCGGCCGCCGGTCCCGATCATGGCCTTTTGCGCCAGCGACCGCGTGGCGCGCCAATGTTTGCTGCACTGGGGCGTGCATCCCTATGTCTTGCAAGGGTTTGACGCAAAGCATGACCGCATGACGGCGATGGTCCAGCGCGCGCGCGCCATCTTGCGCGACCACTACGGCATGGGCGCAGGCGATGCCATCGTGCTGACATCCGGCGTAGATTGGGTCCGCGGCGGCACCAACGTGCTGCAGGTGCTGATTGAGGATCACGCCGCCGCCGATGCCATCGCCGAGGCGCCACCGGCGTGACCGGTTATCCATTGCGCTTGCTCCGCGCGCAGATTCCCGTTACACCGTACCAGCAAGTCTTCGCGCCCCAGCGGGCGCCGCGTGTCGCCATGCGCATTGCCACATCCGCCAATTCGGGGCTCCTGTTCGCCTGCGCGCTGCAGCTGGGCGCGTGCTCGGATGCCAAGACCGGGCCCACCATCGGCAGTTCCGGCTCGGCGACAACGGACACCGGCAACGACAGCGCTGGCGGAGATGGCGGGGCAGTCGGGGGCGGGCAGGGCGCCGCCGCCGGTGGACCCGGCTATTCACCGCTCGATCCCGCGGTCAAAGGCAATTGGATGCAGCCGACCCTCGGCAACTGCGTCAATGTCGAAGAGTGGTTGGTGCTCGCGCCGCCGGAGACCCTAGTGCGCACCGTCATCGACCGCAATGCCTGTCAGCCGTCGACCCTGGCCAAGATCGCGGGTACCATGAAGATCCTGCCCAACCAGTTGTTGGAACTCGAATTCCAGGACAAGGTCGCCTACCGCAATTGGCGACGCACGGCCGCCGTCCTCGACTCGATTGTCGGCGTGCCCGAGCCCCAGCTGGCAGACACGTCGTACAAGAAGGGCAAGCGCGGTCTGACGTTGCTCGCGTTCGTGCGCGCGACCCCGGGCGGGCCGTTCGTGCGCAGCGACATCTTGCAAGACGTGACCGAAAAGCCCAAGGCCAAGACGGTCAAGACCACCAACGTGCAGATCCAGATTGCGCCATCGCCCGATACCGCCACGGCCGGCGCTGCATGCACGATGAGCGCGACCATCAGCGCGCAGTACGAGCCGGGCGGCACCGAGCCCACCAGCAATGGCAGCGAAAAGCTGGAGCTGCCGTGCCATTTCGCTACCGACCCGGGCACTGGCTGGCTGCGCATCCTCGCCGACGGCCACGAGACGTCGCTCGCGTGGGACAAGTACTTTGAAGACAAGGGGCTATGGAAGAAATACAGTAAGCAGGTCGCCCAGTTGCTGTATGACAGCTTCCGGCCGAACTTGCTGCAGCCGGCCGCCCAGCGGGGCGTCCTGGTGTCGCTGGCGCCGCACGGCTGGTATTACGAATTCATCAACGAGCCGCCGACTTCGATCAAGTAGGCCGGACTTTCGGCCCTATTTCCAGTCGTAGGCCTTGGGATCCCAGGTCTTCCACGCGCCCTTGAGCTTGTGCTCCAGGTCACGGCCACCCGCTTTGGTCCGGAACTCGGCGATCTGGAACAGGGCGTCGAGCTTGTCGTCGGGCTGCCGCTTGCTGGCGACGGATTCCTCGGCCTGCCAGAACGTAGTCGACAGGTAGTCGCCAGCGGCCGTCACCACGGTAAACCCGTTCCACTCAACGTGACAGTAGCCCAGGTTCGGGTTGACGGGACCCGTGCCGATGCCGAGCAGAAAGTTGTTGGCGAGCATCGCCAGCCCGTCCGCGCCGGCCGCCTTGAGCGCTGGGTCGCTCGACGCCTGCCGCAGCAGCAACGTCTGGTAGGTGCCCGACGAAATCGCGCCGGTCACGAATTCGACGATCTTTTGGGTCGGGTCGCTATCGACCATCGGCGTGCCCGCAAAAAAGGCATGGATATCGCCGGATACCACCACGGTGTTTGGGATTTTGGCCAGCGCCGCCAGGATCTTGTCCCGGCGGTTGGGCGCGCCGTCCCAGTCTTCGGCGCTGAGCAAGAAGCGCTGCCGAAACGCGTCGGGCAGGCTCGGCAGCGCCGACAGGTCGATCTCGCGGCGCTGCAGCGTGTATTCGTTGCCCCACACTTTCCAGGTCTGCGCGGCCTTGGCCATCGAGTCCAGGAACCACTTTTCCTGGTCGGCGCCCATGATCTGCTCGCTCTCGCCCTTGGTCTTTTCCCATTGCGCTTTGGCGTACAGCTCAAACGGAACCCGCGTGACCAGGTAGCGGGCACCAAGTGCGCCAAAGCCGCTGAATTTGAGCATCTGGCCAAACGACAGGCCCTTGGGCAGCTTGGCCGCGTCGGCATCGGCAATCGGGGCCGGCACTCCTGGCGCCTTTTCCAAGTCCTTGAGCCTGGAGTTGATCCAAGGCACCGCTACCGCACCTTTGACCTTGGCCGCGCTGATCTTGAGCGTCGCAGCGTTGTCCTTGAAGAATTTTGCGTACTTGCCGCCGTCATGGCTGTCGATGTCCAGGTACGGCTGGGCGATGTCGAGCACCTTGCCCGCCAGGGTCTGCAGTTCATCTTGCAGCAGCGCGACCGCGCCGGGCAGCGAGTCCTCAGGAACCACATGATCGGAGCGGTAACGCCGCAGATCGGTCATGGCCAGGTGCAGGTGCTTGCCGAAGGCAAAGTCGCGGTAGATCCGCAGGTTGCCAGGAAACGCCGCCTTGGGGTCGAACTCGAAGTCGGCGCCAGCGGGATAGTCGACCGGCATGTACTCGAACCACGCCATGTCGGCGTTGGCGCGGCGACCTGGGTCATTCTCGTCTTGCGCACCGTCAAAGTAGGTGGCCTGGGTCTGCCAGCAGTCGTCGCTGAACTCGTGGTCGTCCCACACCGCGATCATCGCTGCCGACTCGTGCATCTTCTGCATGTCGGCATCGCCGCGGTAGATCTTGTACAAATCACGGTAATTGCTAAGCGACTTGGCTGCGTAGTACGTCGGCTTGTCTTTGGGACCGAAGGCGATCGCACTGGCCGGATCGCTGAACTGGACCACACGGTCGGCGGAGACGTTTTGGAACTCGGGGTTGCCGGTCGTCTCGTACACGTAGTCGCCCAAGTGCACGAAGAAGTCGACGTCTTCTTTGAGCAAGCGGGCGTAGCTATTGTAGTACTTGCCGTTGTAGTCCTGGCACGACACCACCGCGAACTTGACCGGCACGTCGGCGTCGGCCTTGGGCGCCGTCTTGAAGCGGCCGATGACGGTCTTGTGCGCGCCGTCGCTGGACTCGAACCGGTACCAATACAGCGTGGCCGCCTTGAGACCGGTCACTTTGACCTTGACACAGCCGTCGTGGGCGGCCTTGGCCGTGATCAGCAGCGCCGGCTTGCCGCTGAACTGCACGACTTCGCTCAGGGCTTTGTCGGTGCCGACCACCAGTTGCAGCGCAATGTCGGCGCTGGGCTTGTTCGGGTCGATGGCGCGCGTCCACACGATGGCGCTGTCTGGCCGCGGATCACCCGAACACAGCGACTGCGGAAACCAAGCTTTGTCCGGTCCGGCCGCCGACTGTGCATCCGCGGTCGCGTCGCCGCTCGCCTTGCTGTCGCCGCTGGCATCGCCGCCGAACGCTGCGTCAGTGCCGGCCGCCGCGTCGCCGGTCGCGGCCGGCTTGGGGTCGCCACCACAGCGCGCCAGCACGGCGCCCGCGACCGCCACGGTCGTTTGCAGAAAAGCTCGACGCTGCATGGGATCCTCCGTTGAACGGGGTGATCATAGTCCCGGGTCGACGCAGCGGCAAACGCTGTTGCCGCGCGACCTACAAGGGCGTTCCGGCCGCTTCGTCTTGCAAGTCCAGCAACTGCCGCGCCCGCGCCACCTCGGCGGCACCGAGGTGGAACACCCGCAGCAACTGATAGCCCTGCCGCGCCGACACCTCGCTGGCAGCGCGCTCGGCCGGGTCCAGCACCACAAACTGGGCCTTGCCGACGTCGTCGGCCACATCGCTGACCACGGCGACCAGCTTGCGGTTGCCGCGTTGGCGCCGCAGCAACGCCACATCACCCGGCTGCGCGTCGCCGTCGGGTCGCAACTGCCCAAAGGTGTTCAGGAACAGCTCCAGGTTGTCGCCGTTCCAGGCGCGGCGGCGTTCGTCCAGCGTTAGCGGCGGCTTGCCGTGCAGGCCATACAGCTGCGGATTGCGCGCCCGATGGCGCACAAGCGCGGTCTTGAGCGGCAAGTGGGCTTGCACCCCGCGCTCGATGAGGTCCAGGTGGTTGCCCGAGTTGGCGCGCAGGTCGTCCACTGCGTACACGGTCGGCGAGACCTTGCGTGCCAGGTGGTCGCGGGCCGCCGCGAGCAGCGCGGTCGCAACCGGGTCGCGCGCCGATGGCATGGCCGTGGGCAACAGTTGTTTGGCGCCAGGGCCAGCAAACACAGGAGCCGCGGGCGCTCTGGGCCCAGGCGCTTGGGCTATCGCAGTCGCCGGCAGCCGGGCCGGACTGTCACCTTCGGCTTTGTGGGTGGCCGCCAGATGGGCACCGGTCGCCAGATCAGTCAGGATTGTGCGCAGCGACAGCCAGGCCACCAGCCCAATAGCGGCCGCCACGGCGACCATGCGCAGCACAGTCCGCAGCCAGCCGCCGCGGCGCCGACCGCCACCGAGAGCCGGGCCAGGTGTGCGCAGGGCTGAAGACGGCGGTCGCGGCATCGTCGGCGAGCCCGCCCGGAACGGTCCGCGCACCATGCGCGGAAGCGGCACCGAACGAGCGGGCCGGCAGGTACGCCGCATGGCGATCGCGGTCAACGGCCCCGGTGCAACCCCTTGATCTGGATCGAGATGCCGCCAAACGACTTGCGTGTCGCGAACGCCCTCGGCCGCCAAGCGATCGCCCGGCCAGCCGTTCCGGCGATGTCCACAGGGTTATCCACAGGCCGAAGGCAGGCCGGTGGTGCGCATCCATTCCCTCAGGGCTGGTCGTGCGCGCTTACACAACGCCTCTTTGCGCATGGGCTTGTCGCGCTTCTTGCCCGTCAGCGGATCGCGGATGTCGGCCAGTGGCTCGAACAGCCCAAAGTGCAAGTTGGACGGCTGAAAGTCCGGCACCGAGGTGTCCACCACATGCTGGACCAGCGCGCCGAGCGCCGTCGTCGTGGGCGGTGGCGTCAACGTCGTGCCGCTGCGCTCGGCGTGCAGCGCCAAAGCGACCCACAGACCGCTCGCGGTCGATTCTACGTAGCCTTCAACTCCCGTGATCTGGCCAGCAAATCGGACTTGCGGCACCGACAGCAGGCGCATCGCCGGATCCAGCAGCCGCGGACTGTCCAAAAAAGTGTTGCGGTGCACCGATCCGTAGCGCAAGAACTCGGCCTCGCCCAAGCCAGGAACCATACCGAGGACCCGGCGCTGCTCGGCTTGGCGCATTTTGGTCTGGAACCCGACGAGATTATAGGCGGTCTTGTGGCGGTTCTCGGCACGCAGTTGCACCACCGCGAACGGCCAGCGGCCGGTGCGCGGGTCGTCCAGGCCCGTCGGCTTCATAGGCCCAAAGCGCAGGGATTTTGGCCCGCTCTGCGCGATGACTTCGATGGGCTGACACCCGGGAAAGTAGCGGACCCCGCGCTCAAAGTCCTGCAGCGGCAACGTCTCGGCCGCGACCACCGCCTCGACGAAGGCGAAGTACTGCGCCTTGTCCATCGGGCAATTCAGGTAGTCGTCGCCCCCGCCTTTGCCCCACCGCGACGCAGCGAACACCTGCTGCATGTCGATCGACTCGGCGGCGACGATGGGCGCGATCGCGTCGTAGAACGCCAGCCGCTCCTGGCCGGTCAGCGCCACCAAATGGGCCGCCAGCGCGTCCGAGGTCAACGGCCCTGTCGCCACCACCACCGGCACCCCCGCCTGCAGCGGCAACTCGGTCACCTCGCCCGCAACCACCGAGATCATCGGGTGTTGGCGGATGTGGCGCTCGACGTCGGCCGAAAACTGGTCGCGGTCTACGGCCAGGGCGTCGCCCGCCGGTACCCGATGCTGGTCGGCGAGCCGAAAGATCAGCGAACCCAACGCCCGCATCTCCTCGTGCAACAGGCCGACGGCGTTGTGCGGGTTGTCGCTGCGAAACGAGTTGGAACACACCAGCTCAGCCAGCGTGTCGGCCGTCTGGGCCGGCGTGCGGCGCAGCGGCTTCATCTCACAAATCTGGACGCGGGCGCCGCGTTCGGCCAGTTGCCAGGCGCACTCGCAGCCGGCGAGGCCTGCACCGATGAGGATGACGTCGGGCATTTGCGCCATGGAACCCTTGGGCCTGCCGACGGTCGTGCCGGCGTTGCCGCGCGCGGACCATGGCAGTCGCCGGACCAATCGACAAGCCGGCCCGCGGAATCTTTGCGACCGCGGCGGGGTTGGGCCGCGGACCGGGTTGCACAAAAGTTGGCGCCGCCTAAATTACGCGCCCCGCGCGCTGCCTCATTCGGCCCGCCTCGCAGGCAACCCTCGATAATCTTGTGGAGATTGTTCCGATGGCCAAAAGCAAAGCCCCGACCACCCCGCCGCCTGAGCAGCCGGCGCCCGAGGTGCCCGCCGCCGCGCCGCCCGCTGCCGAAGCCGAAGCGCCGGCGAGCCAGATGTTGGTAGCAATCCTGGCGCTGCTTGCCGTAGGCGTCGGCGTCGCCGTGTACCTGGTGCGCCACAAGCTGCACGTGCTGCTCGATCCGGGGTACCTGTCCAGTTGCAACCTGGGCGGCGCGATCAACTGCGACAAGGTCAATATGAGCGGCATGTCCGAGCTGTTCGGTTTGCCGATCAGCCTGTACGCCGTGCCCGCCTATGTCGCGCAGATCTATCTGGTCTCTACCGCGATGCGCGCCGGCAAAGAAGGCGGTGTCGACCGCGCCACCGGGCGGCGGGCGATCGACATCGTCGCCGGGCTCGGTCTGCTGAGCAGCGCATTTTCGCTCTACCTGGCGCTGTACAGCTCGGTCAAGGTCGAAGCCTATTGCCTGTACTGCATTTCGCTGTACGTGGTGAACTTCGGCTCGACCGCGCTGGCCATCGCCGCCGGGCCCAAGACCGTCGGTAACACGATCACGCGCTGTTTGGACCTGCTTAAGTCCTTTGAGCAACCGGTGTCCACCAGCATTTTGGTGGCCTTTATCGGCCTGGGCGTGGCGTGGCTCGGCTACGATCACACCAAAGAGAAGATGGAGAACGAGTACAAGGCCAAGCTCGACCAGCTGTTTGCGACCGGCGGCGCCGCCCCGGTCGATGCAGCCAAGGCTGGTGCCGCTGCTGTTCAGGGCGGTTCGACCGCGCCGAGCGTGCCCAGCGCACCCACTGCCGCGCCCGCGGCGGTCGCCGACAACAGCGAGTGCGGCAAGACCTATGGCGTGCTGACCAAGGAAGACGGCTGGACAATCTTCAACCCGTGCTTTGACGAAGAAGACCTGCGCGACGCCATCGGACCCAAGGACGCCAAGGTCACGGTCGTCAAGTACTCGGACTTCGAGTGCCCGTACTGCAAGTACCTGGCGATGACCATGGAGCCGGTCAAGGCCAAGTACAAGGACAAAGTGCGCTTCATCATGAAGCACTTTCCGATGAACCCGACCTGCAATCGCTACATGCAGGGCTACGACAAGCACCCCAACGCTTGCAACGCCCACGCCACCGGCCTGTGCGCCGGCCGCCAGAACAAGTTCTGGGAGATGCACGACAAGCTCTACGCCAACCAACCCAACCTCGACCCGGCCGCTAACCGCAAGGCCGCGGAAGAACTGGGCTTGGACATGGCCAAGTACGACGCTTGCATCAAGGACCCGTCGATCTGGCAGAAGTTCAACAAAGACATCGACGCGGCCGTCCGCGCCGGCATCAACGGTGCGCCGCGCACCTACATCAACGGCATGCTGGTGACCGGATCGGCGACTACCCAGATCCTGGAGTACATGGTCCAAAAGGCGCTGGAAGACCCGCGGCCGGCGTGGGTTCGCTTCGAACAGGACAAACAGAAAGCCGCCCAGCAGGCGCCCAAGCCCGACGGCAGCCAGATGATCGAGGCCAAGACGGCCAAGGGTTCGTTTTTCATCGACCCTTACGAAGCGTCGCTGGCCAAGGACGGCCGCGCGGTCAGCCTGCCCGACGTCGAACCAGCGATGGCGTCGTGGACCGAAGCTGAAGAGGCCTGCAAGAAGGCGGGCAAGCGCCTGTGCACCGAAGAGGAGTGGGTCTCGGCGTGCTCCGGCGTGCCGGCCGTCGACAACAACAACAACCAGCAGTTCGCCGATGACGACGTCGAAGGCAACATGTACCCGTACGGCACCTTCTACGCTGCAGGCAACTGCGTCGATCAAGAAGACAAGTACAAGGGCAAGTACCAAAAGACCGGCGCCAAGGCGTCTTGCCGCACCAACTCGGGCGTCTTTGACCTCGCCGGCAACATCGGCGAGTGGTCTGGCACCACCAAAGAGACGGCGGGCTTGATGGGCGGCCACAACAATTCGGGCGAGCGCGCGGCCTGCAACCAGCGGTCGGCGAGCTTTGGCATCGGCAACCGCAATCAGACCACCGGCTTTCGGTGCTGCTCCGACAGCAACGTGGCGCAGAAAGCGGCAGCAAGTGAGGTCAAGAGCGCCGACACCGATCTCGTCGGCAAGGCCTGCCCGCACTTTACCGCCAAGGACACCAACGGCACGGTCATCGACTCCGATGGCTTTAAGGGCAAGGTCACGCTGGTCAACTTCTTTGCGTCGTGGTGTGGGCCATGCAAGAAGGAATTTCCGGAGCTGGTCAACTTGTGGAAGGAGCACAAAGCCAAGGGCTTTCAAGTCATCAGCATCGGCGTCGATCGCGAAGAAGGGCGCTCACTGGAGTTCGCCAAGGGCTTTGAGACGCCGTGGGGCATCATCAATGACCCCGAGTCCGAGCTGATGGGCAAGTTCAACGTGTACTCGATGCCCGCCACCTTCATCGTCGATCGCAAGGGCGTTATCCAGTTCTACGACACCGGCTTCAAGCCCGAAGAGCAGCTACAGAAGCTGCGCGACGCCATCACCAAGCAATTGTGATCGTGATGCTGGCGTGCGCTGCGCCGCCGGACATGCCAATGCGCCGCTGTTGGCCGACCCGGCCGGCGCGTCGGTTGATGGTTGCCGCGTCCCGGCTTGGTGTCGCTATCCTTGCCTGCACATGCACACGGCCAGACGCCCAGGCTGCGCCGCCGACGTTCGACGAAATCGCGCCCGGCCTGCACCACGCGCCGTTTGCCCGCATCGGCGACGTCGAAGGTGCGCCGGTGGCCGCGCATGTCCTGCGCTTTAGCCCCAAGGACTTCGCGTTGCGGGTCGTCACCTCCGCGCAGACCGGCACGCAGGTGGCCGACGCCGAGACCTTTCGCAGCGCTGCCAGTGCGCTCGTTGCCACCAACGGCGGCTTTTTCGATGCGGCCAATGTGCCGCTGGGCCTGTTGGTCAGCGAGGGGCGCGAGGTCTCGCCGCTGCGCAAAGTCGATCATGGTGTGTTTGCGCTGGTCGGCGGCGCGGCCAGCGTGCGCCACGCGTCGCAGTGGCAGGCCAAAGCGCCAGCGGAGTTCGCGGTCGAGTGTGGCCCGCGGTTGCTGGTCGACGGTGCAGTGCCGCACTTTCGCAGCGCCGAACCGGCTCGGCGCACGGCGATCGCCATCGACGGTCGCGGCCGCGTGTTGCTGGTGGTCGCGATCGCGGCCGTTTCCCTCGACACCCTGGCGAAGTGGATTGCCGCGCCGGTCGGTCAGGGTGGCCTGGGAGCAACCCAAGCGCTCAACCTCGACGGCGGCAAGTCGACGATGCTGGCGGTGCGCACGCCCAAGGCACAGTGGGCCGTGTCCTCGCCAGTGGCGGTGCCCGTGGGCATCGCGGTGGTTGCGCGGCGCTGACCGCAACCGCGACTCGCGCGTCGGTTGCAGTTGGGTTGACGCGCCGCGCAGTGGGGCGCGACCGCCCGCGATCACGCAACCAGCGAGGAACACATGAGTTTGCCCAACCGCTTCAATTTTGGCTTGTGCGCTCGGATCGTGCACACTATCGGGCTGCGCTGGCGACGGGCCCCCGGGTCACGTGCCCAGCGCCAGAGGGAACGGTCCCGGAACAGGTCTTTCCGGGGTTGGGGTCCTCTGCCGGACCCGTGCGCTACAAGCCCACGTCTTTGCGAGCCAAAACGCCGCTCCACCGATTTGCAAAGCGATCGACACAGTTCAGGACCAAGCCGAAGTGGCCGCGCTGACCGGCGGGCCGCAGCACAGGACGCGCAGATGCTGGCAACCTCGCCCACCCAATCCCCTGCCCGCAGCGACTCGGCGGTCGCCCGCCTGCGCCGTTGGACGCGGCCGCTGACGCTGTCGCTGCTGGCGCCCGTCGCGAACCTGCTGCTCGGGCTGGTCCCGGCCGGACCGCTGGTGCAGACGGCGTGGGCCGCCGAAGAAGACAAGCCGGCGCTGGGCGTCGTGCACTTCGTCAAGCGCGGCGACGCGGGGCTACTGGCCGTGCAGCGCATTGAAGAGTACCTGCGACAGATGCTCGACGCCGGCGGCGCGGTGCGGGTGCTGCCCGCCAAGGTGGTCGAGACAGGCAAGCCGCTGACCGGCTCGGCGCGCCCGGCGGCCGCAGCTGCCCAGCCGGCGTCCCCGCAGGCCAAGGCCATCGAGAAGGCCGACAAGCTGGTCAGCGCCGCCCGCGACATCGTGGCCGAAGCCGAGGCGCTGGGTGACGCCACCAAGCTGCTGATGGCGGCTGTGGATCGCTACGAGCAGAACTACGTCGAGCTCGTCGACTTCAGCAAACTCGTCGACGCCTATGCCCTGTTGGCGCAGGTCTCCCTGTCGCAGAGTGACGGCAAGGCCGCCACCGACTGGGTCTCTCGCGCGTTGGCCATCCAGCCCACGTTCGTCGTCGACGGTCGCAAGCAGAACAAGGACCTCAAGGCCCTGGTCGACAAGACCCGCGAGGCGCTGGAAGCCAGGCCGCGCACCGAGCTGCAGATCGACGCCACCCAGCCGGAATCGGAGGTATTTCTCAACGGCGTCAAGCTCGGCAGCGCGCCTGTCGTCGCCAAAGACCTGCTGACCGGTGTGCATTATCTCCAGGTGCGCAAGGCGGGCGCATCGCCGTGGGGGCAGACGCTGCTCGCCAAAGGCAAGCCGCTGCAAGTCAAGGCCGTGTTGCAAATGCAGGTGGCGCCCGAAAACGAGATCGCGGTCACGGTCAGCGCCGACGACATCAAGGAACACGCCAGCAAGGGCACCTTCGGCGAGAAGATCTTCAAGAACTCGGCGGCGCTGTTTGCGCGCCAGATCGCAGCCACTCACTTGCTGTTCGGTCTGGTCAACCGGCGACCCACCACGCTCGAACTGCACCTGTTCGTGTTCAACGCCAAAGCTAAGAAGACCTGTGCCGTCGCGCCGATCGAGTACGCCTCGAATCTGACCAACTTGCAGATGCAGACGTTGGACGCCGAAGGTCGGGTGCGCTCTGCAGTCCTGTCGTGCAATACCGACGTCAGCGCGACGCCAGCCGTGTTTGCCGGCGGTCCGCAGCCCGGCGACGAGCCGTCTGCCCCCGACATCATCCCGACGCCGGCCGATCCAGATCCGCGCCCGGAGCCCAAGCCCGAGCCCAAACCCGAGCCCAGGGCGGAGCCGCGCCCGGAACCCAAGCCCGAGCCGCGTCGCAGCGAACCCATCATCAAGAAAGTCGAAAAAGACGATCCCTACAAGGATTTGCTCAAAGACCCCGACGGCGACAAGAGCGACAAGCCGTTCTACACCACCTGGTGGTTCTGGACGGCAGTCGGTGTCGTCGCGGTGGGCGGCGGCGGTGCCGGCGCCTACATGGCTACGCGCGGCGGCGATGCCGTCACCGGATACGGGGTGCGGGTCACCATGCCGTGACCGCCCGGGCCTGCCGCGGCGCGATTGTCGCCAAGGCTTGCCTACGCCCTTCTGGCCGCGCGGACTCGGGTCGTCTGCCGGCACTGACCAGCCTGGACCCACACGACCGTTCGGAGTCGATCGCATGGCCGACCAAGTTTGCAGGGGTGGACGACGCGGGCACGCGCCATGGGTGCGCCTGGCCGTGCCGTGGCTGATGGCTGCGGCCGCGTGCGCCGGTGAGAGCAAGCCGCCCGTCGGCGCCGACCTCATCGTGCGCAAGCCGTCCTCGAGTGAAGACAACCCGTTTGGCCTGGCCGGCGACAAGTTCATCGCGATCACGGCGGAAGTGCCCGGTCAAGCCGATGGCGCCTACCGCGCGGTCAAGCCTTACGTGCCCGGCGCTGCCCTTGACTTGGGCTGTACCTCGGCGACGTCCTGCCCTGGCATTCCGTACACCACCGGTGTCCAGGTCCGCATTGAGCTGTGGTCGAACAAGAATGGCGCGCCGGCCCCGCCGGTGGTCGGCCGCGGTCGCTCGATTCCGTTTGATCAGGTCAAAGGCGGTGGCAGCAAGTCGCTGTTCCCGTATTTGACGCGCACCAACCGCTTTGCGCCGGCTGAGTCGAACGCGGGCAATAAGGCGATCGTCGCGGGCAAGGCGGGTTCCGCTACCGCCACCCAACCGGGCAACGACGGCAATGTCTACGTCATCGGCGGCGCCGAGCCAAAAGAGGGCAAGCAGAACGCTTACGATCCCGCCACCTACACCAACTTCAGCGACGCCATCGCTCAGTACTCGCCTAACTTGCGCCAGGTTGGCATGGTCAGCGATCTCGGGCCCGACTATCGCCTCAAGGTGCCGCGCGCGTTTGCGTCAGCCGCAGCGAGCCGCCAGGTGGTCGTCGTAGCGGGCGGTTACACCCAGGGCCAGGACGGCCCCAAGGTCACCAACTCGATCGAGTACATCGAGACCAGCAACAAGGTGCGCACCAGCATCGGCAAGTCGCCCGACCTGGTGTTCGCGCGCGCCGGCGCTACGGTGCTGTGCCTGTTCGACGACGACGACTACTTCCTTGTCCTGGGCGGTCGCGGCGAAGCGGACTGCACAAAGGAGACCTACTGCGCCGGCAACACCTGGGAACTGTGGCACAAGCTGCACGGCAACCTGGCGCAGGGCCAGTTGAACGAGGCGCGTTGGAATCACGCGGCCGTCAAGGTGCCGAGCGCCGATGGCGGCTACGTGATGCTCATCGGCGGCGAAAACGAAGGTGGCGTGCTGCAAACTTTCGAAGTGGTGCAGTTCTCGCGCCAGGGCTACGTCAGCAAGAAGGGCCAGGCCTGCAACACTGCGGCCAAAGGCTACGGCACCTGCGACAAGTCGGCGTTTTACTGGGAGCCGCTCACGCAGGCGTTGCCCGTCGCGCGTACGCTGCCAGGCGCCGTGTTCTCGACCGTGCCGCGCGGGACGCCCAATTTCGACTTCCGCTACGTGTACATCGTCGGCGGTTTTGAGGACCAGGCGCACACCAAGCCGCTGGCGCGCCTGGACGTGTTCAACATCAACACCGGCAACTACCTGAACTCGGACGGCTATCCGATGCAGGTCGCCCGCGGCGCGCCGATGGTGGCGCTGGTGCCGCATGGCCCGACCGAAGGCCAGATCCTGGTGGCGGGCGGCAGCAAAAGCGACACCCAGCACCTCAATACCGCCGAGTTCGTCTACACGACGGTCGTGGACCGCACGGTGTCGCCGCCAACGACCTCGATTCAGGTGGCTGCGGTCGACAACGACTTGCCCGATGGCACGCGCGCACAGGGCAGCGCCGTGGCGTTAAACACGGGCCATGTGCTGGTGGTGGGCGGCGTCGGCACCGGCGCCGGCAATGCGCTGGAAGTCCGCAACGACCTGGCGCTGTGGAACCCGTTTTGAAGCTGTGTTTGGCCCCTATCGCGGGCGCGCGGTCTAGGGCAGACTTCCGCGCGCCGCGGGCGAGTTAGTCAGCGGCCGACGCGACCGGGTCCGTCGGACCCAGAGTGAGCCAACGTGCACTGCGCGCACACAGTCGAGACCAGTCGCGCTCGAACGAGCGGTGTAGCGGCGCACACGTACAGATTGCGCAAGCGCCTGGGAAATCTGGCGGCCTGGTGCGCGGTTGCGGTCGTCGGGCTGTGGGCGACGGCGGCAAATGCGACCGTCGTGGGCACCTATCCGAGCACGCCCAAGGCCTTCAAGGTCCATGGCAAGGCGGTGCAGTTGGGCGCCTCGCTGGTGACCAACTTCACCGACTATCGCTTCAACGACAAGCTCAAGCCCGAATCCGCCGACACTATCAAGACCGCGCAGAAGCTGCCGCAAGATGCCGTCATCGTCGGCGCATTCTTGTTTTGGGGAGGATCTGCGGCAAACACGGGTATCGATGACGTGGCGTCGTTTACGGCTGCCGACGGCTTTGCTTCGCAGGTAACCGCCGACAGTTGCGACTCGCGAACTGACACCGCTGGCAGCGGACAGCACTTTTTGTGCCGCAAAGATGTCACGGCATTGGTGGCCGCGCATCCCGGCGTCGACAACTGGAACGGCACCTACAAGCTCGGCGACGTCAGCGCCAAAGTGGCGGCCATCAAGCTCAGTTCACCCGGCGACCCTTGCTTGCCCAAAAGCAACGGCAGCCCTGAGGACGTGTGTTGCCAGGGTTCCGACGCTTTCTGCCAGGCGCGCCACGCGTCGTGGTCGCTGGTCCTGCTGTACGACACCAAGTTCAGCGAGGCCACCGAGCGCGACATCTTCCTGTACGACGGCTTCGTGTTGCTCGACGAGAACGCAAGCTCGACTGGTCAGGTCTTTTTCTCCATCAACCAGTTTCTGGTTGGCGACCCGCCCGACGCGCAGCTGTCGTATTACGCGATGGAGGGCGACAAGCAACTCGGCAACCCGGCGCAGGATCCGCCGGGCACCGCCGATAGTCCGCCGTGCGCGACCTGCTTTGATTTCGTGCAGTTCAACGGTACCAAACTGACAGGCGGCGCCGGCAACAACGACGCAAACAACATCATGAATTCGACGCCGGAAGCGGGCGTGGATTTGGACAACTTTGACATTTCATCCCTGGTCAAGACCGGCGACACCTCCGCGACGTTTCTGGTGTCGTCCGGCAATGGCTCGCTGGCCGATAACACCAACCCGGTCATCGCTGCCGGCGCCGGCGAAATGTTCCTGTACGCCTATACGCTGCTGCAGATCAACCGCAAGGCTCCGAACTTCAAGAACATCGTCAGCGGCTTCGTCGTCAACGCCAGCGAGGTCTCCGGCGGCGAAGAGCTGACGTTCACCATCGACCTGCTCAACAACGGTCAACTCGACGCCGAAACGAGCACGCTCAAACTGGGCTCGTTTCCACCACCTGGCCTGCAGTACGTCGCCGGTTCGACCACAGTGGACGGCAAAGCGGTTGCGGATGTCGGCGGGACTTCCGCCGTTTCTGCCGGTTTGAGCCTGGGCAACATCACCAACCAGGCCGGCGGCAACTCGCTGCGCAAGGTCACGCTCAAGTTCAAGGTGCTGTCGCCCCCGGGTGTCAACGAAATCAACTCGTTCCCAGTGCTGACCTACAAGTACAAGGGCAGCGCTGGGTCGACTGTCGTCTACGACGGCGAGTACATCGGCCCTACCGCGGTTGTCAAAGTCGTGGCGCCCAAGCTCGCTACGCCCACGTTGTCGGTCAATCCGACGACTGCGCAACCCGGCGCATCGGTGCAGTACACCTTGGGCTTCAACAACGTCGGCACTACCCAGGTGCAGATGGCGTTCGATTGGACGGCGCCCAAGGAGCTCAAGCTGGGCCCGGCCGTGACCTGCTCGGCCGACACGCTGGGCGCTACCAGCAAGATTACGGTGGACACGACGGGCGGCGCCAATGGATCGGGGCTGACCACTGCGACTGGGCTGGTGCTCGCTGCAGGCAAGACCGGCACCTGCACCTGGACGGCGACCGTGCTGTCAGCCGCAGAGCTGACCACCAAAGGCATCTCGCCGATCAACGGCCACGCGGTGCTGACCCAGGTCGCGGTAGCGGTCGATGGCAAGAGCGTGCTGACCGACGACCCACAGCAGGCGGGCCCCAGCGACCAGACCAAACTGCTGCTGAGCGCACAGTCGAGCTTTGTGTCGTCGTCCAAGTCAGTCGCGGACCTGAGTCCCGGCACGCCGCTGCTGCCGGGCGACGACGTGCAGTTCACAATGACGCTCGTCAACTCGGGGCAGGTCGCCGGTACCGTCAACTTGACCGATCCACTGCCGTCTGCGCTGACGTTCGTGTCGTCCGCCAGTCCAGAACTAGTCGTCAATGGCAGCACCATCCAGGCCAGCAATGTTGTGGTGGCCGCCGGAGCGACCAAGACGCTGGTGTTCACCGCCAAGATCAAGCCCGCGACGCCACCTGGCACCACGTTCGCCAATGTCGCCACCGTCAGCCCGACTGACGGCGCTGCCCCGGTGGTCATCCAGACAGCCCAACAGACGGTGCAAGGCGGCCCGGATCTGGCGACCTCGACCAAGGCCGTGGTGGACGAAAATGGCGGCGACCTCGAACCGGGCGACACCCTGAATTTTGCGCTGACCTTTAAGAACCAGGGCAAAACCGATACTGGCACCTTCCAGGTCGTCGACCCAATCGACGCCAACCTGACCGACATCACCAAGATTTCAGCGGGCGGCGCTTTCGACGCGGGCGCCAAGCAAATCACCTGGACGGTGCCGCCCATCGCGCCAGGCGGCCAGGCCGTGCTGACGTTCTCGGCCAAGGTCGGGACGCTGGTGCCCACCGGTACGACCATCGCCAACAAAGCAACGGCCAGCGGCGGCGAACTCAGCGCGCCGGTTGCGGTTTCAACCTCGATCAAGGTTCAGGCGCAGCCCAACATCAGCCTGTTCTCGAACACGGTGGTGTCGTCGTCCGGCGGCGCCTTCAACCCGGGCGACACCGTCACCTACACCTACAACGTTCAGAACAGCGGCAGCGGCGCGGTGACCAAGGCCGTGCTGGCGTCGAGCTTCGACCCGGCGCTACAGATCGTGTCGGCTTCGGCCGGCGGCAAGGTTTCCGGCCAGACCATTACCTGGGACCTAGCGACGCTCCAGAAAGGCCAGCAGCCCGTGACGGTGACAGTCACGGCCAAGCTGCCGGCGGTGGTCGCCCAGAGCAAGGCCTTTACCAATCAGGCACAGCTGACCGGCGAGGGCCTGGGCGCTCCGGCGTTGTCTGACGATCCCAAGCTGCCCGGTGCGGCTGACCCAACGGTGTTCCAGGTGACGTCGGCTCCGGCGCTGGTGTCGTCGCAAAAGTCGTTCAGCGATGCCAACGGCGGGCAGGTGCAGGGTGGCGACCAGGTCACCTTCAAGATTGCCATCGCCAATACGGGCAACGCGCCGGCCACCAACGTAGTCGTTACCGACACGCTGGCGCCGCAGCTGGTGCAGGTGGTGGTCCAGGGCGGCACTTTTGACGCCGCGTCGCGCAAGGTAACGTGGAACGCAATTGCGGCGGTCAACCCTGGCGACAAGCCGATCGAGCTGACCGTGGTCGCCGTGGTCGACAAGGCCACGCCGTCCGCAACCGTCGTCAACAACTTTGCCGATATTGCCTTCAACGAGACACCCAAGGCCGCCAAGACCAACACGGTCAGCTTTAGCGTGGTCAACCTGCCCGACTTTGGCGCTTCGACCAAGGCGGTGAGCGCGCAGGTCGTCGGCGCCGGCGAGTCCTTCACCTGGACCCTGCAGATCGTCAACTCGGGCAACCAGTCGGGCAGTAACGTCGTGGTGACCGACGCGCTGCCCACTCAGGCCGAAGGCTACGTCTTGTCCGACGGCGGCACGCTCGATGGCACCGGCAAGGCGACCTGGAACCTGGGCACGCTCGCCGCAGGCGCCACCAAGACGCTGACGATCTCGGCCAAGTTGAAAAAGCCGCTCGACAAGGGCATCCAGGTCTGCAACCAGGCCGCGATCTCAGCCACCGAGGCGACGACGCCGTCCGGGACCAGCCCGCCTGGCGTAGTGCCCAAGCCGGCGGGCGAGCCGACCTGCTTTTCGGTCGATGCCGCGCCCAAGCTCACCGTGACCAAGGACGTGTTCGACGCGAAGTCGGGCGCCCAGCTGAACGGTGGCGTGGCCAAGCCCAAGCAGGTGCTGCGCTGGCAAATCAAGGTTGCCAACACCGGCAACGCGCTGGCCAAAGACGTGGCCGTCACCGATGTCGCGCCGACAGGGCTGACCGATCTGGTCCCGCTCGACGGCGGCAAGCTCGACGCCGGCGGCAAGGTGCTGTCGTGGCCGGTCGCGCCGACGCTCGGCACCGGGGCCGCCGACGTGCTGGTGTTCCGTTTCGAAGGGACCGTGTCAGCGGGCGCCGACAACGGTACACCGATTGCCAATCAGGCGCAGGCGACGTTGACCGGCGGCGCAGGCCCGGTCAGTTCAGACGACCCGACCACCGCCGCCAAAGACGACCCGACGCAAGTCGTGGTGCAGAGCAACGTCGACTTCTCCAAGGCCAAGTTGGTGGTGGTCGACGACAACGGCGGCGACGCCCGGCCGGGCGATGCGCTGACCTACACGCTCACGGTCGCCAACGACGGCGACGGCACCGGCAAGGACGTGACGGTCATCCTGCCGCTGGACAGTAAGCTCGAGGGGGTCACAGCCGACAACAGCGGTGTGGTGGCGTCCGGCGTCATCACTTGGAAGCTCGGCACCATGGTGCCCGGCGGCGGCGCCACGCTCAAGGTCACGGCCAAGCTCAAGAAGCCGCTCGTCGACGGCGCCGTGGTCAGCGAGCAGGCGCAGATTCTGGCGTCCGGCTTTGGCGCGCCGATCCTGTCGGACGCGGATCTGGCGACGCCGGTGCGCGAGCCGACCACGCTCAAGGTCGTGGCCAAGACCGATTTTTCGACCAGCGCATGGCAAGTCAAGGATCTCAACGGCGGACCCTACGAGCCGGGCGACGTGGTGCAACTGGAGTTGACGCTGCGCAATACCGGCGATGCGCTGGCGCAGCTACTGCAGGTCGCCGCGGTGTTGCAGCCGAACACGCTGAACAATTTGAGCGCGTTTGACGGCGGCAAGATCGGCGGTGGCCAGATCCAGTGGACCGTGCCCGTCGTTGGGCTGTCGCCGCAGGGCGACGTCAAGCTGGTGTTCCAGGGCACCATCGCGCCGCTGCCCAACGGCACCCAGATCGCCGTCGTCGCGCAGATTCCAGGGCTGGCCCAGAACCCGACCGCCAACTTGACGGTGTCGGCGATTGCGCGTTTTGACAACAGCGCGGTGACGGTCGACGACGAGAGCGGTTGGGTCGGCAAGATTGGCCTTGTCGCTCCTGGTCATGTGCTGCGCATTGAAGCCCTGGTCGTGAACAGCGGCAAGGGCTCTGCGGACAACCTGGTCGTGACGCTGCCGCTGCCCGCGGCCGTCGGCCAACTGCAAATCGTGACTGCCGGCGGCGTGCAGCAAGGCAATAGCGTGGCCTGGGCGCTGCCAGCCCTGCCCGCGGGCGGCTCGGCCAAGTTCGTGGCCAAGATCGCGGTCGCCGCGACGGCCAAAGACGGCGACGTGCTGCCGTTTTCGGCTTCCATCAACGCGACAGGCCTGCCGGAGCCCAAGATCGTGCTGGGCCCACCGTCGACCGTGGTGGTGCGGCCGATCTTGAAGCTCACCAAGACCTACGAGGACCTGACCGGCAAGCACGTGTTCCCGGGCGACACGGTGCGCTTCAACATCGTCGCGGCCAACGTCGGCAACGCTGCCGCGCCGAACCTGGTCATCACCGATGCGGTGCCGGTGGCCATCGTCGGCCTGGAGCCGGAGAGCGGCGGCGTCGCCAACGGCCAGACCGTGACCTGGACGATTCCGTCGTTGCCTGCGGGCCAGCAGGTGACGGTGGCGGTCCGTGGCAAGATCGCGGCCGGCGTGCCGAGCGGGTCCACGATCGTCAACACGGCGTCGTGCAAGGCCGATCTCGGCGACCCGGCGACTTCGAACGCGCTGTCGGTGCCAGTGCTCTACCCGACGCTCGACGTCCAGCTTGGCCTGGTGCCCGAGGCGCCCGCCAAGCTGCCGCTGCAACCCGGCGACACCGTCACGCTGCAAGTGCAGGTGACCGCGGTCAAAGCCGGAGCGAGCGAGGTCAAGGTCGTCGCCAGCGTCGACACCAGCGTCTTTGACGTGGTGGGGCTGCAGGGCGCTGCCTTCGACGACAAGGCCAAGACGCTGACCTGGGTCCACAAAGACGCCGCGGTTCTGGCCGCGCTGGAGCTGGGCAAGCCTGTGTTGGTGCTGGCTGCGCTCAAGGTCAAGGCGACGGCGGCCGATGGCAGTAAGCCCGTGTTTACCGCGACCGCGACGGAGGGCGAGACCGGCCTTTCGTACAGTGCCCCGCAGCAGACCGTGCCGATCTCGGCGCAGCCCAAGCTCGCGGTCACCAAGACAGTGACCGATCTCAACGGCGGCAAGGTCCATCCGCTCGACGTCTTGCGCTATGACATCACGGTTCAGGTCGTCGGCAAGGCCGCGGCACAAGCCGTCACCGTTGGCGACCTCATCGACGGCCTGCTCGAAATCATCGCAGTCGGCCAGGGCGGCAAGACCACGCTCGACCCCAGCGGTGCGGCGCTCATCAGTTGGGACAGCGCGACGACTTCCGCGCTTGGCGTGGTGCTGCCGGGCAATAAGGTCACACTGACCTTTGACGCGCGGGTCAAGGCGACCGCCAACGACGGCCAGGTGATTGCCAACGTGGCCCAAACCGCCGCCCAGGGGCTTGCTGCCGCGCTGCCATCGGACGATCCCAGCTTGCCGGGCGACGCCGATCCGACGCTGGCGACCGTGCGCGTGACGAGTTCGCTGGAGTCGAGCGAGAAGACAGGCAAGGACGACGATGGCGCGCCGCTCCTGACCGGTCAGACCATCACCTGGCGGGTGCTGGTGTCGGCGACCGGCGACAAGTCGCTGGAAGAAACCAAGGTCTACGACGCTGTGCCGCCCGGCACCGACTACGTTGCCGGTTCGACCAAAGTGGCCGGCCAGACTGTCCCGGACGCGGCCGGCAATTCGCTGCCGCTTGCGCAAGGTCTGGTGGTGCAGAGCGCCGGCGCGGCTGTCGGCGTCGTCAATCCCGGACCGACGCAGGCTGTCGCGGTGACCTTCCAGACTCGCGTGCGCGCCGATACGCCCGACGGCACCGTGGTCAGCAACACCGCGACGGTCATCAGCAAAGGCCAGCCGCCGGTCGCCCTGGGTCCGGCGTCGTTGGTCGTCGGTAAGGCGCCGAGCTTGAAGACCACGCTCAAGTTCGCTGAAGTACAAGACACCAACGGCAATGGCGTGGCCGACGTCGGCGAAGAAGTGCGCTTTGTTGTGCGGGTCGCCAATGCCGGCGGTGCCGTGGCGCAGGCCGTGCTGCTCGAGGATCCGCTTGCGCCCAACGCGCAGTACGTGGGCGGCAGCCTGCAAGTGGGCGGCGCTGGCGTGACCGACGCGGCAGACCTCGACCCCGGCCAATACGACGCGACTGCGCGCAAGATCACCTGCAAGCTGGGCGATCTGGGGATCGGCCAGTCCAAGGACGTCGCGTTCCGGATCCGCGTGTTGCTCGGGCCGCAGGTGCTCAACCAGGGTACGGTCAGCGCCAAGGGGCTATCGCCGGAGCACACCGACGCCGACGGCGACGACAGCAACGGCGACCAGCCGACCATCGTGGTCATTGCTGGCGCTGGCTCGGTGCTGCAAGTCGTCAAGTCGGTGCAAGACGACAACGGTGGCCAGGTGTTGCCCGGCGACACGCTGCGCTACACGATCGTGGTCAGCAACCCTGGCTTGGTGCCGGTCGCGGGCGCTACGCTTCTCGATCCCCTGCCAGTTGGTTTGCAGCCCATTGCGGACAAGGGCCAGGGCGCTGGCGACCTGCTGCTGCCGCCGGGCGTCCAGGCCGCCTGGGAAGGCACGGTCGCTGCCAAGCCGCCGCAGCTGCGCGTCGTCGGGCTGCAGGTCCAGCCGGGCGAGTCGGCCACCATCGCAATGCGGGTCGTGGTCGACGCCAAGGCGCAGGCCGGTTTGACCATGTGCAACGTCGCCAAAGCCACGCTGGCTGGCGGTGGCGATGCGGCGGGCAAGGAATTCGTTAGCAAGCCCGCGTGCGCTTCGGTGGGCGCCGTGGTCGGTCAGGGCCTGGTGCGCGGCGCGGTGTTTGAAGACGTCGGTGCCCAGGATGGCGTGTTCCAGGCCAGCGCCGATGTGGCGATGCCCGGCTTCCAGGTGCAGGTGCTGCCGCTCGGCGGCGAAGGGTCAGTCATCGCAGCGCTCGCCGATAAGACTGGGCAATTCCAGCTGCAGCAGGTGCCCGAGGGCAAGCGCACGGTGCGCGTACTGTCGGGCCAAGGCGTGGTGTACCGGGAATTCGAGTGGGACGCGCCAGGGTCGGGCGGCGGCGAGCTGCCGATCGCCGTCAAACCGACCGGTCGCGTCTATGACGCCAAGTCAGCGGAACTGGTCGGTAACGTCCGCGTGCTGCTGAGCTACGATCCGCAGGATCCGGTCGCACCCGGTCAGCCGGTCCCGGCCGATGAGCTGCCGCCTGGCCAGCAGGGCCAGGTGACCGATGCCACTGGTGCCTATCTGTTCTCGCCCAAGCCCGGCCGCGCCTACCGCATCGACGTCGCCGCGACAGCCGCCGGTCGCACCTTCCCGTCGCTGGTGCGCCAGCCCGAAGGCGTCTTGGCGCTACTCGCCGGCGACGGTTTTGTGGTGGCGGAGGCGCTGCCCAAGGCCGGCGCGACGCTGCCCAAGTACTTGACGCGGTTCAGCCTGCAAGGCAAGGCCGATCCGGTGCCGCCGCGCCACAACCACCTGCCGGTCGACAAGCTGTCGGCGCAGTTGCACGTCGCCGTTCGGCTGACTCGCGGTCAGGCCCAGGTCGGCGAGTTGGTGGGCGTCACGGTCAAGGTCGTCAACGCGTCGAACACCGCGCTGGTGGCCGATGCGCTGACCGGCCACGGCGGCGTCGAGTTGCGGCAGGTGCTGCCCGTGGGTCTGCGCTACGTGCCCGGCACCGCGCGCGTCATCAGCAAGAAAGCGGCCGGCACCGCGGTTGACGTGCCTGTGGGCGAGTTGTCCGGGCAGTTGCTAACCGTGCGCAAGAAAGGCCAGGCGACCGGCGGCGACGTGGGGCTGGACTTGCCGGCTGGCGGCGAAATCACGCTGACGCTGCTGGCCGCGGTCGGCACAGCTGCCGCGATTGGCACCGAGCAGACCACAGTCGTGCAGTTGTTCGACACCGGCGGTGCAGCCTTGAGCGACCGGGCAACGGCCAGCGTGCAGGTGGTCGCCGACCCGATCTTTGACCGCGCGGCGGTGATGGCCAAGGTGTTCTGCGACAGCAACGGCAACGGTGACCAGGACGCGGGCGAAGACGGCCTGCCTGGGGTGCGCCTGCACAGCGACACCGGAGAGTTCGCCGCCAGCGACGTTCACGGCCGGCTGCACTTTGTCAACCTGCCGGGTGGCTCACACCTGTTCAAGCTGGATGCCGACACGCTGCCGCCTGGCTCTGAGGCCATCGGCGATAGCAAGAAGGTGGCGTACCTGACGCGCGGCGTGATGCTGTCGCTGCAGTTCCCCATCAAGTGCGCGCTCGAAGTGGTCGGTCCCGGGCAAGTGCAGCTTGCGCCGCCCGACGACGTGTCACCCGTCGCGCAAGGACCCGGCGTGGTGCTGGTCGAGGGCGATACGCGGTCGCTCGACATCGCCATCGACGGCAAGAAGCTGTCGCCGCGCTGGGTGCACGCCGTCATCGCCCAGACGGGCGACCGGCCAGCCAAGCTGGCGTGGGACGCGACGGCGGTGGTGCTGGGTCAGGACGGCGAGTTGGCGGTGTGGGCGGAAACGACGGGCAGCTTTGCCAAGTACGCGCTGGAAATTCGCGCCGTCACGGCCACCCGCAAGAAGGGCGACCTGCTTTGGGAGTCGCTGCAGACCGGCGACGTGCCGCGCAAGGTTGCTTTCGTGCTGCCGGCAGGCGAGGGCAATATCCTCAAGCGCCTGGAGCCGGGCCAGAAATACGCGCTGCGTCTGCGCGGCGAGACGGCCCATGGCAGCCGCGCCCTGTCGGCACTGCTGCCGTTTGAGGTCCGCAAGGGCAGTGGCGCTCCGGCGCTTGGCAATTGGCAGATTCCGTCGGTGCCGGTGCGGGCCAGCGTCAACGGCCACGGGATGCTGGTCGAGGAGCACCTCGCCGTGCACCGCGTGCTACGGCCCGACGACGGCAAGTTGCTCGTAGGACTGCGCACCAGCGACGGCCGCGGTCGCGACGAGTTTATGACACTGCCTAAGCCCGCAGCCAAAGACGCCGTACCGCTGCCAGTGCTGGCCAAGGTCGACCCGGCCGCGGCGGCCGCAAAACTGCCCGCGGCGGTACTCGCGCCCAAAGCCGAACCGCCCGCGGCGCCCGCTCCCAAAGTCGTGCCGGCGCCCGTTTCGATCGCGCCCGAACCTGCGCCAGTCGCACCCAAGCCAGCACCCGTTCCGGCCGTTGCGCCGCCCGCGCCCGCCACCGCAGCGGCAGCGCCAGCCGCGACGCCGGCTCAGGTTGCCCCAGCACCTGCACCTGCCCCTGCCCCGGCGGTGCCCAAGGCAACTCTGCCCGCGCCGGCCCCGGCCCCGGCAGAGCCAGTACCAGTGGCTGCCGCGCCCGCACCAGCGCCGGCAACGCCGCCGCCTGCACCTGCACCGGCAGTAGCGCTGCCCGCGCCCGCGCCCAGACCCGAAGCGCCCGCGCCCAAACCTGAGCCGGCGCCCGTTGCCCGACCCGAGCCAGCCGCCGTCGCCCCCACGCCCGCTGCTCCGGCCGTGCCCGGCACTGCACTGGCGGCGACGGCCCGCGGGCTAAAGCTCGGCACCACCGAACTGGTCGGCCGCGTCGGCAACGTCCAGTTGGGGGCACCCGCCGTGCCGGTGCCGTTGGGCGGCGGCCGCGTATTGGGTCAGCTGATGTTGTCCGTGCAGGGCGTGCCCGCCGATGCGCGCTCAGCGGCACTGGTGCTGCTCGACGCCCGCGGCACCGTGATGGCGCGTTCGAACCTGACGCTGCCGGCGCCGTCCAATTTCTTGTGGGCGCCTTCTGCGGTCGGTTTGCCGGCCGGCAAGTACGGCCTTGCCATCGAAGTGCTGCAGGACGACGCCGGAGGCCTCGCGGGCTGGCGCTCGCCGGCCACCGCGCTGGTGCTGGCTGCGAGCGGAACTGGGCTAGTGCCCACCGGCGAGCCGGACAAGAACGTGCGCGCGACGCTCTACGACGACAAGTCCCTGCTGACCGATAGCGCCATGGAGTGGCTGGGCAAGCTCGCTGCGACCATCAAGGGCGACACCAAGCTCGACGCCAACCGCATCGCCGTAGTCACCGTCCACGACGACGGGCCAGGCGACGGCCTGGGTCGCAGCGAAAAGGCTGCGCGCACCGTCGACAAGATCCTGGGTAACGAGGGCGCGCCGCGCGACAAGCTCATCGTGTTTGGCGTCGGCGCCAGCGTCCCCGACAGCAAGCCCGGCCGCGCCGCCATCGGTCCGCACCGCATCGAATTGCGCTGGCGCGGGCTGAACACCGCTTCGAGCGAGCCGGCGACCGAGCGCTTTGCACTGCCGACGGGGCTATGGGTCGACGACAGGCGGGTCGGCGCACCTGATGGCCTGCCGGCTGAGCTGAACCTGAACGCGCTCAAGCCCACGCGCATCCTGTGGCAGAAAGGCGACGGCGCGGCCGCAATCTGGATGCGCAGTCCGACGCCTGCGCGCCCCGGCGCCGCCGCGACGCCCACTGTGCCCCAGGGCGCAGGCCGCGACGTCTCCGAGTTTGGTGCGGAATTGCTAGACGGCCTCGCCGCCGACAGCCGCGCCGCGGAGGCCGGCAAGAAGCGCACACCCGTCGCTGGCGGCGAGACTGCCATCAAGCTCGGTGAAGGCACAACGGAGACCACGCTGCCCGCCGCAGCCGACTTCCAGGTGTGGCTGCCGCCCGCCGGCAAGGAATTCTCCGCGCCCGAGCTGGCGCTGCGCGGCCGCACCCGGCCCGGCAACAAGGTCCACGTCGGTGCCCAAGAGGTGCCGGTGGCGGCCGATGGCAGCTTCTATGCGCTGGTTCCGCTGCCGGTGGGCCCGAGCACGCTGACCATGACCAGCACAGACCCGCGCGGCAACAAGGCGACGTTGCAGCGCAATGTCACCGTCAAGGACCGTGCGCTGTTCTTGCTGGCGATCGCCGACACCTCGGCCAGCCACGTCGCCGCCCACCTGGTCGACATCGAGCGCGACGGCGGCAACCTCGGCTGGGTCAACGGCGCTTGGCAGGTCGGCAGCGCGCAGTTGCTCGGTCGCGGCGCTCTGTACGCCAAGGGCCGCGTCGCCGGGCAATACCTTGGCCTCAAGGACCTGCAGTTCACCGCGCACTTGGACACCACCAAGAACCCGCAGCTCGGCGATTTCGCCACCAACTTGCTGGATCCGACCCGCTTCTACCCGGTCTACGGCGACGCCTCGCCGCAGACCCAAGACGTGCAGTCGCGCGGCAAGTTGTACGTGCTGGTCGAGGCCGAGCAGGGCAAGCTGCAAGTCGGCAACCTGCGCGCCCAAGTCCAGGGCATTGAGCTCCTGCGGTACGATCGGGCGCTGTACGGCGCGCGCATGGAGCTGCGGCCCAAGCTGGTCGCCGGCGAGGACACCAAGGTCATTGCCTTTGGCGCTCAGCAGGATCGGCTGATTGCGCGGCGCAGCGACGTGCTGCGCGGCACCGGTGGCTCGCTGTACTACCTGTCGGCGCGCGATGTCATCGAGGGCAGTGAGCGCATTGAACTTGTCGTGCGCGACCGCCAAAGCGGCCTTGAGCTCATGCGGCTGCCGCAAGCGCGCAACAACGACTACACCATCGACTACCGCGAAGGTCGCCTGCTGTTCAAGTCGCCGGTGACCAGCGCGGTCGACGGCGGCCTGGCGCTCGGTCAGATGGCGCTCGGCGGTCAGCACGCGACCTGGAACGGTCAGCCGGTGACGCTGGAGGTCCTGTACGAGTCCCGCGGCGCAGTCAGCGGCGACGACGCGGCCTTTGGCGGTCAAGTCCGGCAGAGTGCGGCCGGCGGCGCGGTCAGTGTCGGCGCCAGCTACGTGCAAGAAGGTCGCGGCGAGACGGCGGCTGCCTATCGCGCGGTCGGCGCCGATCTCACGGTCAAGCTCGGCCAGACCAGCAAGGCCAGCGTCGAGTGGGCCTACACCCAGAGCCGCGACACCCAACTGTCGGTCTCCGACGATGGCGGCCTGTCGTTTGCCGCGCCCAAGGGCGCATCGCCCCTGGCGCAGCCCACTCAAGGTCACGGCGTCAAGGCGCAGATCGACGTCAACCTTGGCGACTTTGGCAGCAAAGCTGAGCCGGCCGCACTGCCCAAGGGTGAAACGCCTGTGGATCTCGCCGGAGCCGGACCGGGCCGACTGCGCGCGTGGTGGCAGTGGGTCGCCCCAGGCTTGCAGACGGGCGGCGTCGTCGCGCAGCAAGCCCAGCAGCGCTTTGGCGGCGACGTCAATTTGGTGGTCAGCCCGCGCAACGCCTTGACGATCCGCTACGACGGGTTGCTCAGCGACGCTCAGGCCAGTCTGTTCAGCGGCGTGGGCTTGTACACCCCGCCGGCGGCGAGCGCGTTTGCGGCGCTGAACCGCCACAGCCTGGTGGTCCAAGACACCCACAAGATCGACCCGCGCTGGACCAGCAACGTTGCAGCTTCGTGGGGATTGTCGCTGGACCCCGCCAACCAGACGACTGCGGGCCATCACGCGGCGGGCGCGAGCGCGGGCCTTGCCTGGCGCGCGACCGACCGTCTGACGCTGCGTTTGGACCAGCAAGTGGTGGCGATGGGCGACCCGGCGCTCGTGCGCAGCTGGGGTGACCGGCTGATCTCGGCCTTTGGCGCCGAGTATAAGCTCGACAAGACGCTGGCGCTGACGCTGTCGGAGCGCTTGGGTTGGGCTGGACAGAACTCGACCGCCGCCGGCCTGCGCACTTGGATCGACAAGGACACCTCGCTCTACGCCCAGCAGCGGCTGGAAGACACTCTGCAGACCGGCCGGCCGACCAGCGCGACCGTGGTGGGCGCTGAGGCGCGCTACGGCAAGGACCAGACCAGCCGCGCGTTCGCCGAATACCAGATGGATGCGCTCGGCACCGGCGCCCAGAATCGCGCAGTCATGGGCGTAGGCAAGCGCTTCCTGCTCGGCAGCGGGCTGACACTGGACGCCGGCTACGAGCGGCAGCAGGTGTTCACCGGGCCGGCCGGGGCACTTGGCCGCGATGCGCTGAGCGTGGGCGCCGAGTGGCTCGCCGGCAGCTGGTGGAAAGCGACGACACGGCAAGAAGTCCGCCTCGACGAAGGCGACAGTGCGTCGGGCGGGCTGCGCAAGGCGCAGGTGCTGAGCTTGAACAATGCTCAGTTGGCTCTGGGCAAGGAGCTGACCCTGTTCGGCCGGGCCCACATCGCTCGCACGCAGGACCAGACCAACGACCGTGTCGAGGCCGAGGCGATCGAGACGACGTTGGCCCTGGCCTATCGCCCGATTACCAGCAACTGGCTGAACATGCTAGGCAAGGTCACGCGCCTGGTCGAGCAGCGGCCGAGCAACGACAACCAGGGCGCGCAGCTGCACAGCGACAAGTGGATCGCCAGCCTGGAGCCGGCGTTCGAGGCGCCGTACCGCTTGCAGTTCTCGCCCAAGATCGCCTACCAGTACGGTACCGAGCGGTTTGCCGACTATGGGCTGGACATCGCCAGCGAGAAGCTGCTGACGATCCTGCGCCTGGGCTGGCACGCGACGCCAGAACTGGATCTGGCCGGCGAGTGGCGCTACCTGACGACGCCGCTGGTGCAAGAATCGCGGCAAGGTGCGCTGGTCGAGTTGGCCTACTTGTTCGCCAAGGCCGTGCGCGTGGGCGCCGGCTACAACTTCAGCCGGATCGTGCAGGGCCCGGCTGGCGACATTCGCACCACCGCCGACGACGGCGGCTTCTTTGTGCGCCTGATGGGTCTGTACTGACGTTGTTGGTGCCGCCCCGCGCCCTGTCCCACTGCAAAACACGGAGGAACTCTGATGGCTCTGTCTCGCCGCGTTCGCGAAATCCTGTCCTGGTACCAAGCCGACAACCCCGGCGTGCGCGCCAACCTCGTGCGCATGCTCAACCACGGCACGCTCAAGGGCACCGGCAAGATGGTGATCCTGCCGGTCGACCAGGGCTTCGAGCACGGTCCGGCGCGCAGCTTTGCGCCCAATGCCCCAGGCTATGATCCGCGCTACCACTTCGAACTGGCCATCAAGGCCGGCTGCAACGCCTACGCCGCGCCGCTGGGCTTTCTCGAGGCCGGCGCTGCCGACTACGCCGGGCAGGTGCCACTCATCCTCAAGCTCAACAACAGCGACAGTCTGGGTGGGCCGACGGAGCCTTGTTCGGCCATCACCGGTTCGGTCGACGAGGCCCTGCGCCTGGGTTGCACGGCCATCGGCTACACCATCTACCCCGGCAGCGCCAACCGCAACACCATGTACCAGGACCTGCGCGAGCTGACCGAAGAGGCCAAGCGCAAGGGGCTGGTGGTGGTTACGTGGTCGTATCCGCGCGGTGGCAAGCTCAGCAAAGACGGCGAGACTGGCATCGACGTCGCGGCTTACGCCGCACAGATCGCCTGCCAACTGGGCTCGCACATCATCAAGGTCAAGCCGCCGACCGCGCACTTGGAGCAGGACGCCGCGCGCAAGGTCTACGAGAAGTACCAAATCCCGGTCGCGACGCTGGCTGAACGCGTGCGTCACGTGGTGCAGTCGTCGTTTGGCGGCCGGCGGATCGTCATCTTCTCGGGCGGTGAAGCCAAGGGCAGCGACGCCATCTTGCAAGAAATCCAGGGGATTGCCGACGGTGGCGGCTTTGGGTCGATCATGGGTCGCAACGCCTTCCAGCGTCCAGAGGCCGAGGCCATCGACTTGCTGCACAAGGTCATGGCCATCTACAAAGCGGCCAAGTAGGCGACGCCGTCCAGCCAACCCGGGTGGGGCGCGCAAACCGTCGCTGGCCTGGGGCGTTGGCGCCCGCAGCGGCATTTTGCGTCTGCCGCAACCGCAAAACTTCTGCTACCCTTTCGCGCGCGCTGCCGCCCCGCCGCGTCATTTTCTTGCAGGAGTTTGCCGATGCGCCCCTCGCCCTCGCGCCCCGTGACGCTGTCCAATTCAACGCGCGCATTGGGCGCACTTGCCGTGGCCAGCCTGGCATCGGCGCTGGTCAGCTGCAGTGACGACGGCGCCGGTTCTGGCCCGTCGGCAGTCGATCCGTCGGTGGCGGTCGGATTGCAGCCCGGTCAGATCAACACCTTTAAGGAAGTCGAGACGGTGCTGAGCGCCGCCAAGGCCAAGGCCGGCGTCGATGTCACGGTCACCTGCACGGCGCAGCCCGGCAACGTCAAGATTCCCAAGCCGACCTTTGCGGTAACGCCGACCGACGGCACCAAGACCGTGGGCGCGGTCATCAAGCCGGAGCGCACCGGTACCTACAACGTCGCTTGCACCCTAAACAATGCCCAAAAGCTGACCGATGTCAGCCCGGCACAGCTGGTCGTCGTTGCGGGCGCTGCCACCACCATCCATACCAGCGTCGCTCCGGCCAAGCTCAGCTCCGGCGACAAGTTCCAGGTCACCTGCACCGGCAAGGATGCGTTCGGCAATGCGGTTGGCAAGGACGACGACAAGTTCACCGTAGACGCGACACCGCCCGAACTGGCCAAGCTCGACGATGCCTTGGGCGGCGAGGGTCAGAAAGCCGGCAAAGGCCAGCTGCGCTGCAAGCTGCCGGACATGGCGGCCAATGTCGTGGTCAACGCAGCCGATATCGAGGTCACCGCCGGCAAGCCAGTCAAGACCGTGGCGACCGTTACACCCGGCGAGATCGTAGCTGGCGAGGCGGGCGCCGAAGTCAAGTGCGCGGCCTACGACGCCTACGGCAACTCGACCGGCGGCGACTTCACGCTCGACGTGCCTGCCGGGCTGACGATTGCCGGCACCAAGCTGACCAGCACCAAGGCCGGCAGTTACGAGGTCAAGTGCGCGCTGCCTGACGTGACCGACAAGCAGCCCGCCAAGCTGGTGGTCGCTCCGGCGCCGGCCGTCGCCTGGAAGATGGGCGTGACGCCAGAGCAGAAAGTCTACAAAGCCGAAGAGACGATCAAGACCGTCGCACTTGAAGAGGACAAGTACGGCAACGTGACCAAGGTGCCGATCGAGTCCGGCGTCACCGTCGACCCGGCCGACATGGCCAAAGCCAACGCGGGCGGCAAGAGCTGGGACCTGCTCAAAGACGGCTACGTCACCTTTACCTGGACCCATCCAACGCTCAAGACCGCTGCGGGCAGCAACAGCGACAGCGTCAAGCTCAAGGTCGACTCGACGGGTCCACTGGTCTACATCGCCACGCCCAAGCGCGGCGAGACCCGCGACGGCGACGCCGACGTGACGGTCAAGGGCACCGCTGCCGACGAGCTGAGCGCGCTCAAGTCGTTCGTGCTCAACGGCAAGCAAATCAAGGTCGGTAGCGACGGCTCCTACTCGTTTGTGGTGTCGTCGGCGCCGGGCATGAACGTGCTGCTGTGGGAGGCGCTGGACGAGCACGACAACAAGTCGACCGGCGTACAGAGCTACTACTACTCGACCAAGTGGTACCCCAACGACACCACCAAGCCGGCCGCAGCGCATGTGCCGAGCGGCATAGGCTTTTGGATGTCGCAGAACACCATTGACGCTGGACCGCCGCACAACCACACCACCCCCAAGGATTTGGCGTCGGTGGCCGAAATCGTGCTCGGCACCTTGGACCTCAAGTCGTTGGTCGGCGGGGCACCGATCGCGGTCAACCAGGGCATCAACGGCATCTTTACCGTCAAGACGGTCGACATCAAAAAGGTCACCTTTGGCGATAAGGGCATCAACGGCGGCTACCCGGAGCTTGGCTTTACCGTCATCGCCGGCGGCATGCACATCAAGGCCAAGATCCACAACCTGGAGATCGTGTTGCGCATGAACGTCGATACCTTCGGCACGGCCGGTTGGCAGGAGTTCATCGCCACCAGCGACTGGGTCAACATCGAGACGGACTTGTTGCTCGCGCTCGACCCCAAGACCAAGAAGGTGACCAGTTCGCTCAAGAACACCAAGATCAAGATCCAGGATTTCAAGGTCAAGCTTGGCGCCAACAGCCTGCCGAACCCGCTCGACAAGTTGGTCGCCGGTGCCGTCAACCTGTTGCTCGACATCGTGCAGCAATTGCTCGGTGGCGCGATTACCGGGCTTATCGAACAAGTCTTGCAGGACCAGATTCAGAAGCAGTTGGGCGCCGCGCTGGGCAGCGCTTTTGAGAACCTTGCGCTCAACACCGAGCTGCCGCTCAAGCCCTTTATCGGCAAGGGCGACGAGGTCAAGGTCAAGCTCAATAGCGTGCTGGGCCTGCTGACGTTCAAGGCCGGCGAGGGCGTACTGGCGGGCCTGGATGCGTCGATGACGGCGCCCCAGAAAGTGGAGCACGCGGTGCTCGGATCGATCGGCCGCGCCGGCTGTCTGGTGCCCAACGGCAAAGAGATCTTCAACCCGAGCCTGAAGTATGCGCTTGAAGTCGGCCTGGCCGACGACTTCGTCAACCAGTTGCTGCACGCGCTGTGGAATGGCGGCCTGCTCAAGATGGCGATTGGCGCCGAGGCGCTGGGCAGTGTCGACCTGTCGACCTATGGCGTTTCCGACCTGTCGATCGAGACCGACTTCTTGCTGCAGCCAATGCTCAACACCTGCCTCGCCAAGGACGGCACGCTCAAGCTTCAGGTCGGCGACCTCAAGCTTCACGCCAAGTTGAAGCTCGGCGATACGCCGGTCGACTTGTGGATGTTTGTCACGCTCCAGGCCTCCGCAGAACTCAAAGCCGTCGAGAACCCGACCACCAAGCAAAAGGAAATCGGCTTTGCACTCAAAGGCATCGACATCATTGAGATGGAAGTGACCCAGATCAATGCCGAGGCCAAAGGACTCAAAGAGGTCTTTACGCTGCTCATCAAGACCATGATGGTGCCCAAGCTTCTGGAAGGCCTGGGTTCGGGCCTGGGTGGCTTCCCGCTGCCAGAACTGGACCTGTCGGCGCTGTCGCCGTCCATCCCCAAGAACACCAAGCTGGCCATCGAAGTCCAGGCAATCGTGAACGACGGCGGCTATACCTACCTCAAGGGCAAGGTCAAGTAGACCTCGCGCCCGCGCACCGCAACCGACGGTTGCACCGATGGCCGACAACGGCTAGCTTTCCGCGCCCTGCCGGTGGGCCCTCGCCGGCGAAGACAAATCCAAAGGGCGGCCCTTGGCCGCGCTGGTGGCACATGCGCAATCCTATTCTTGCAACCCTGTGCGCTGGCTTGGCGGTTTCGGCGCTGGGCGGCTGCGTCACGTCTACGGACACGCCGGGCAGTGGCACCGCAACTGGCGGTGCTGGCAGCGACGCGGCAGTGGCTGCCGATGGCGCCAAGATGGACGGAGCGACTGCCGCAGACGCTGCCCCCGATGTGCCCAAGATCGACCCCAAGATTCCGGTGGTCGACCTGGTGGTCGATGCCAACCGCGACGGCGTGGCCAAGTTCGACGACCCGACCGACCAGGACAACGAGACGCTGTTCGACCAGAAATTCGGCGCTGTGTTTCTGCCGAACCTGGACGACGACGACGGCGATAAGCTCGAAGACTGGTTCGACGACGTGGTGAACGGCGACGACGACGCGCTCGACCTCGCGCCTATTGTCGTGCGGCCTTGGCCGGGCGCCCCCGATGGCGCCAAGGGCAAGATCGTCATCGACAAGCCCGATCTGGTGCGCGTATGGGTCAAATTGGGCGCGGACTGGGCGCTGGTCGCGGGTTCGTTTGGCGCCTGCGGCAAGCCCGAAGAGTGCACCCTGCTGCCCGAGTTTGCATTTGAGGCCGACTGGCTGCGCACCGGCGTCGAGTTGCGCATCGAGGGCAAGCAGTTGCGCATGTCGCAGGCGGCGGGCTCGTGGAGTGGCGATGTGGAGGTTAAGCTCCAGGTAACGATGCCAGACGGCTCGGCGGCGACCAGCAAAGACGCCCCCGATGGCAGCGACACCGTCAAGATGCGCGTGGCGGCGTGGCTGTTGCTTGGCAACCTGCACGACCACGACAAGTGGCGCTCGCTGCGCTACGGCAAGACCAGCAACTCGTACCCGTTCAATGTCGATCTCGATGACGCGGCCAGCCAGCTTTCCGGCAAGGCGGTGTATGAGACCTACGAAGCCGCGTCGTATGCCGACCGCTGGACCCAGGACTTCTACCAGACCGGCGTGGTGCAAATGCCGGGACCGAACGGCAAGCCACAGGGCTACCGCATGTACAACGCGCGACCCTTTGCCAACGCCGGCGGCCAGGGTCTGCCGATCGCGTGGATGCGCAAAACGCTGCTGGGCAAGGACCAGGCGATCCTGGCCGTGTACAAGAAGCCCAACAGCGGCAGCAGCTATGATTCGCACGGCAACCACGACCTGGTGCCGCCCTACGTCACCAGCAAGGCCGACTTCCACCACGGCCGCATCGTCACCGGTTCGGGCGTGCTGCCCGAGACCTGGGACTGGTACGACGCTCAGCGCGTGCAGGGTCCAACTTTGAAGCTCGACTCGGCGTGGCTCATCGTCGGCCACATCGACGAGTTCTCCAGCTACATGCCGGCCAAGACGCCGCGCGGCTGGAAGCTGATGCTCGGCGACAACAAGATGGCCAAGGGCATGTTCGAGAAGGCGCAGGCGGACGGTTTTGGCAAGGCCAAAGTGTTCGTTGGCCGCCAGGGCTACGTCAACAATAAGCAGGTGTCGATGGAGCAAACCGTCGATGATGTGTTGAAGAACCAGGACATCTTGCAATGGTCGCAAGAGGCCGACGTCAAGGTGCAGGCCAACCTGGTCAAGATGAAAGCGGAGATGGAGCTCAACGACGACGAAGTGGTGTCGATGCCGTTCCTGACCGAAGCCGAAGGCAGCAAGAAAATCGCCTGGCAGCCCGGCACGGTCAACTGCCTCGTCATCGGCAACCACGCGATGATTCCCAAGCCGTTTGGCATCATCGTCGATGGCATCGACATCTTCGAGAAGGACCTGCTCGACCGCCTGGGCACCAGCAAGCACGGTCTGGGCAACGACGGCAACGGCATGAAGATCAAGTACGTGGACGACTGGTACGGCTACCACATCAACCTGGGCGAGGTGCACTGCGGTACCAACCCGGAGATGGGGCCGTCGCCCAAGCTGTCGTGGTGGGACATCATCCGTTAAGCCAAGCAATCGTACGCACGCGGCCGACCGTGCTGGCTGGCCGCTCCGAGAGGAATCCGATGAACCGTTGGAACAACATCCTGGCATCGTTGGCTCTTGCGCTGCCGCTGGTCGCAGTCAGCGCTCCGGCGCTCGCCGCAGGCGGTGTGTGGCTGCAACCGCAGGCGCTGCCCGCTGGCGCGCGTGCCACTTTGCAGCAGGCCGTCAACGTCGAAAAGCTGCGCAATCCCAGCGCTTTCGAGGCGGTGGCCCAGATCAAGGGCTGCACGTTGGCCGGCTACTCACAGTCCCGGCTCGGTCAACCGCTGTGCGGGCGCGAGCTGCGCGTGGGCAAGTCCGAGTGGCTGCTGCCGCTGCTGAGCGCCCTGGCCCTGCAAGAGCCGCGCGGCGCCGACGGGCACGTGCCGTACGCCACAGCTGAGGAAAAGCACGCGTTTGCGGTCGGCGCCATCGAGGCTGTGGGCCTGCTGCGCGATTCGCGTGCCCGCGAAGTGCTGCACGCCGCGTTTGCCGCGGCGACGTCGCAGCAGATGGCAGACAACGCAGCCGAGGCGCTTGGCCGTCTGGGCGGCGACCGTGAGTTGGGCACGCTGGTGTCCGCATCGCGGTCGGGCTCAACGCTAGTCGCTGCCTTGCGCGGTCTGGGCGAGTGCAAGCGCATTGAAGCCGCCAAGGCCATCGCCGCCGGCCTCTCGGCAGCCAAGACCCCGGCGCACGTCGCGGCTTGGGCCAATGCGGCGGGGCGCGTGGCGTCGTCGTGGGCCTGGCAGGCCATCGCCCGGCAGACGCCGAGCCGCATTGCCGAAGCGCAGGACGTCCGCACGGTCGCCGCGCGGTCGCTGGCCGAGGCGTTGGTGGTCACGACCGACGCGGATGCCGTCGAAGAACTGGTGCAGTCTTTGCAGATGACCGAGTACGCGGGCGCCCCGGCGTTGCTAGCCGAGTTGCGCAGCAAGGCCGACGCAGCCGGGCAGGCGCGCCTGGCGCTGGCCAGCCAGCGCTTTGCGGACTACGTCAAGCGCAAATAGGGCCTGGAAATGATTTGCCCAATCATTTCATTGGCCCGTTCGCCTGCTTGCTGGGTCGCCAGCTCGCGGCCTCGCAGGCCGCCTCGCGGCTCCGCCCGTCACCCAACCTACTCAAGTCATTGTCTTCCAGTCCGCTATACAGGATCGCGATGACCCGAGGTCATCTGCGATCGCTGTTCTTGCTTGCTCAGTGGGTCGCAAACTCGCGGCTTTGCAAGCCGACTCGTCGCTCCTTCCTTGCGGCAGGATTGATCTCACCTCAAGGCGATTCTGTATAGCAGACGCGGCCCTGACTGGGGCCAGGTGGATTCATGGCTCGTCCCACTTTGGTTTCGGTGGCGGTCATTGGCGTCGCGCTCGTGACGGTCGCGGCATGCACGACCGCGCTGCCACCCGAGGCGCCGACCCCGACGGCGCGCCATGTTATCGTCGTCGAAGCGGCCACGCCGCCCGTGTCTGTAGGTATGTTGCCCGCCTACGAAACGGCCGCCGAGCGCGCCACCCACGGCCGGTTTGACCAGTACGACGACTTTCGCATTGCCAACAAGCAGTGGTTCGCTCGCACCGCACCGCCCAAGGCCGGGCAGTTTCGGTCGATGGCCGAGTGGGAGCCGATGACCGAGGTCTGGACGACCTACGCGGCGGGCATGCCCGCCAATAAGCCCGTGCGCCGCATGTACGCCGAGCAGTCGATTGCGTTTGCCAAGGCGGGCACCGTGCGCGTCATCGTGCCGGGCCAGACCGAAGCCAACGACTTTGTCGCAGCGCTTAAGCAGTACGGCATGCCGCAGGCCCAAATCGACGCCAAAGTTAGCTTCGTTGTGCTGCCGCACAACTCGATTTGGCACATCGACTACGGCCCCCTGCCGCTGGTCGACAAGCAGACCGGCACCCAGGCGTTTTTGGACTTCGTCTACTACAAGAACCGGCCGCAGGACGACGCGGTGCCGACGCGACTGGCGCAAGAGTACTTCAAAAACGTGACCACCTACCGGATGCCGTTTGGCTTTGAGGGCGGCAACTTCATGGCCGACGGCCTGGGTACCTGCACGACCTCGACGCGCGCGCTCAAGAACACTGGGTTTAGCGAGCTCAAGGTCCGCAACCTGCTCAAGGCGTATGCTGGCTGCGACAAGACTTTGATCATGAAGGACATCACCGACGATGGCACCGGCCACATCGACATGTTCTTCAAGTGGACCGGGCCCGACAGCGTGCTGATTGGCGAGTATGTCGCGAAGCTGAACGTGGACTGGCCAGGCGTCGGCCCAGTGACGGTGACGATGCCCGATGGTGTCGCCGACGCGCTGTCGAGCGACTTCAACGTGCCGTATAAGCAGGTTTGGGCCGAGAACAAGCAGCGCTTGGACGACAATGCCGCGCTGTGGGCCAACACCAAGGCGCCAAACGGCAAGTTCTACACCGTGCAGCGCATCGCAATGATGACGCGGTTTACTGACGACTACGGCGACGTGCCGCGGACCTTCATCAACTCGACGATGTTCAATGGCGTCAACGTGTTTCCGTCGTACACGCTCAAAAGCTGCCGCAACCCGTTTGGCGCCAACTGCGTGGACGACCTGGGCTGCGCACAGGGCCAGCACTGCGCGGCCGGCAAGTGCACCGCCGGCCCGGTGGCGGTGGGCTGCGACGAACTGCTGTCTTGCACCAACGGCAAGGAGTGCGCCAGTGACCCGCTCAAGGTGGCGCTTGAAGCCAAGGTGTACCAGCAATGGAAGGCGGCGCTGCCGGCCATGACTCACCAGGGCATCCGCGCCGACGAAATCGGCTTGTGGTCTGGTGCCATCCACTGCATCACCCGGACTCTGCCGCAAAAGCCGATGCAGAAGGTTGTGGCCGACGGCCTGTGCGTCAGCGGCGCCTGCGGCTGCGTCGAGGGCGGCTCGGCGCAGACGTGCTCTGCGAACGACCAGTGCTATGGCCCCAAATGGCTGTGCGACTGCAACATCTGCAAGGGCGCGTGCCCGAGCGGCAAGTCGTGCACCGACGACGCGGACTGCTCGCCGGACAACTTGACCGTCCCAGCGGGTGCTTGCGTGCTCGACCCCAAGCAGGGCTGCTATGGCCAACCGGCCGGCGGCGGCGGCACCCTCGGCTCCGGCCCGTGCGGCACCACCAGCTTTGAAGGCCAATGCGTCGGCAAGCAGCTGAGTTACTGCGACGGCACGGTCAAGACCCAAGCGTGCAGCGGTTGCTGCGCGTGGGACGGTGGCAACCAGTTCTACAACTGCTTGTCCGGCGTCGCCTGCACCAGCTGCCAGAACGAGTGCAGCCCCGGCCAGGCCGGCTGCAGCGGCGAGGCCACCCACGCCTGGACCTGTGTAGATGTGGCAGGGTGCTGGAAGCGGCAGTACTCGTTTTGCGCCACAGGCTGCGCAGGCGGCGTGTGCGCGGGGGGCGGCGGTATGGCCGGCCAATGCCCGACGACGCCAGACGCTGGCCCGACCGACGCTGGCGGGGACGGATCGGGCGTGCCGGATGCCGGCCCTGCAGACGCGGCGGTCGTCGATGTTATCGCGCCGCCCGATGTCGCCGTGGTTGACTCCAGCGGGCCGGAGATCGCGCCCGACGTCGCCAAGCCAGACGTGCCGCCGGCCGACGTCGCCGCGGATGTGGCCAAGCCCGACGCCAGCGCCGACGCTGCCGTCGCAGAAGTCGCCGCACCAGGCGACGTCCCGGCACAGCCCGACGTGCAGACCGCAGACGAGGCAGCGGTCGATGTGCCAGTCGCCGACGATGCGGAGGCGGACATCGCCTCGGCCCCAGACGCCGACGTCGCGCCGTCGACGCCCAACGACGCTGGCCCCGGCTCGGACGAGGGTCGCGCGCCACGCCGCAGCGACGGCAGCGGTGTCGAGGTGCCGTCAGTCGGCGCCAACGACGCGGCGACCGATGGCTCCACCGCGTTTGTGGGCGGCGGCAGCGGCGGCGGGGCCCCCGGGCTGCGCTGCAGCGCCAGCCACAGCCCGGTGGGCGCAAGCGGTTGGCTGTCGGCCATCGCCCTGACACTTGCGGCCGTCGCGCGCCGCCGCCGGGTGGTATGACCGGGCGCGGCCGCCGGGCGGTCGCGTTGACTGCGACCGCGCTAGCGGTGCTACCGGTCGCCGTCCGGTCTGCGGACCGGCCCGCCGGCGCCGTGGCTACGCGCGAGACGCGCGCTGCGCCAGACGTGGAACCCGTGGCCTTTGCTGTCGTCGATTACCTGTCGGGCGGCGCCGTGCGCGCGTCGGGCCTGGTGGTGCCGCCGCCGAGCGCCGTCTCGACCGAACCGCCTTGGCTGCCCAACTGGCGACAGAGTCTGCAGGCAGCCGCCCAGCCGAGCCGTGCTGCTCGCGACTTGACCTTTCATCCACTTGGCCGGCTGGCCCCAGCCGTCGTGCAGTGGTCGGACACGCCGTCTGTTGACCCTGCCAGCCCGGCGACTGCGGCTTGGTCTGACTTGGCTTGTCCGCCGGCAGCCTCGCAAACTCGGCCGCCGCCGGTAGTGTTCACCCAAGTTGCCTTGCTTGGCGAAAACGCCCATGGCTGGCCGACCCTTGGTGTGCAGCTGGCATGCGTGGCAAAGCAGTCTCGCCTGCTGGCGATTGCCCGCGCGGTCGTGCACACCGATACCAACGGCCGGGTGCAGTCGGCGCAGGTGGTGCGCTGGGTGGGCGATCGCAGGCTGCCGCCCCCCACCGGCCCTGAGGCACAGCCCGACTGGCCGATCCGGCCCGCCCAGCTGCAGAGCCGCAAGCCGGCGTGGGTGTTGCCTGGCGGGTACGGCTGGCTGGTGCAGGTTCAGCACGACGCCGCGGCCGACTGGCAAGACGACGGCGTGTCGCTGCCGACCGCGCAGCCGCAAAGCGATCCTGCGGCACCGCGGCGCCGCGCGCTGTGGTCGTTCGATCGCGTGGGTCGCCTGCGCCAGGTCCTGTTGGCCGTAGGCGACCGCGAGCGGCAGCCACCCGATGGCGATGGCGCCGGCGAATTCGAGGCGATCGAGCTGCCTGGGCTGTTCGTGCTGCAACGCCTCGCCGTGGCCGACGGTGCGCACGCCGGTTCGCGCGCCGGCTACGCAGCCTGGCATCTGCCTGGCGAGGCGGCGCACGGCTGGCGCGTGGACCTGCCCGAGCTGCCCACTGCCGGCCTGTGGCACTGCCTCGGCCACGGCCAGCCGCTGAGCCTGCATTGCCAGTTTGCCTCGCTGGGCGACACTGCAGCGCCCCGCCAGGCCGAGGATCTGGTGCTGCTCGCCGACCCGGCTCAGCGCGCTTTCTTGCGCCCGCGGGTGCGCCGGTGACGTCGCGCTGGGTCGTTGCGGCATGGTTGTGCGCACTGGCAGCGACCGGGTTGGCCCTGCCGGCGCGAGCGGCAGTCCTGGACGAGGTGGCAGTCGCAGTGCGCGCATGGCAGCCACCGGCAGGGGTCGCGTTGCACGATGTGCAGGTCAGTCCCGACCAGTTGGTCGCGACACTTCAGGGCCACGGCGAGACCGTCCGCGCAATCGTGGTGCACCAGCCAGCAGGTCGGCCGCCAACGCAGGGCGCTGGTCAGGCGCTGACGTCGCTTTTGTGGCTGACCGATCCCCGCGAACCCACCGCCGCCTGGCAGCCGGCGCTGACGGCGCTGCGCGACCACGTCGCCCAGTTGGACCGCGGCCAGTTCGCCGTCACCCGGCCCGCCGGTCGCGCGCCACCGCCGCTTTTGCTCGCGGAAACTTGGGCGCTGCTCGCGCTGTCCCTTCCCGCGCTGGGGCTGGCGCTGCTGCTGGCTGCCCGTAAGTTGCCGGGCCGCAGGCGCCACTGGATGGCGTTGCTGGTGGTGGCGTGGGCGCTGCGGGCCTGGGCACCGCATCGGCTGGTAATGGTGCATTTTGGCTGGCTGCACCTGGACCAGGCAGCGTTCTTGCACGAATTGCCGCGCTACGGGTCGGCAACCACCCAGCTGGACCACGCCCTTTTCTGGCTCACCGGACCCAGTCTGGTCGCCGTGCAGTGGCTGCATACCGTGCTCGGGACGCTGACGGTGCCGCTCTTGGCCACAGTGGCCTACCTGTGGAGCAGTAACCGTCCGGCCGTCGCGTGGGCTGCCGCCGCGCTGCTTGGCGCCATGCCGCTGTTGCTGCTCGACCACGGCTCGGAGTCGATGCTGGTACCGGCGCTCCTGTGGTGGTCGGCCGCGGTGGTTTGCCTGCATGAGGCGCTGCGGTCGGGCGGTCTCCAAAACTGGCTAAGTGCGCTGGTGCTGCTGCTGCTTTGCGCGCTGTCGCGACCCGACTGCATGCTGCTCGCCGCGCCAACCGCGTTCGCCGCAGCGTGGACGGGAACGCCAACCTTGCCCATCGCCAAGTTTGTCCCGCCACTCGTGCTTTTGGCGCTGGCGTTTGCGGTCCTGGCGCTGCCCGATCTGGCGTGGCTCCGTGACCGTACTGCGGACGACCTGGCGCTTGGCAACCTGCCGCGCTTGAACCTGGCATTTTTCGCCGACCTGCCGCGCCGGCTGGCCCACGGCTGGGTGGTGCTCGACCCGCGCTACTTTCCGCTGCCGGTGCTGGCGCTGGCGGCGTTTGCGCTGGGCGGGCGCTCCTCGCCTGCCGCGGCGGTCGCGTGGTGTCTCGCGCTGCTGTGGGCGGTGCCGATGCTTTTGGACTTCAACGAGTCCAGCAAGCTCCGCCTGCATATTCCGTCCGCGGAGCTACTGACACTGGCGGCCGCCTTGGGCGCGGGGGACCTCGCCGATCGCTTTGCTGGTCAGGCTCGAGCGCAGCTTGCGGCCGCAGCCGTGGTGGTCGTCGGCGGTTTGGCCACCATCGTACCGGTGTTTGCTCCGCAGAACTCGGATCACGCGGAGGCAGCCGTCGCCGCTGCGACCCGGCTGGCGACCGACGGCAACCCGACGGCCCTGGTGGTGCGCGCCTACGTCGACGAACCCAGCTTTGGCGTGCACCTGTACTGGCCCGATGCGGTTTTGGAGCCGGGCGATCGCTGGTTGTCGGTCGCCGACTGGCAGGCGGGACGGTTGCGGCCCGGTGAGCGCGCCATTGGCGTGCTTGACGTGCGTTGCTGGGCCGCGCTGCCGGATCGACGCACGTTTGAGGGCATGCACCCGGCCTGCCGGGCGCTGGACGCCGCGCAAGTCGGCACGCCGCTGTGGCAGGCGCAAGTGCCCAATGTCGGCGAGCGTGGCTTTCGCTGGTACGTGACTGGCCAGCAGACTCCGACCTGGACCCAGCGCGTGGTGGCCCTGCCGTAGCTGGTTGGCGCGCCGTTCCACCGTCAGGGCCCCGCCAAGAACGACTCGTTCTTTTCGGTGCCCGTTTGCTGGCTCGGTGGGTCGCAAGCTCGCGTCTTTGCAAGCCGACTCACCGCTCCCGTGTATCCACAGCGATCGAGTAATATTGGACAGGCTCCTCAGCAACTCTGCGAGTTTGGTCGGCAACGCGGCTTGACAGCGTGCGTGGCTTTTCGTTCGGCCGTGTGTACCATGGCCGCCTCGGTGCGGCTGGGGGGTCGCGCGGACCGCGGGGCGAGCAGACAGGGCAGGGGGCAGTATGTACAAGCAAGCTTGGTTGGGGGCGACGCTATGCGTCGTCGCGATGGGGTGCGGCAATTCCACGGCTGGCGACGGTGCCGGTGGTACCACCGGTTCGGCGGAAACCAGCACCGGCGTCAGCGGCGATGCGGCCGGCGATGCGGGCCCCGACGCGACTGCCAGCGACGACGCGGCTGTGCCGGACACCGCGCAGACGGCCGAAGTTGCACCGCCCGGCGACACCGCCCCGGATACGGTGACCCCGCAGGACGTCTCGGCAGAGACTGCCACGTCCGACGTCGCCGCGGCCGATGCCGCACAGCCAGTCGATGCTGCGGCCGATGCCGTTGCCGTTGCAGATGCTGTCGCCACAGCCGATGCCACTGTAGACGCGGGCAGCGACGCCGCTGTCGACGCGGCCAAAGATATCGCCCCGGACCTGCCGCCCGATGCCGCCGATGTGGCCGCAGATGCCGCGCCAGAGGTGACAGCGGATGTCCCGCCCGATGTGCCACCAGACGCTGCACCCGATGTGCCACCAGACGTTGCACCCGATGTGCCGCCTCCGCCCGCTTGCAAAGTCGACGCCGACTGCACCGCCAAAGACGACGGCAACCTGTGCAACGGGGTGTGGTTCTGTGACCAGTCGCAAAAAGTCGCCGCGTGCGCGCCCAAGGTCAGTTCGACCGTGACGTGCGCGCCGAGCAAGAACCCCTGCCTGACGGTGGCATGCGTCCCGGCCACCGGCCTGTGCGCCGAATCCGCCGGCAACGACGCCGCGACGTGCGACGACAGTAACCTGTGCACGCTGTCCGACACTTGCGCCGCCGGCAAGTGCGTGGGCACGCCCGACGCGTGCGACGACAGCAATCCCTGCACGACCGACGCCTGCGACGCGGTCAAGGGCTGCGGACACGTCAACAACGCTGCCAAGTGCGACGACAGCAACGCCTGCACCCAGAGCGACCTGTGCTTTGTCGGCAAGTGCGCCGGCAACCCGGTCAACTGCACCGACGGCAACGCCTGCACCGACGACAGTTGCGAAGCCGCCACCGGCTGCAAGAAGACCAGCAACACCGCTACCTGCAGCGACAGCAACGGCTGCACGGTCGGCGACGCCTGCGCCGACGGCAGCTGCAAGGCCGGCACACCCAACCCCTGCGACGACAAGAACGAATGCACAACCGACAGTTGCACGACGGCGACGGGCGCTTGCGTGCACACGGCGATTGCTGGCTGCGTGCCCAAGTGCAAGCTCGACGCCGATTGCAACGACAACAACGTCTGCACGGCCGACACCTGCGACAAGGTCAAGGGTTGCGTCCAGACGCCGACCACGGTGAACTGCACCGACAACAACGCCTGCACCACCGGCGACGCCTGCCAGGCCGGAACATGCACTGGCGCCGGCACGCTCGACTGCAACGACAGCAAGCCGTGCACGGACGACGCCTGCGCCGCCAAAACCGGCTGCACCCACACCAACAACACTGCCAAGTGCGACGACAAGGACGCCTGCACGGCTACCGATGTGTGCGCCGCCGGCGTGTGCGCGGGCAAGGCCACCACCTGCAACGACAACAAGGCTTGCACCACCGACAGTTGCGACAAGGCGAGCGGCTGCGTGTTCACCAACTCGACCGGCACTTGCAACGACAACGACGCGTGCACCAGCGGCGACGCCTGTGGCAGCAGCGCCTGCACCGGCAAGCCCATCGTTTGCGACGACAAGAACCCGTGCACGACCGACAGCTGCGACAAGGTCAAAGGCTGCGTGCAGGTCAACAATACCGCTGCGTGCAACGACAACGACGCCTGCACCTCGGGCGACGTTTGCGCGGGCGGCGTGTGCAAGGGCAGTGCCGGCGCTTGCGAAGACAACAACCCATGCACCACCGACGGCTGCAGCAACGGCTGCACCCACACCAACAACACGTTGCCTTGCGACGACGCCAACGCTTGCACCGGCAACGACAAATGCGCGGCTGGTAGTTGCACCGGTGGAGCGCCGCCGCTATGCGACGACAGCAACCCGTGCACCACCGACGCCTGCGACAAGGTCAAGGGCTGCACCCACGCCAACAACACCGCGACCTGCAACGACAACAACGCCTGCACCAGCACAGACGCTTGCGCTGGCGGCGCGTGTGCCGGCAAGACGGTCAACTGTGACGACGGCAACGTGTGCACGACCGACAGCTGCGACAAGGCCACCGGCTGCAAGAAGACCAACAACACCTTGGCCTGCAACGACAACAACGCTTGCACCAGCAACGACGCCTGCGCGACCGGGGCCTGCAAAGGCGGCGCACCGCCCAATTGCGACGACGGCAACGTCTGCACCAATGACGCTTGCAGCCCCACGGCCGGCTGCACCCACACCGCGATTGCCGGTTGCGTGCCGCCGATTACCTGGCAAGACGTCTACGAAAAGGTCATCCAGGGCAACGGCTGCACCGGCTGTCACGGCTTCTCGGGCGGCCTCAGCTTGGGCTCTAGCGCAGACAGCGCCTACAACGCGCTGGTCGGCGTGGCTGTCAACAACAGCAAGTGCGCGGCCAGCGTGTACATCAAGGCCGGCAGCGCGACGCAGAGTCTGGTCTACTTGAAGGTCACGAGCGGCCTGAGCCACGGCTGCGGCGGCAAGATGCCGGCTGGCAGCTCGGGCATCAGCACCGCGGACAGTAACCTGCTCAAAGACTGGATCAACGCCGGCGCTAAGAAGTAGGGCGGGGGCTTGTCCCCTGCCGCAAAGCCCGCGTCAATCCCATTGAGTGAGCGGCGGGCCACAAGGACCCGCCCTACCTGGACACGCGGGTGGCGGGCGGCGACCTGGAGGTGCGCTCGGCGGGCCACCAGGACCCGCCCTACCTGGACAGCTCGTAGCTAGCTTGCCGGCGTGTCCTGCGGCTCGTGACCGGCGTTGCCCCACCACTTCTTCTTCTGGTTGACGTCGGCGTTCACGTCGAGCGTGGGCTTCTTGTCGCGGCCCTTCTTCTTGTCCTGCTTCTCTTTGGCTGCGGCAATCATCTCGGCTGCCAGCTTCTCTTCGGGCGAGCCATGGCCTTCCTGGCGCTCGTCCTTGTCCTCTTTGCTACCCTGCGCGCCCTTGAGCTTTTGGGTGTGGCTCTTGTCTTCCTTGCCGTGAGCTTTGTCCTTGGCGACGGCGGCGACCTTGGCGGCCTCGTGCTCTTCGCCTTCGGTCGGCTTCTGCTCGTCCTCGTCTTTGTCCAGGCTGGCGGCGGCGACGCCGGCCTTGGCCAGCTCTTTCTTGTCGCGCTCTTTGTCGACCTTGCTCTCGACGGGCGGGGTCTTGTCCTTGGACTTCTTCTTGGGGTCGACCTTCTCGGCTGCTTTCTTCTCACCCTTCTTTTCGGCCTTCTTGAGCTGCTTCTTGGCCTCCTCCAACGGGTGATCTTGCTTGCTGTCGCCTGGCTTGTGGTCCGACGCCGCGCGTTCTGCGGCTTCGCCGACGCCGACCTTCTTCTTGTCCTCGGTCTTGGGGCCGAGCGCGGCGGCCGCGCCCTTGTCCTTGGGCTTGAGCGCCGCCTTCTGGTCGGCGTAGCCCTTGGACATCGCCTTGTCCACGATGCGCGCAGCCGCGCCCGCCACGTTGGCGCCTTTCTTCTCCTGGATCTCCTGCTTCTTGTCTTTCTTCTCGATCTTCTTGGGATCCTGCTTCTTCTTCTTGTCCTGGGCGGCGGTCGCCATGGCTGCCTCTTGGTGCGCGCTCGCGGGAGCGCGATAGTTAGGGCGCGGTGGATTGGGGCGCAGTCGTTGGGTGGCCGACAGCTTGGGCGCCGGCCGAAACATCGCGTCGCGGGGCAGCGCCGTGCGGCACCCGCAGACGGTCGTAGCGTGCCCCTACCGGGCGCAAAAACGCAACGCAGACCGCTGGCGGCATCTCAGGTTGTGGGGTGTCGCTGCCCCGCCAGCAGCACTCGGCGCGCTCCACCGGCGCCTAGAACAGCGCCTTGCCGTAGATGTCGTACATGCCGCGCACGATCTCGATGACCTGCACGCGCTCGTCGAGCATCCAAGGGTACAGGCCCGCCTCTTTGGCCGCCAGCCGCGCGGCGAGCTGCGCTGCGCCGACCACCATCTCGTAGCCCGGGCTGAACCAGGTGTCGTCCTTGTTAAGCTTGGCGGCCTTGTAGGTCCGGCCGTTGAAAGCGTGGCTGTACGTCGCAACCGCGGCGTCGGTCGGCGGGTTGAACGGCTCTTGCGACCCCTGCAAGAAGATCTGCAGCGAGTCATTGAAGGTCTGGTCCCAGTTCGACGGCAGAAACACCATGCCGTAGTAAATCGCGTAGTTCTGCAAGATGAACATGCCCGGCACGTCGATGGGCGCCAGCTGCTGCTCTTTGTTCCACTTGCCCGGGTCCATCCATGACCGCGGTCCGATCTTGCCGTCTTTGTGGCGCACCCAGCCCACCACATCGTCGCGGCCGGCCGCAAAGCCGCCAAACAAGTGGTTGAGTTCCTTGGCAAAGTAGATACCCATGCTCAGGATGTAGTTGTGCACCGGCTGCGACGAGTCGACGCCGATAAAGTACGTACTCGGATCGGTGAGCGCACCCATCGCCGCGATCTTGTCGTAAAACGAGCCAACGTGGCGCAGGCGCTCAAAGAAGTAGTAGCCGGTATCGCGGTCGTAGTCGGTCTCGTACAAGCGGCCCCGGCCGAGCGGAATCACCAGATCGGCGCACGCCTGGTTGCCGTCGCAGGTCTGCGGTGTACTGCACTGCGGCAGCGCCACGCCGCTCTGGGTGGCGGTGACGTAGCTAAACTGCCGGAACTTGTTGTCGCTCTTGTCAAAGCAGTACTGGCCGGGCTCAGGCTGGGCGAGCACCGTGGCCAGAAAGTCCATGCCGTCTTTGACGCCCGCCGTCATCGGCAAGCCGCCGCCTTGGGCCTGCTCCCACGGCTTGGTCTCCAGGCCGAGCTTTTTGGCGACGCTCTTGTCGTACGTCAGCCAGTCCCATAGAACGCCCGGGTTGGCTTTGGTCTCGGGGTCATACTGCAAAAACACCCAGTTCTGGAACTGCAGCGCGACCGGCAAGAAGTACCGCGACCACACCCGGTACTCGTAATCCTCGATGGCAAAGCCCACCCGGTCACGTCGAAACGCTTGCAGTACGTAGTGGTCGCGCCACTGCTGCATACCAGCGCGCACAATCTCCCAGGCGTCGGCCCCGGCGTCGAACATGTTGCAAGTCGGCGTGCCCTCCACGTATTCGTCGGAGCAGAAGCGGTAGGGCACCTCCCACAGTTGGCGCTTTCTGCCCTGGTCAGGTGTGCTGCCCTCGCCCGTCATGTCGGCGATGACCTGGCTGTATGGCACCCACTTGCGCTGGCGCATCGGCTGCAGGCCGCCAAAGATCTTCTTGGGAATCTGCGTGTAATGGCGCAGTTGGCTTTTGAGCGCCACCCGCAGCGGATCGCGGTACAGCGGCTCGAGCACTTGATAACCGTCCGCGTCGGCAGGTTTGGTCGGGCTGTAGTTGGGTGGATTGAGCACCAGCGGATCGACCGGTGCCTTGTCGAACACCTCGACCAGTTGACCGTAGCCGAACGCGATGGCAGCCACGTCGTAGCGACCCAGCCCCTTTAAGTCGTGGTGCCAGCGCTGCGCGTAATCCATGATGGACGAATAGCGGTAGTCGTCCATGCCGGCCTTGTTCTGGGCCAGCGTCGGCTCGGTCAGCGACTCCGCCCCCTCGCCGCGCAGGTCCCAGTAGGCATCGGGCCAGTTGAGCGCGTCCGTCGACGACTCGAAGTTGTGGCGCAGGCCCAGCGTGTGCCCCACTTCGTGCAGTGCGGTCGACAAAAACACCTGTTCGAAGATGGTCTTGCGAACTTCTTCGATGGGCTTGTCTTTGAGCGCCTCGGCCATGCCGAGCACGGCATCGTCGGCAAACTCGGCTAGTTCGATGCTGTGGCGGGCCAGCAGGCGCTTGCGCTCCAGGTGGCGGCTGCGCGCCGCGCGGGTGGTCCAGCGGTGCGGCGCCAGACCGTTCATCTGCGCTTGGGTCAGCGCCGGCAGCGGCGCGCCGGGCGGGGTCTGCGACAGCTTCTCGCGCAGCGCCGGATCGCCATGCGCCAGCGCCACCTGGCGGTTGATGAGGTTGCTCAGCAGGCCGGAGCTGGTGATTTTGGCCAGGCGTTGCTCGGCCCAGCCCGGCTTTTCGGCCAGCTTGGTCTTCTTTTGGGCGGCGATCGCCTTTTGCTTGTCGCGGTCCGTCACCCGCGCCGCGAATGCCTGCACCGATGCCACCCGCTCGGCGTGGTCCTCGGTTTGCGGACCCGCGAGATCCCCGATTCCCTTGGGTTTTGGCTTGTCGCCAGGCGCAAACGCGTGCAGCGCTGCGTGCACCTCGGCTTCGGTGATGTGGCCCAGCCCGTACGCCTCCGGACTGATTTCGCCGCGCACCAGCCGCAAGATGTCGCGGGCGCTGGTCGCCAGCACCTGGTGGGCCGCGCCATACACGTTGGCAGTAGCGCTGACGATTTCGCCGGTCACCGGGTCGGTGGCGCTGGGCCCATAGCCGAGCAGCCCGGCGCGCGTGGGCTTGGCGACGTAGTTCAGCATGGAGTAGCGCAAGTCGCCGACGCGCTGGCCGCGGTCCGTGACCTTGCCGTGGTTGTCGACGGCGTAAGTGTTCTCGGCGATGACAAAGGTGGGCCCCACGGCCGCGGGCTCCTTGCCTTGCAGCGCGCCGACGGTTTTGCGGAACGCATCGTCCCACTGCTTGCCGGTTTCGGCCGCCATCGTGTTCAGCTCTTTCGGAAAGTCGATGGACTTGTAGTACACGATCGGCTTGACTTGGCGCTGCGCAAATGGAATGGGCTCGCCGTTCTTGAACGACTGCTGCCACAGGTCATGCCGCGAGATTTTCAACTCGCGCGCCGACTCGACCTCGCCGTGCTGCTTGTCCCAGCCATAGCGCTCGGCGCGGAAGTACCCAAACTTGTCGAACATCGGCACCCGCACCGCCTCGCCGTCCGGGTCGCGCGCAATCGTGCCGTCGGCCAGCGCGCGCGTGCGAATCAGCTGCCCCTTGGCGTCGCGGGCCAACGCGTTGTCGGGATAGTCCAGCGCCTCGTATTCGTCGGTCGGGTCGATCTTCAAGAACGAGGTGCGGATGGTGATCTCGGCCGGTTTGCAGTCCTCGTTGCCGTAGATCCAGCACACCGGCACCGACCACGGCCCGTCCCAATCCCAGCCGCCGAATTCTTGTGGCGTGGCCAACAGCTTGTGCACGAAGTCGAGGTAGTCGGCGCTCGCCGCGTCGCGGTGCTCGGTCGGCACGCGGGTCTCGCGCCAGCCGGTCTTGCGGGCCTTGTCGCGAAAGCCCAGCGTCAGCGCATCTGGATCGGCCGGATTGGTGACTGCGAACTTGACGAATTCGGTCTGCACGGTGTCGACCGTGAACTCAAAGCCCTTGCCGGGAGCCAGGTTTTCGGTCCAATCGACGCGGACGTAGTCGCGCTCGAACCACGGCCGGTCAATGGTGTTTTCGGCGATGACGTTGTCCTGCTCGCCGGTCGCCGCGCTGTAATTGCGCTTGATGTCGAAGTGGCTCTGGATGCGGTAGATGGCGACTGGCTGGCCCGATTCGCCGGCGGCGCGGTTGGGTGCGCGCTTGCGGCGCTGGCTGTGGTCGAGATCGGTGCCGGCGACAAAATCGTAGCTGCGGTAGGCGATTAGGTGGTTCTCGTCGATCTTGAAGCGCACGCGCTCGACGTCGTCCGCCTCGCCCACGAACGTAAAGCCGGCGGTGTAAGGCGCGTCGGCCACTGTGCGCCGCCAGTACCACTCGCCTGCAAACAGTGACTTTTTTAGCGCGCCAGGCTGGGTACGGTCGATTTGTCCGACATCTTGTGCACAACCGGCAACGACGAGCGTCCAAGTCGTCGCCAGGGCGCCCAGCGCCGCGGCACGCCACCACCGGCCCAGTGGGCCAAGCACGTTGAGGATCATGGATTTTCTCCGGCAGTGGTGGACGTGGCGAGCGGGCGACCGTCGCGGGCAAAGCCGCGAATTTTCCACTTCTGCCGCCACACCGCAACCCTGCGCGCACAGCGGTTGGACGCCCACTGAGAAAACGGGCAACCTTGGCGGCATGCGCACCCAGGCCGATAGCCCCTCCGCGCCTCCGGGAACCGCCGACCTGCAGTCGCGCATCGCCGCATGGACGGCGCACGCGTCGCGGATCT
>SXRM01000349.1 GCA_005792545.1 Pseudomonadota bacterium | reverse complement strand
CGCTTGAAGTGCTGGAATTGGTCAACGGCCGCTGGCAGATCTTCGGCGTGTACACCGACGGCGCGGTGGTGGGTCTACCGCCGTTTGAGGATGTGACCTTGGCGGTGAGCGAGATCTTCGTGCCGAAGAAGGCCGCGCCGCAAAAATAAGCTGCATCGTCGCAACCCAGCCCCCGTGCTACGCTTGCCGCCCGCCCTCCCGCTCGGAGACCCGCCATGCGCCGCTGTGTGCTTGCTCTTTTCGTTGTCGCTTTGGCTGCAAGTGCGTGCGCTGACCCTGCCGCCGCACCGGTAGGCGCCGCTGACGTCGCGGTTGCATCAGGGGATGCCGCCGCCGCCGCCGATGCCACCCAGGACAGCGCCGGAGCCGCCGACACCGGCCCGCCCGACGCCGGCCTGCAACCGCGCAACGTCGCATTCTCGTGCACCGGCAAAACCACGCTGCTGTATGACCCGGCCGGACCCAAGCAAATCACCACCTTTCCCGACGAGTTCTACACCGTCGACGACCCCAAGACCGCAACTGGTGTGCGCGTGCAGTTCGATCCGGCGCTGCCGTGGATCAAGAACGGTCCAAAGATCCTGACCCGGGCCTTTGAGGACATGAACGCGCTCGACGGCTGGGGGGTGACGGCTGCGGTGACATTCCGGTTTGACGCGCCGGTCGGGATGGGACTGCCGTCCGGCCCGACCTCTGTCGATGCCGCGGGGTTGCTGTTCGCCGATTTGGGCCCCATCGGCAAGCCCTTGCCCAAACCCGAACGGGTGCCATTTGAGGCCCAGCTGACCGACGACGGCAAGACCGTTTTGTTGTGGCCGATGCGCCCACTGCGGCCCAAGCACCGCCACGCCGTGGTGTGGACCCATGGCCAGAAAGCCGACGACGGCGGCTGCATCCAACCCAGCTTGGCGCTGCAGAAAATCCTGCGCAATGAGGGCGGCGACCCGCGCCTGGACCGCGTGTCCTGGCGGGCCCAAGACGCCCTGGGCGCGCTAGGCGTCAAGCCGGGCGAGGTGTCGGCGCTGGCCGTGTTCACCACCCAGAGCACCGTCGACCTGTCGGTCAAGATCGCCCAGCACATCGCTACCCAGAAGTTTGCCTGGTCAGGGCCGGCGAAGTGCGAAGATGGGCCGATTTTCCGCAAGTGCGACCGGCCTTTCGTCGCCCAGGACTATCGCGACGGCCGCGTGGTCGTTGACGGCACGCCGCAAAAGCCGTGGACTTTGATGGTCAGCGTGTGGCTGCCGGCCGCGGCCAAAGGTCCGGTCCCGGCCGCCGTGTACGGCCACGGCCTGGGTTCGGGGCGCAGCCAGGGCAAGGCGTTGGCAGAACTCGCAGCACCGCAAGGCATCGCCACCGTCGGCATCGACGCCCCGGCCCACGGCGACCACCCGGGCACCAATCCCAAGCCGCAGGGCACTTTGCCAACCGTCATTCAGTTCTTCGGTCTGGACGTCGCCACCGTGAGCGTCGATGGGCTGAAGCTCCGCGACCACTGGCGGCAAGCGACCTACGACAAGCTGCAGCTGGTGCAGCTGTTGCTCGCCGACCCGGATGTGGACGGTGACGGCAAGCCGGATCTCGACACCCAGAAGCTCATGTATCTCGGCGTGTCACTCGGCGGCATCATGGGATCGGAGCTGCTGGCGCTGACCCCGCACCTCAAGGCCGCGGTGCTGTCGGTGCCGGGCGCGCGGGTGTCGAGCATCATCAGCGACAGCCAAGAGTTCGCGCCGCTCATTTTTGCGTTCAAACCCGAGGGAACCAGCGACGGTGATGTGATTCGCTTCTTTCCGATGTTGCAGACACTGCTCGATGCCGGCGACGCTGGGGCGTACGCCCCTCACGTGCTCAAAGACCGTCTGCCCGGCGCCGGGCCGCCGCCGCACGTGCTGATGCAGATGTCGATGAACGACGAAATCGTGCCCAACACCGCCAATCGCGTGCTGGCCCGGGCGCTGGGGCTCGGCCACGCGCCGCCGGTGGCGGGTGCTGTGGGGCTGATTCCGCTGATCGGCAAGCTGCCCGTCAAAGGCAATGCGGCGGGCGGGGTGACCGGTGTGCTTTTCCAGTTTGACCGTGCGACGACGCAGAAGGGCAAGCCGCCCGAGCCGAGCGCCCACGGTAACGTGCCGAAGTGTGCGGAGGCGATGGCCCAGGACCTGCACTTTTTGGGCAGCTGGATGAAGGACGGGGTCGCAGAGGTGATTGACCCGTATGCGCTTTTGGGGACGCCGCCTCTGCCGACCAAATAGCCTCACGGCCCACAAACCCCGGCCGTGCAGGTCTTGCCGGTGCCGCACATCGCCCCATTGGGCAGATTGCCATGCGCGCAGCCACTGGCTGCGCTGCAATAATCCGTCGTGCACGGGTTATTGTCGCTGCACGACAGGAACGCCACGCCGGCACAGGCGCCAGACTGGCCGCAGCTGACATTGCCCCATGCGTCGGTGCGCAGGACCCAGGCCTGGTTGCTGCCGCCCGCGCTGTCGCTGTACCCGGCCAAGGCCAGACCGCCCTCGGGCGTGGGCCGACCCGCCAACAATACATCGCTTTTGACGCCCGAATAGCTGCGCTCGAACATCTTGTTGCCCAAGCCGTCGGTGCGCACCAGCCAGCCGTCGTTGCCCTGGGTGCCGCTGTTCGACGCATAACCGACCAACGCCAGTCCGCCCGGCACCACTGCCACCGAGTTGAGGTACTCGTTGCCAAAAGTGCCGAAGGTCACATGGCGGATTTGCTTGCCGTTTTCGTCGGCGATGACCAGCCAGCCGTCGGCGAAGCCGGCGCCGTAGCTGCTGGTGTAGCCGATCGCGGCGAACTGGTTGCCGGGCAGCGCCGCAATAGCGGTAAAGTAGTCCGCCGCGGCTCCGCCGTATTTGAAGCACGCGCCCGTGCTCCAGTTGGTGTGGATGCGGATGAGGAAGCCATCCGGCTGGCCACTTGCGCTCTCAGTCGTGTGTCCAGCAGCCATGTAGCCGCCCTTGGGGTGGGGCGCGATGTCGCGGGCAAACTCAGTCGCCGACGAGCTGTAGACCCAAGCCTGGTTGACCTTGTCCAGGCCAGCGCTGACCTTGAGCAACAAGGCGCTGTGGTCGTCATTGCTGGCCCCGTACTGGCTGGTCACGCCGATGACATAGCCGCCGTCGGTGTCCTGCTGAATCGAGTACGCCTGCGAAGACGCGCCGACCGAAATCGTCGCGCTGTCAACGGCCGCCATGGCGGTGTTGACCCGCAACAGGTACACCGCCGGGTTCGAGTTGCCGGAATCCGTATAGCCAGCCGCCACGACTGACTGATCCGCCGCCACCACCGCCGAGCGCAGCACCACCAAGTTGGCCGGGTTGGCCCCGACGTGCTGCGTGAACGACTTGCCGTCCGACGCAAACCGCACCATTGCGGCGTCGCCGCCGTTGCTCGTCGCGTCGCCGACTGCCGCCACATCGCCATTGGCAAACACTGCGACCGCCCGGCCATAGGTCGTGTACGCCGTTGCCGATAACGAAACCGCCCCGGTCGCGCTAAAGAGCCGCCCTTTGGCCCCCGCCACGCACTGCCCGACTTTGCAAACGTCGCCCCAGGTACAGGTCTTGGCGTCACACGCGGCAGTGTTTGCGACAAACGCACATCCGACCACCGGATCGCAGCCATCGTCGGTGCAGGCGTTGCCGTCGTTGCAAACGGTCGGCGTGGTCGATACGCACTTGCCGGTCGCACAGTTCTCTTTGGCCGTGCAGGGCTTGCCGTCGTCGCATGCGCCCGTGATAGGGGTGTGCGAGCAGCTGCCGTTGGCGCCGTCGCAAGCGTCTTTGGTGCACGGGTCCTTGTCGTCGCAGTTCTTACCGCCGAAACCTTTGCAAATGCCTTTTTCGCAGACGTCCGTCAGCGTGCACGAGTTGTCGTCGTCGCAGGGCGCAGTGTTTTGATTGTGCACGCAGCCCTTGGGGTCGCACGCGTCGTCGGTGCAGGCATCGCCGTCGTCGCACGGTTTTGGCGCGCCATAGCCGCTGCCGTCGGGCAAGCACGCGAACCACGCCGAGGTCGTGCACGCCGCGCCGGAGCACACCGGTGGCCGGCAGGCGTGGTCGACCCCGCACGCACCGCCATTGAGGCAGTCCGCGTTGACGTTGCATTCGACGCACGCGCCCAGTTCAGAGGCGCACACCGCCGGGCAGTCTTTGTCGGCCGCGCACGCGACTTTGGGCAGACAACTGTTGGCGAGGCACAGGTGCTCCGATGGACAGTCGGCAGCCGTCAGGCACGCCACGCAATAGCCGCCGTCGGGATTGCACACCTGGCCCTTCGCCTTGCAGGCGATCGAACTGGCGCAGCTGTCGCCCAGCGTGCACATGCCAGCCATGCACACCAGCTTGGGGTCGCCGCAGTCGGCCGACTTGCCGCACTGCTGGCAGGCGTTGGTAGCGGGGTTGCACAGGCCACTAGAGCAGTCGGCGTCCTTGGCGCAAGGCGCCGATCCGCAGCCGACCTCGGTCAAGTGGCTGCACAGGCCGGTCTTGGCGTCGCAGGCGTCGGTGCTGCACGGATTGCCGTCGTTGCAGGTGTTGGTGCCCTTGGGCGTGCACTTGCCGTTGGCGCACTGGTCCGCGATGGTGCAAGCGTTGCCGTCGTTGCACTGCGCCGCGTTGGGCGTCGACGCGCACACCCCAGTGGACTCGTCGCAAGCGTCATCCGTACACAGGTTGTTGTCGTTGCAGGGTAATTTTGCCCCCGGCGTGCACTGCCCGCCCTTGCACTTGCCTGCGCCGGTGCATTGCTGCTCGTCGTCGCAGGTGGCGTCGATGGGCAAGTGGACGCAGCCGCCGGTTGCCGGGCTGCAGCTGTCGGCCGTGCAGCCGTTCAAATCGTCGCAAGGCGCCTGCTTGCCACCGGTGCAGGTGCCCTGCTTGCAGACGTCTCCGAGCGTGCACGCGTTCTTGTCGTCGCACGGGCTCTGGTTGTCGAGATAGGCGCAGCCCTTGGCCGGGTTGCAGCCGTCGTCGGTGCAGGGGTTGAAGTCGCCGCAAGACACCGGCTGGGCGCCGCCGCAAGCGCCACCGGTGCAGAACTCGCCCTGCGTGCATGCGTTGCCATCGTTGCAGGCGCTGCCATTGGGCTTGTGCTGGCAGCCAGTCACCGGGCTGCACAAGTCGTCGGTGCAAGGGTTGAAGTCGTCGCAGTTGACCTTGGCGCCCGCCACGCACTTGCCGTTGTCGCACAGGTCGGGGGCAGTGCACTCGTTGCTGTCGTCGCAAGGGCTTTGCAGCAGCACGGGGGCGCAGCCGGTCTTGTGATCGCACTTGTCCTTGGTGCACGGGTTGTTGTCGTCGCAGTCGAGCGCAAAGCCGGGCTTGCAGGCGCCCTTGAAGCACACATCCCCGTCCGTGCAGGCGTCGCCGTCGGTGCAGGTGCCTTCGACCGGCAGGTTGATGCAGCCGGTGGCGGGGTTGCACGAATCGACCGTGCAACTGCTGCCGTCGTCGCAGACCAACGGTGGGCCTGGCACGCACGCGCCGAGCTTGCACAGGTCGCCGTTGCTGCACGCCGTACCGTCGCTGCACGGCAGCAAGTTGTCTTTGTGCAGGCAGCCGAGCTTGGCATCGCACACGTCGGTCGAGCACGGGTTGAAGTCGTCGCACTTGAGCGCCGGGCCGGCCTTGCAGTACCCGTTGAAGCAGCCATCGCCGGCCGTGCATGCATCGTCGTCGCTGCAGGCACCGCTATTTGCCTTGTTGATGCAGCCTGCCAGCGGGTGACACAGGTCGTCGGTGCACGGGTTGCCGTCGCCGCAATCCAGGACCACGCCGCCCGCGCACTTGCCAGTCAGCGATGTGCCGAGGCAGTTACCGCTGAGGTCGCAGGCGTCGTTGATGGTGGACGCGTCGCCGTCGTCGCACTTGCCGAGCTTGTTGGTCGGCAGCATCTGGCACAGACCGCTCGCAGGCAGACAAGTGTTGGCCGCGCAGCCCGTGTCGACCGCCGGGCTGCAGGTCACCACGGTCTTGGGGTTGACGATGCATTTGTTGGTGGCCTTGTCGCAAAACAGGCCGCCGTTGCACAGGTCGTTGTCGTTGTGCGGCGCGCAGTCGCCGTCGCTCTGACACTGGCAGGTGTTCTGGTCGGCCTTGCAGGTGCCGGTCTTGCAGACATCTTTGGGGGTACAGGCCGTGCCGTCGGCGTCGCAGGTGATGCCGTCGGGCAGATTGACGGCGGCGCACAGCCCGGTCGACTTCTGGCACGCCTGCTCGGTGCACTGGGTATTTAGACCCGCTTTGCACTGCACCACGGTCGCCGGGTTGAGCTGGCACTTGGCGCTCTGCAGGTTGCAGAACAACGTGCCGTTACACAGATCGCCGTCTTCGTAGTCTTTGCAGTCGGCATCGGCTTTGCAGCCGCACACGTCGCTCGCTATCGTCGCCGAGCATTGACCCGCTTTGCACGCCTCACCCTTGGTGCAGGTATTGCCATCGTCACAGGCCCCGCCGTCGTTGACCGCGGTTGTCTTGCACGAGCCGTCCTTGGGCTGGCACACCGCTTTCTTGCAGACCGTGTCATCGGCCGTCGGACAAACGACGACGGTCTTGGGGTTGAGCTGGCACTCCTTTTTGGCCTTGTTGCAAAACAGCGTGCCGTTGCAGGCGTCGCCGTCCTCGTATTTGACGCAGTCGGCGTCGGCCGAGCACAGCGCTACTTTGGTGCCCGCAGCGCAGACACCCTTGGCGCACACGTCACCCACCGTGGTGGCCACGCCGTCTTCGCACGCGGTGTCGTCGGGCAGTGGGCCGACGCCGCACACCGCCTGATCGAGTTTGCCGCCGGGTTCGCCTGGCTCAAAGCACTTGCCGACCTTGCACGGCTCGGCTGCGGGTGGGCACGCGAACACCGAGCCAGGGTTCGGCTTACAGCCCCAAGCGACCGTCGACTTGTCGCAATACAGGGTGCCATTGCACACCTTGCCGTCGTCTTTGGCCGCGCAGTCGACGTCGCTCAGGCACCCGCACGGCCCGCCGAGCTTGCCCGCCTTGCACACGCCTTGCATGCAGGTGTCGTCGGCGGTGCACACGATGCCGTCTTCGCATGCGCTGCCGTCGGGCCTGGCGGAGACGACGCATTGACCGGTGCCGGGGTCGCAACTCGCCTGGTGGCACTCATCGCTGGCCAGGCAAGGGCCGGGGCAGGGCTTCGGCTGGACCACAGTGCCGTCGTCTGAACTGGCCAGGATGTCTGGGGCGGTATCTTGCGCCGTCGTCGTCCCAGGGTTGGTGTCGGTCGCAGCGTCTGCTGCCGTGCCGCCTGCTGGCTGCGTGGCGCCCGGGTTGCTGTCGCCGCAACCGGCCGCGGCCGGCACTGCCAGAAACAGCGCAAGCCCGCGGGCAGCGACGATACGGGTGTCCCAACAGGGCGATGCGACCGATTTCATGCCGCGATCGTGGCGAAATGCGCCAGTGCGGTCAAGAACTTTTGGCTGAAATCCGCCCGCCGCCGCCGCTGTTGGCCTACAGGCCGATGTCGGCCGGGTAGTTGACTTCGATGACGTCGCCCTGCTGTGGCGTAACCGGAAAGTAGATGGCCTCGCCGTACACCTTGCACAGGCCATCCTGGCACGCTAGGCCGGCCGGGCAGTCCTTGGTCGACTTGCAGGCCTGGCCTTGCAGCGCGCTCAGGCCCGACTTGCCCACCAGACAGTCGGCGGTTGCCTTGACGTAATACGAGTCGCCGTTGGCCGCTTTGTCGCTGGGACCGCTGACGTACTTCATCTGGATCTTGGCGGTGCCGCGCTGGCGGCTGACCTTGATGAGCGGGGCCTTGGTCTTGCTGTCATACGTTGGCGGGTGCGGCAGGCACACCTTGACGACGCGCGACAGGATAAGGTCGGCGACGTTTTGCAGCGCCACCGAGAAGTCGGCGCCTTCGCAGATGTTGGCAACCAGGCCGTTGTCGCCGAAAGCATCGGCCACTTGGATGTAGCGCGAACCGTAGCCTGATTCGCCGCGCTCGCCGGAGCAGATGTACACCGATTGCGTACCGGCGGTGTTGCGTAGCACCGAGCGGTAGTAGCTGGCTCGGTCTTTGGCGACCGACCAGCCCGACGGTGGCGTGCCGGGTTTGAGCGCGTCGCCGGTAATCGTTGCGAAAATCACGCGGGCCGGGTCGGACTTGAGCGACTTGAAGCGGTTGACGAAGTCCGAGACCGCGGCAAACCGCCAGTTGCGCAGCTGACCCTGCGGATTGTCGTTCAGCAGCGCCGAGATGTTGGCCTCAGCTTCCGCCGAACAGGCCTTGAACTCGTCCGAGTTCTTGTCGGCGATCGCCTCGCACTCGCTTGGGCACTTGCGCTTCTTGCCCGGGGGGTCCTTGAACTTGGCGTACTCGCAATAGCCGACTAGCAAATCGCGGTTGCCGGCTACGCGATCGTTGTAGGCCTGGCACGACCGCTGCAACTCCTTGGGGAACAGTTTGAGCAGCAACGCCTTTTGGTCGTCACTGGTCATCTCGCCCAGGTACGAGTCCAGCTCAAAGGTAATCGAGCAGTCATCGTCGTCGGACACCATCACCACGACCAGATATGCGTCGGGACGCACCAGATCGTTGTACTGGCAAACGCCGGTTGGCTTTCCGTTCTTGTCGCGCGGGCAGTTGGGCCCGTTGGGGTCGAGCGCCAGCCACGCCGAGCGCAGCCCGCCTTCAAACAGCGCCTCTGGCTCCTGGTTGGCGCCGACCGTGGCGTTGCAGCGGAACAGGTCGAGTTGCGTGCCTTTCTTCTTGGCGCCGTCGCCCACGTCGATGTCGGCGCTCACGCTCTGCTTGAGCACGCCGGGCAGTTTCTCCGCGGGCGGGCAGCCATCGGTTTCCGGGTCGAACATGCAGCCTGCCGGCGACACCACAGTGTTGCACTTGACCTTGTGCTTGCCGCCCGGCGGCACATCCGGCTCGAACATCGCATAGCAGTCACTGTTGGACTTGCAGCGCAGCTGACAGCTGGTGTTGACGGAGCAGTTGTCGTTGTTGTTGAACGTGTTGATCGTCGCCGTGCCCTCGGGCGGCGAGAACTTGCAGAACCAGTCGCCGGCCTTGAGCGGCGAGGCGGTCAGGCACTTTTCGCCACCTTGAGGACACATGCCCGAATTGGTGTCGAAGTTGCTATACACAAAGCACTTGGGCTTACTGCAGTCGCCGTCGCCCATACACGGCTGCTTGGATTTCTCGATGCAGCTCGGCGGCAAAGTCGTCGCCGGGGTGTGAACGAACTGGCCGATTTTCTTGATACTTTTGGTGTCTGGGACCTGTTGAACAGTCACGACCGCCATCTGGGCGTCAATGAAGCTCGGGTCGGTTTCTTTGATCTTGCCGTAGTCTTGCAGGCTCTTGATGAATTTCTGGAAGCCGTTGGCCAGCGCGCGCTGCTCCTGGCACATCGACGACGAGTGATCGATGACCCACAAGAAGTCGATCTTGACGGCCTTGTCGCGCGCCAACTGGCGGGTGACGCGGACCTCGAAGCTGTCGAGCAAGCTGTGCACAGGGTAGTCGTTGCAACCGGAGGCGACCATCGCCACCAGGGCGACGACGGCGCATGCGGCGCGCGGCAACGAGAACGGGCGGGCGGCGGTGCGGTTCATGGGCAAGTCGGGCCTCGCGGCGGAACGGGGTGCCGGCTGGCGCCAGGTGCAGGCGCGCAGGGCAGCCAAGCAGGCTACCACGAGCGAGGGGAAATGTCTTGCCGCGGGTAGAGCCCAATTTCTTGCCCGATTCGCCCCAGCTTGCTGCGGCCTTGCCTCAAAGCGCCGTCTCAAGGGCAGCCGTGACGCCGGGGTCTTGCGGTCGGCCCTGTGCCACGACGCGGCCATCGTCCATCGCCACCACCCAATCGGCCCGCGCCGCGGCAGCCGCCAAGGCGTGGGTGGCCACCACCACCAGTCGCTGCTCCGCATGCGCAAGCGCCCGCAGGGTCTCGAAAAGGCGCGCAGTCTGACCGGCGTCCAGGGCGGCTGTTGGCTCATCGAGCAGCAACACCTTGGGCTGCAAAGCCAATACCATCGCCACCAGAGCGCGCTGTCGTTCACCGCCCGAGAGCGACCCGACGTCGCAAGGGCCGCGCTCCGCGAGGTCGACCTGTCCCAACGCTCGGGCTACGCAAGTCTCGTCGTCTTCCGGTAGCCGCGCCCCGACCAGCCACAGCCACTGACCGCCGATGCGCGCGTGTCGACCCAGCGCCACCAGGTCCGCGACGGTGACGCCTGGTTCGACGGCGCTCGCTTGGGGAAGCCAGCCGAGTTCGCCACCGCCGAGCGCAACCAACGGTGGGCCACCCCCCACCAGAACGGCCCCGGTGTCGACGGGTTGCACGCCGGCAATTGCGCGCAACAGGGTCGACTTGCCGCTGCCGTTGGCCCCTACCACCGCTACCAGAGCGGGCGCCGCGACTTGGATACTGACTTCGCGCAGCGCCCAGCGGTCGCCGAACTGCACACCCAAGCCCTGGATGGCTACCGTTGGCGCAACCAAGGCAGGACCACCACGGGCGAGTCGCGGCAATGGGCTGGCGGCCACCGCATCGCGCAGCAGGACGACCAGCAAGGGTGCGCCGCACAGCGCAGTCAGCACCCCAAGTGGCACCTCGCCGGGCGCAGCGATCTGGCGACTCAGACCGTCGAGCGCGGCCAACAGGCCACCGCCAAAAAGTGCAGACGCCGGCAGCGTCGCTCGCTGGTCGCGGCCGAGCCAGAGCTTTAGCGCGTTCGGCACCAACAAGCCCACAAAGCCGACGATGCCCGCAATCGACACCGCCACGGCCGACAGCGCGCTCGCCCACCACACCGCCCGCCGACCCAGCCGGGCGGCATCGACGCCAAGTCCTGCAGCACGGTCATCGCCCAGCGTCAGCGCCTGCAACTGCGCGAGGTTGGCCAACGACCACAGCAATGCGCCTGCCACAACCGCCAGCCCCGGCAAAGCCGCGCCGAGGTCGGGCAGGGTGACGCCGCCCATCAGCCAGTGGGTCGCAGCGCGCAGGCGGGTGTCATCCAGTTGGGTGAGCACAAACGACGTCGCTGCCCCTGCAAATGCGGTGATCACCAGACCCGCGACCAAGATGCGCTCGGCGGACGACCGCCGGGCCAGTCGAAACGCCAGCGTTACCGCCAGCAGCGCACCGCCAAAAGCGGCCAGCGGCTGCAGCCACGGCAGCCAACTGCCGACCTGCCAGCCAAGCGTCGCACCCAGCGCAGACACCGCCGGCACCGCCAGCACCGCAGCGAGGGTCGCCCCCGCGCTGGTTCCGACCAGGTACGGGTCGGCGATCGGGTTGTGGGTCGCGGTCTGCAGCAGCGCACCGGCAAGCGCCAACGCCGCGCCAACCAGCCAGGCACCCACGGTGCGCGGCGCCCGCACGTCGAGCAGGATGACCTGGGCCGTGAGATCGCCCGCCAGTGCCCCTTGGACCAGCCCGACGAGGCCTTGGGGGGCTGGACCCAAAGCAATGCCCACCGCAGCGCCACCGACGGACGCGCCCAGGCCGCCCAGCCAGGCCCAGCGCAGTGCGCTGCGCGGGTTCACGGCTTGCGCTCCGCACACACGCGCACCGCCTTGGCCATGGCGCGCAGGCCGTCGACCAGTCGCGGACCCGGCCGGCTGACCAGCGTGTTCGGGACGGTCGCCACGCAACTGGTCTGTACAGCGCGCAATGCCGCAAAGCCCTTGCGAGCACGAAGCGTCTGCAGCGATTGCGGCCGGACAGCGACATCGGCGTCGCCAAGCACGATCACATCGGGATCAGCGGCAAGCAGGGGTTCGACGCCGACCGCGAACCACGCCTCGTCGCGGTCGCCGAACACGTTTTGCCCACCAGCAGCCTCGATGAGCGCATGACCAAACGCGCGGCGGCCCACCGTGAATGGCCGCTGCCCGTCGCCCGCATCGAGCTCGTAGAACACGCGCAAGGGCTTGGCGGACTTGGGGAATGCCTTGCGGACCTCAGCGACGGCGTCGACAAACGCGATGGCGGCCTGCTTGCCGCGCTCGAGCTCGCCGCACAGCCGCCCGACCACGCGGTGGGCCTGAGCGACCTGCTTCAAATCACTGGCGGCCAGCCCGAACCAGGCGATGCCCGCCGCGTCGAGCGCCGCCTGCAGATTTGGCGGCGGAAAATGCACCAGCACCAGGTCAGGCTTGTGCAGCAGCACCGCCTCGGCGCTTGGCGCGAATCCGGGCAACGAAGGCAGTCCGCGCACCTGCGTCGGAAAATCGGACCACTGGTCGCGCGCGACGATGCGGTCGCAGCAACCGACCGCGCACAGTAGCTCTGTCGCCGCAGGCGAAAGCGACACGATCCGATTGACCCGCGCCGGAATGCGCACCGTGTGTCCGACGTCGTCCAGCAAAGTTGCTGGTCCTTGCGGCGCAGGCGAAGCCTTCTGGCAGCTCAGCGCCAACAGCGTCCACAGCAAGACCCACAACCTGGCCATCAAAAGCCCCCGAGATCCAGGGCACCCAAGCCCCGCGGGTTGCTCCGCACCGGCTTGCCCTCGCTGGTGGCGGTCGCGGTCACGGCGAAGCGCCGCAAATCGCCTGGCCGCGCGCCGCGCTCGCCAATCCACAGCACTCTGCGGAAGCGGTCGAACCACAGCCCAGAGAATCCAAATGGTTTTGACGAGCTGGCGACGACCGAGCGGACTTGCGTAGCCAGATCGATGCGCCACAGGCGATCGGGCCGACCTGTCGCCAGGTCGCCCACCGACACCGCGAACACGCTGTCGCCTTCGACGGCGAGATCGCGCGACCATGGCCCCGTCGCAACGTCGGCCAGGGCCAGGGCCGTCACCGCCCAATGCGCGTCTTGTGGCTGCACGCGCACGATCGCAGACTGCGCCACCTGGTCTTGACCCTTGACGAACGAACCCTGGCAGGCCGCGACAAGGCCCACCGGCTGCAGCGCGGCGGCCGTCACGCAGTTGCGCGCCATCGGGACGTCCACTGCCACCTCAACCGCGCTGGCGTCAGCGGACAGGCCCAAGATGCGCCCTGGACCCACAGCCTTGAAATCCGGCGCAAACGAGCCCAACCCGAGCCAGACCCGCCCCATGGCCCATGCCAGTCGTTGTGGTGCGGCCAGGTGGCCGGCATGGGTCGCGCGGTCTGTCAGCGCCGTGCGCGCGGCGACCTGGCCCGATTGCAACGCGACGACGTCGTCGCCGCCATCCAACAGGCCACTGGGATGGGCGTTCTTGCCCATCCGCGATACCAGCATGCGGCCATCCGGTAGCGCCAGCGCATCCTGCGGATTGGCATAGAAGCCACCGGCAACCGACCATTGCTGTGCTACGGCAAGCACGCGCGCATCGAAAACCGTCAGTACGCCGTTGGCCCGATCCACCAGCAGAGCGCGGCGGTCTCCAAACGGCGACTGCGCCAGGACCACATCTCCCGAAAGCGCGGTCGTTACGGGACCGACCTTGCTGCCTGAATGCAGCACGTGGGCAGCCACAGGCGGCCCAGTGGCCACGTCACCCGTTGGCATCCCGGCGAGATCGACCACGGACAGCGCCGACGTTGCATAGTCGCCGCCTACGACGTACAGGAAGCGCGGCGCATCGGCGGCAGGCTCGGCAGCCTTGCCGTATGCAGCACTGACGACGGGGCCGGCCGGCTCCGCCGTGATGTCGGTCGCGCACGCAGCCAGCGCCAGACCAAGGCCGTAGGCGAGTCTCATGTCTTACCCGCAGCAAAGTGCCAGGTCACGGTCAGCCAAACCGTCCGCCCCGGCAACGGCCAACCTACGAGGTCGAAGTTGCGGGCATGCAGCACATTGTCGACGCGCAGGGCGACTGCCGCGACGTTGTCCCGGGTCGTGGCCTGCAGTCCCGCTGACCACAAGCCGCGAGCGGGAAGCGCGACCTCGTTGGCGGCGTCGAGCCAGTAGCCGGACTGCCAGCGCCAGGCTGCCCACAGCTCTGTGGCGAGCGGACCGGGCAGTGCCGGACTCCAGCGGCACTCGGCCAGCCACTTACTGCGGGGTCGCAAAGGCAGGGCACGGCCGTGGTACAGGTCGCGCTGGCTGCGGTCGCGGCCAAGTAGTGTCGCGTGTTGCAGTGTTGCCTGCCAGGTCGACCCCATGGCTGCGCGCAGAGTCGCCTCGCCGCCCCACAAATCCGCCGTCGCAATGTTGAAGTAGCGAGCCCGGTGCGGTCCCACCTGGACCAATTGGATGAGGTCGTTGGCCCCAGTGGCGAAGGCACGCATATCGGCCGCCCACTGCCAGCCAGCTTGTGCGCCTTGGGCGGTCGCACCGAGGTCCGCCGACAGCGCCGTCTCCGGCCGTAGCGTGAGATTGCCGGACACCGCGCCCGTGTCGGCGAACAACTCTTGCAAGTTGGGCAGTCGGGTGGCGCGGCGCGCTCCGGCGCTCAAGCTCCATGTCGACGACGGGCTAAAGCGGACCGCGAGGCCCGCGTGCCAGGGCAGGGTGGCTGCTGCACCCTCCAGCACTGTGCCTTCTACGCTCGAGCGCGCGACCTGAACACCGGCCGCCGGCGTCGCCTGCAACGCACCCGCGGCGCCAACCCAGCGCAGCGCAGCCTGGACTCCGCCCACGGTTCGCATGGAGACGGGGGACCCGCCGCTTGCGCGTCGGTCGCGCACGGCGACATCGGCAGCGCCGCCTTCCGCGCGCGTGAGCAGCGTTGCTTCGCCGCCCGCAACCGCTGTCGCGGGTGAAGTCCAAGCGGCCGTCCCCATTGCACCCGCAGTCCGCGTGCCATCGTCGCGCGCAGGTCCGAGCTCGCCAAACGGGTCGCTGACGGCGGAGTCGAGCCAGGATCCAGCGACCGACCACGTGACGTTGTCGCCAACTGCGACCACGTCGGCCAGGCGACCAGCGACAACGCCGACCTGACGTTGCCGCTCGAAACGCGCGGACTGCGCTTGCAGCAACGCCGGCCCGGCGAGGCCCTGGTCGAGCGAGGCGCCGAGCCAGGTTGCCGCAACGGTAGCGCCGGACGACAGCCGCAAGTCGGCGTGGACAAGGCCGCTTAGGCGTTGCGCCTCGTTGTTGGTGCGAACTGCACTGCGGTCGTCGCTCGGGTCAAACGCCGTGCCTGGGTCGAGCGCGTAGTCGAAGTTGCCCCGCGACCGCTGCCAGCGGGCGCCGGAAAACACGCGCCAACGGCGGTCACGGTGCGAGTACCCCGCCTCGATGCCGTTGCTGCCGAACGAGCCGGCGTCGGCGCGCAGCTCGACTTCGCGGGAACGGGCGCTGCGTGGCACTAGCCGTAGCGCGCCGCCAATGGGCTGACCGCCCAGCTCCGCCGTCGGTGCCCCGCGGTACAGCTCGAGCCGATCGAGCGCGAAAAGCGGAAGGTCGGCCAGATCGAACGCGGCACCGTCCCAATTCGGCAGCGGCGAGTCGCCCAAGTACACCGCCACCTGGTCCGTCGTGCCACCGCGCACCGTGACTTGCGCTGCGCTGCCCGGGCCACCGACCTGTAGCGCGTGCGCGCCTGGCAGGTCGGCGACCGCTTCAGCGACCGTGCGGCTGCCTTGGCGCATCCGCGCGCCGTCGACGGTGGCTATGGGCGCGCCGTCGCCAGTCGGGTCGGTGGCGAGCAGCGGTTTCGGCGCCACGACGGACTTGGGCTTTAGGCGCACGACCGGGCCGGCCGGTGGCTCGTCAGCCGCGGCCCGTGCCGCAATGGCGCAGGCGAATGCCGCAAGCAGCCACGGCGGGCTCTGGCGAATTCGGGGCGGCGACACCACGGCAGCTCCCGCGTGCCCATGGCCCGGGGCGCGCGTCGGTCGGTGGCTCGCGGCCGGTCTCCTGGCTCGCAGCACGCGGCGTCGGCCTTCCCGGCGTGGGGCGCCAGTGACCTTTGGGGGCGAAATGCGCCCGACGTCGCGTTGTGGCCGCGCGATTGGCGACCGTTGCTGCTTACAGTGGCGGGTCCGCGCCGGATTCGCACCGGCTTCCCTCAGGCGCCACACGCGGCTGAACGCGCGGGTGCCGGCACCCCGGTATGGGGGGCGCCGCGAGCGGGTGGGATTGGAGCGCGGGTGGGCGGTCGGTGTCAATGCGCTGGGCACGTGCCCAGTCAGCACTCGCCTTCTCTTGCGGCCCCGCCGCGCCCCGCCTATCGTCCGCCCAGCGCCGCCGCGGCGCCCGGAGCCCCCGACCATGGACCTGCGCGAAACCGGCGACGGCGCCCGCCACCCGTGGGAACTGGCCCGCGCCCAGTTCCTGCTCGGCCAACTGCGCGCCCACAAGGTCACCGCCACCGCCCATCGTGTGCTCGACGGCGGAGCGGGCGACGCCTGGTTTGCACGTCAGCTGCTGGGCGCACTCGGCCCGCACGCGCGTGTAACCTGCTGGGACGCCGAATACGACGCGTCAACGATGGAGCGTATCCAATCCACTTCGGGCGACAAGGTCGCGTGTACGACTACGCTGCCCGCGGGTCCCTTTGACCTGGTGACGCTGCTCGATGTCGCCGAGCACGTCGAGGACGACCACGCTTTCGTCCGCAGCATCGTCGGCGATGCGCTGCGGCCGGCCGGTTGGCTGCTGTTCACTGTTCCGGCGTGGCAGCCGCTGTACACCAGTCACGACGTGTTCTTGCGCCACCATCGCCGCTATGCGACTGCTCAAGCGCGGGCGTTGCTGACCGGCGCGGGGCTGGATCTCGTTGCTTCCGGTGGTCTGTTTCACAGCCTGCTGGTGCCGCGGGCGCTGCAAAAGCTCAAAGAAGCCGTCAAACCCGTCGATCCCCTGGACCACAAGCCCGGCATTGCCTGGTCGCACGGCGCAGGCGTGACCAAAGCGGTGCGCGCAGCTTTGGCGGTGGACAACGCGCTGTCGGCGGCGGCGAGCGCAGTCGGCGTGCCGCTGCCTGGCCTGTCTTTCTGGGCCCTGGCACGCAAACCGTAGCCAACGCCTCGCTCAATCGACGCCGCGCTCAATCTGCATCCGCGCCCAACTCCACGCGGCGACGGTACGCGGAAAGCCGAGCGTGTTCATGGCCAGGATCACGGCCTGCTCGATCTCGGCCTCGGTGGCACCGTGCTGCATCGCCCGCCGCACGTGGCTGCGCACCGCCGATTCCAGGCCAGCGCCAACCGATAGCCCGATCTTGATGAGCTCGCAGGTCTTGCGGTCCAGCGGCCCGGCCTCGTCGACCGCCTTGGCCACGGATTCATGGGCCTGACCGAGCTCGGGAAACTTCTCAATGAACCTCAGGTAAGTGCCCGGCAGCTTGCCTGGCTTGGGTCCGTCGTTGTTCATGATCGCTCCGTCTGGTTGGCGCGCTCGGCGCCGGTTTGTGGCCGGTGTGCGCGACACACGGGCCGATTGTGGTTCACCGCGGTGGTGCTTGCCACCCGTTGCGTCATCTGTCCGTCACGGGTGACGGCCAATTAGGAGCCTGTCCCGTATTACTCGATCGCCGTGGATACACGGGAGCGGCGAGTCGGCTTGCAAAGACGCGAGCTTGCGACCCACCCAGCCAGCAAACGGGCGCCGAAAAGAACGACTAGTTCTTGGCGGGGCCCTCACTGCGCGCAGCTGGTCTTGCCGTCGTTGATGCTGGCGCGCACGGCCAGGGCGTCGGTTGCCCCCGCTGTTCCCGCCCAAGCCGCGCCGACCACTGTCGCGCCGTCGACCTGGACGGCGAGCCCGCGGCCTTCGCTGTTGGCGGTGCCGGTGGCGGTCTGCCACTTGATCACGCCGCTGACGTCGGTTCGCCAGATTGTCAGTTGGTCCATGCCGGCGAGCGGCCCGTCGGGCGACCGTGTGCGGCCAGCGAGCAGAAAGCCGTCCGCACCTGTGCCGCGTGCCACGGCCAACACCGACGACGGTCCCTTGGCGTAGAGCGTCGTCTGCCATTGAATCTTGCCCTCGGCGTCAGTGCGCAAGAGCCACGCGCGCTCCGCCTGACCCGGTTCTTTGCGCGACCCACCGACCACATAGCCGGTGACCTGACCCGCCGGGTCGAGCAGCACGGCCACTGAACGGCCCCAGTCTTCCCCATTGTCCTTGTAGGTGCGCTGCCAGGTCTGGTTGCCGTCTTTGTCGAAGCGCACCAGCCACAAGTGAAAAGCGCCGCCGCCCGGCGCCACGTCGCCAACCGCCACCGCTCCGCCATCGGGCAAGGCCGCCAGGTCCCAAGCCGGATTGAACGGCGTGGTGCCATGGGTTTTTTCCCACAGCTTGGCGCCCGAAGGCTCCAGCCGCTGCAAAAGCAGCCGCGTGTCGCCATTCTTGTCGTCGCGGTATCCGGCAGCCAGGAAGCTCGCAGCGTTCTGCGACTGCACGACCGCGTGCAATTCCTCGTCGGTGTCGGGTGGCGGTGCACTTTCGGCAATGAGCGTCCCGGCCTTGTCGATCTGGACCGCCCAGGTGCCAAAGGTCTTGCTGCCCTTGGCCTTGCGGCTGCCGACTGCCATCCACCCATTGCCGGTCCAGGCGAGACTCCGCAGGACGTCGTCACCGTCGCCGCCGTAGGTGTGGTCGCTCTGCAAGCTACCGTGCTGGTTCAGGAACAGCAGCCAACCGTCGCTGCCGCCCGCGCCCTTGGCCTGGGTGTGACCGATCGCTGCGAAGCCGCCTTCGGTCGCCATTACTGCGTTCAAGGCTTCTGGCTGCGGTGAGGTGAACGACGACTGCCAGTACACCGCCTTACCTTTGCAGACCCCAGCGCTGCAAACGTCGTTGGCCGTGCAGGTTTTCTTGTCGTCGCAGGGCAAGGTATTTGGCGTGTTGATGCATCCTGTGGCGGCGCAGACGTCGTCGGTACACGGGTTGCTGTCGTCGCAGTTCTTGGGGCAGTTGGGGCCGGCGTCGGCCGTTTCCACAGTGCCGGCGTCTTTGGCGGCGCCGCTGTCTCCCGTGGCGCCATCCGTTGCCCTGCCAACCTCATTGGCAGCACCGTCTTTGGGCGCAGTCGCAGTGTCCGCTTGCGTCGTTTCGGCATTGGCGTCTTGGGTTATGTCCGTGCCTGCCGCGGGCCCCGCAGCCTGGCCGCACGCTGCAACCCATGCCGTTGTCCACCAAATTGCCAGCCTGCTCTCTTTCGCCATGGGATGCCTCGCGCCGCGCGCAGGCCGAGCATAGCTGCGTCCGGCAGGGAACGCATCGCGCGCCGGCGAGTCCGAAGCATTTCAGCGCGTTCAACTTCGATCGTCACCGCTTTGTCGTCGACGGGCCGATTTCGCGAATCCACCGCAGGCTGGCGCGACTCCAACCCGCTGAAGCGCGCACACCGGACGCGCCGGAGCCCTCCATGAAACGCATTGTGATCCTCGGCGCAGGGACAGGCGGGACGCTGCTGGCCAACAAGCTCGTGCGCGCGTTGCCCCAATGGGCGGTGCAGGTCATCGACCGCGACGACGCGCACCTGTACCAGCCGGGCCTGCTTTTCTTGCCATTTGGCGGCTACCGCGAATCGGAACTGCAGCGCAGCCGCAGGGGGCTGCTGGAGCCACGGGTCGAACTCACGTTGGCCGAACTGGACCGCATTGCGCCGGACGAACACCGCGTCTACTTGCAAAGCGGGGACCACGTGGCCTACGACCTGCTGGTCATTGCCACCGGCAGCCGCGTCACGCCCGAAGCGACGCCCGGCCTGGTTGACGAAGGCTGGCGCCAGAGCGCGTTCGACTTCTACACGCTCGAGGGCGCACGGGCGTTGCGCGACAAGCTGGCGACGTTCGACAAGGGCCGCTTGGTGCTCAACGTCGCCGAAATGCCGATTAAGTGTCCGGTAGCGCCGCTCGAGTTCCTGTTTCTCGCCGACGCCTTCCTGACCGAGCGCGGTGTACGCAAAGACGTCGAGATCGTGTACGCGACCCCGCTGGAGGGCGCCTTCACCAAACCCAAAGCTTCTGCATTGCTTGGCGACATGCTGGGCAAGCGCGGCATCTCGGTCGTGCCCGAATTCGCGCTGGCCGAAGTCGACGGCGCCGCGCGCAAGATCAAGAGCTACGACGGCCGCGAGGTCGACTACGACCTGCTGGTGTCGATTCCGTTGCACGCTGGCAGTGAGACCATCGCGCGCTCGGGCATCGGCGACGCGGGTGGCTGGTTTCCGACCGACAAGCACACGCTCAAGAGCCGCAACCACCCCGACGTTTTCGCCATTGGCGATGCCACGGACGTGCCGGCGAGCAAGGCCGGTGCCGTTGCGCATTTCCAGGGTGATGTGCTGTTCACCAACATCATTCGCCATACCGAAGGCCAGCCGCCGTTGCCCGAGTTCGACGGCCACGCCAACTGCTTTATCGAGACCGGCCACGGCAAGGCCATGCTCATCGACTTCAACTACACGACCGAGCCCCTGCCGGGGCGCTTTCCGCTGCCGGGCGTGGGGCCGTTCACGCTGTTGGAAGAGAGCGCGGTCAACCACTGGGGCAAGCTTGCGTTCAAGTGGATCTACTGGAACGTGCTTTTGGCCGGCAAAGAACTCCCGCTCGACCATCGGATGCTGATGGCCGGCAAATGGGCGTAGCCACGGAGGACACCATGAATTCGGATACCACTCAGCTTGCGTTGCTCGATCGCATCGACGCGCTGCAAACCCAGGTCGCGTACCTGGTCGAGCGGCAACGCAAACAGGAAGAGCTGCTCGCGGAAATGACGCCGATCCTGCGCGAGGCGCTGGGCGTGGCCACAGTGCGCCTGGATGCGCTGGAGAAGCAGGGCTGGTTCGCCTTTGGCCGCGAACTCGGCGAGATTGCGCACAAGGTGGTTGCGCACTACAGCCCGGACGACGTGCGGCAACTGGGCGATGCCACGATCGCTATCCTCGACACGGTGCGGGCGCTGACCCAGCCAGCCGTGCTGCACATCGCAGCGCAGGCCGGTGGCGTTCTGCAAAAAGCCGACAGCGTCGAACCCGTGGGCATGTTCGGCCTGATGCGCGCGTCAGGCGACCACGATGTTCAGAAAGGCATGGCCGTGATGCTTGAACTGCTGCGCCACGTCGGCCGTGGAGCACAGGCTCTGGCGCAAAGCCAGGATCCAGCCGCACTGCGCAAGGCCAGGTTGGCGGCGGCGCTTGGACCCAAACGCCGGCCCCTTGTCGCTGCACCGAGCGCACCCAAGGTCCAACCGGCCGGCTGTGCAACAGGACCTTCTGCCCCGGCACCAGCAGCCATGGTGGTCAACGGCGTGGCATTCGCGGCCGATGGCCACCTCGCTGACCCCACGGTCTGGACGCGCGAACTGGCCGAAAAGCTGGCCGTGTCGCTCGGCTTGCAGTTGGACGATGTCCGCTGGCAACTGGTCGACGCTGCGCGCGCCGATTGGGGCCAGACCGGGCAGTCGCCGAACATCCGCCGGCTCACACAAGTCACCGGCGTCGCCACCAAAGACATCTACGCGCTGTTTCCCAAGGCCCCGGGTCGCACCATCTGCAAAGTGGCCGGCATTCCCAAGCCCGCAGGCTGCTTGTAGGCCAACCACAAGTCGCCGGCATGGTCTGGCGAGGAGGACACCATGAACGACACCAGCAACGCACGCCGCAAGGTCGCCATCATCTGCTCGCACGGCGGCCTGGACGAAGCCTACCCGGCGCTCATCCTGGCCAACGCCGCGCGGCAAAGCGACATCGACGCCTTTGTGTTCTTCACCTTCTGGGGCCTGGACGTCATCACCGAGGGCAAGGTCGACCACCTGCACGTCAACCTCGCCGGCAATCCGACGAGCCCGATGCCGACCATCGTCGCCGGGTTGCCGGGCATGGAGAGCCTGGCGGCCTCGATGATGAAGAAGCAGATGGAGGACTTGGAACTGCCTAGCGCCCGCGAAATGCTGCAGATCATCGACGAGGCGGGGGCGGAACTGTATGCGTGCGAACTGGCGATGAAGATGTTCAAGCGCACCAAGGCGGAGCTGCTGCCGCAGGTCAAGGATGTGATTACGGCTGGCGATTTTTACGACCTGGCGGATGGGGCGCAAATCATCTTTACCTGAGGCGACCGCGGCCGCACTGGCCCCGCGGATGCCCTGCGCCGGCCGTCGTGCTACCCTCGCCGCCACGCGCACCCCACTTGCGCGCCCTGCGAGGCCGCCATGGCCGACGACAAAGACCCCGGGGGCGGCGACGACCCCACCGACAAGCTCCGTCAGCAACTCGAAGAACGCCTCAAGCAAACCAAGGGCTTCCGCGTCTCGCGCTGGATTCTGCCCGCCGTCGCGCTCCTGGTCGTGTTCTTTGGCCTGGGCTCCGGCGGCGCTGGCCTCGTCGAAATCGAACCCGGCGAAGTCGCGGTCATCTACAACACCACCGGCCTGTCGCTTTTCGGCGCTGAGCGGCGGGTCATCCGCGAGCAGGGCACGGTCAGCTACTTTCCGTGGTTCCAGCGTGTCGAAACCTTGGACATCCGGCCGCAGATCCTGACCATGGAGGGCGATCGCGAGCCCAGTGAAAGCAAATCCGACGAACCCCGCGCGCCCAACAAGGTGCGGCGCCTGACGGTGCGCGCCAACGACGGCAGCAACTTCTGGTTCGGCAAGCTCGAAATCCACTACCAGCTCGACGCCTCCAAGGCCGACGTCATCATTGAGACCCACGGCAGCGGCGACGCCTACAAGTCGCGGTCGGTGCTCACCCATTCGCGCGAGGTGCTCCGCGATGAGTTCGGCCGCTACTCGTTCCTGCAAGCAGCCGACCCTTCGACGTACAGCAAGGCCACGTCGCTGTCCAAGGTCACGCTGAACACCCGGCTCAAGCCCACGGGCATCGAAATCAGCCAGATTCTGACGCCCAAGCCCAGCTTTGACCAAAAGGTCGAGACGGCGATCAAGGATCGCCAGACCGCTGAGCAGGCCGTGTTGGTCAACGCCAAGCAGCGCGAGCGACTGGGCAAAGAAAAAGACCGCAAGATCCAAGAGATTCGCGAGACCAAGAATGCGGAATTCCAGACGCTGCTGGCGGACCTGGCAGCCCAGCAGCAGCAGGCCCAAAACAAGCTGGTCAGTGTGCAGCGCGAGGCCGACAAGTACAGCATTGGTCGGGTCGCTGAGGCCAAAGCTGTCCACGCCGAAAAGACCACCCGCGCCGCCGCCGCTGCCGATGCCGCGCGCGAACGGGCCCAGGGCCTCGCCGCCAAGATCAACTCGGTTGGTGCCGCTGGCCCCGACGTGCTCAACCTGGAGATTGCCCGCAACGTGTTTCCGCAGCTGGAAAAGATCTCGGCAGTGCCTTTTGCCCGCCCGGTTTCGACCGCGCTCGATGTCCGGCAAGTGCCGGCCGTTCGGGGAGAGTGAGCCATGCTTGGCAAAATCCTGAATCTGCAGACCGTCAGCCTCGCCATCATCGCAGCTTGGCTGGTGCCCGCGCTGTTGACGACCTACATCCACCCCGACGAAATCGGCGTGCGGCGCTCGCTGACCAGCGGCATTGACAGCGAGGACTTTGGCCAGGGTCGCCACTTTGACCTGGCGCTGTTGCACAGTTGGTACCGGCTGCCGCATACGATTCAGTACGTTGAATTCACAGGCACCCAGACGCTGGACCTGCGCACCCGCGAAAACAACGTGGTGCATGTCGATGTCGCCGTCATCTACCGCATCGTGCCCGGCGAGGCCCACAAGGTCGTGCGCGAGGGCTTTGCCGACTCTTACCACGCCAAAGTGCAGTCCGTCTGCGAGGGCTTTTTGCGGGAACACCTGGCGCAGTTGTCGAACCAAACGGTCCAGGTCAGCGAAGAGCGTGAAAAGGTGGCCAAAAGCGCCATCAAGCCACTCAACCAGCAGTTGCGGCAGTACCACATGCAGGTGGTGGACTCAGGCGTGGTCATCCGCGCGTTGCAGTTCGATCCGCCCTACGAAGCGCAGTTGCAGGCCAAGCAGCAATTCGCGGTCCAGGCAGAGCTCGACATGGCCGTGCAGAACGAGTCCAAGGCCAAGCAAGAGACCGACACGGTTCAAAAGGGCATCGACAAGGATGTGGCGCTTGAGCGCGAGCAGTGGAACAACAAGATCGAAGAAAAGCGCAAAGAAATCGAAGTGGCCATCGCTACGGTCAAGGCGCAAGCGTTGGAGTACGACAAGAAAGTGCGCTCTGAGGCCGACGCCGAGTACGAGAAACTGGTCGCGCAGGGCGAGCGCGCCGAGGCCGAAGCGGAAGCACTGGGCAAGAAACTCGAAGCGGATGCGCTGGCTTCCAAGGCCGGCAAGACGTTCAGCGCCATCGAGGCCGTCCGCGCGTTCAAACTCGGCAACATAGAACTCAACTCCAGCGACCCGCACTTCTTGAACGCTTTTGGCTCGATGTCGGCCTGGCGGCGCTTCTTCCTGGCGGACTGACGCGTGTTGCTCGAGCGACTGCTCCTCTATGGGCTGCGCGCGGCCATCGTGGTCGGGGCGCTGTGGCTGCTGAAGCGCGCGGTGCGCAACCTGCCGCCGTGGCCGTGGCTGTGGTGGGGGCTGAAAGACGCGCGGTTTCGTGCGGCATTGACGACCCGCGGCCAGATCGCTCGACTTGCCCATGACAAAGCCGGTACGCCCGACGCGGTGGGCTTGCTGTGCGACGTCGATAGCCTGATGGATTCGATGGTCGAGATGTTGCAGGTGCGCACCGATCTCGGTCCGCGCGATGGCATGACCACGGCCGGCGATACCAGCGCGCGGCTCCAAACGGCGTTGCGCAAAGTGGACGCGCACTTGGATTCGGCGCAGCGCCGCCTCGACGACATCCGGGCGACGCTGCTGGAATTTGCCGCTGATCGCATCGAAGATGCCCTGGCTGACGCCCGCGTGCGCTTTCACGAGCGTGCGGAGCATCTGGGCTACACGGTCGATGCCCACAAAGAGTTGCAAGAAGAGCTGAAGAACCTGCGCAGCTCGAGTTGAGCGCTACTTCAAAATCCGCGCCAGGTTGTGGTAGCTGTCGGTAAACGTTGCCAGTTCGGGCCGCGCTGGCAGCGGCTGGGCCACATCGCGCAACCCTGGATGGTCGAATAGCGCCTTGTTGCGGGTCATGATGACCTGCTGGGTGATCTCTTGCCACCAGGTGTGGTCTTTGCCGCGCACCGGCGTGTGGTAGACCGAGCGCGCGGTCAGGCCCGACTCGGTGGCGTGGCGCTGCAGCAGCGGCAAGAGATCGATGTAACGGTTGGTCGCCTGAAACACCAGCACGCCGTCTGGCGCAAGATGCCGCAGATACAGCGCAAACGCCTCGCGGGTGACCAGGTGCATCGGAATCGAGTCGCCCGAAAACGCGTCGATGCCGAGCAGGTCGTAGCCGTTGGGCGGCTCGCGCTCCAGAGAAAGCCGGCCGTCGCCGAGGACCAGCCGCTGCGTAGCTGGGGTCTGCGTGCGGAAGGTGAACTCTGCCGTCTCGACTTCAACCACTGCTGGGCTGATCTCGTAAAAGGTCAGCGCGTCGCCTTTGCGGGTGTATCCGGCCGCCACGCCAGCGCCCAGGCCAATGATGCCGACCTTGCGCGGTTGCGGCCGCAGGGCATCGAGCGCCGCAAACGTGCGACCGTAGCCTGATCCGGGGCCGAAGTAGTCGCTGGGCTCGCGGTGGTGTGCCGGGTCCAGCTGCTGACCGCCGTGCTTGATGCTGCCGTGGATCATCACCCGGTAGTTGCCGCCATAGGCCTGGCGGTCGCGCGTGCGCACCACGCCGAAGAAGTCGCGGCGCATCATCCGCACGCCGTCGGTATAGTCGCCGGCCGCCGACCAGCCGAGCGCTAGTGTGCCGCACGCAGCAACCGCAGCCGCGATGCGCCACCAGCCCGGTGCCGTCCAAGCAACCAGCGCAACCAACACGACCAGCGCGATGTGCAGCTCAAAGTAGCCGGACAGCACGGCTGGTGCGACCAGCGCCACCAGCACCGAACCCACCGCCCCGCCCAGCGACAGCATCAGGTAGAAGCGCGTCAGGTGCGCCGGTTCGGGCTTACTGCGCGCCAACTCGCCGTGGCAGAAAAGACAGGCGACAAACAGACCGCCTAGATACAAGGGTAGGGCAATCCGCAGGTTGAGCGACTCGGCCTGCCATGCCATGGCGAGCGACAGACCCACCGTGGCCACCGCCAGCGGCGCACGCGGCGCCCATTGCGGCCGGTCGAAGCAGACCACGAACGTCAGCAAGTACAGCGACAGCGGCGCCACCCACAAGAACGGCACGCTGGCTACGTTCTGCGTCACGTGGTTCGACACCGCCAGCAGCATCACCGAGCCCATGGCGGACGCGGCCACCCAGCGCAACTGCTGGCCGGCATTGGGCGGTGCACCCGTTGCCGGAGTTGGCTCCGCTTCGGCAGACGCGACGACATAAGCGCCGCGCAGCACCGGCCACGCCAGCCACCCGCACACGCCGACGAACGCCGCGTACACAGCCGACCACGCCGAGGCCAGCGTCTCCAGGCCGAACCACGGCTCAAACGCCAGCGGAAACGCCAGCAGCGCAGCCAATGACGCCAGGTTCGACAGCGCGTACAGGCGGTACGGCACCGCGGCCTGGTGGCGCTGCCAGTACCACGATTGCAAGAGCGGTGTCGTCGTCGACAGCAAGAAGTACGGCAGACCGACGGCGCGCGCAAGCACCAGCAAGATGTGCAGCACCGGTTCGCCGTCGCCCGGCGGCTTGGCGGTCTCTGGCGCAAGCACCGGCAGCGTCGCCAGCGACAGCGCCAGCAGGCTCATGTGCAAGCGCGTCTGCGCTTTGGGGCCAAACCGCCGCAGCACATCGGCGTAGCCGTAGCCGCCGAGCAGCGCCACCTGAAAGAACACGAGGCACGTGCCCCACACTGCTGCAGAGCCCCCGAACCAAGGCAGGATCTGCTTGGCGATGAGCGGCTGCACCAGGAACAGCAGCGACGAAGACAGCGTGATCGCCAGCGCGAAAGGGGCGACTTGGCGCAGCGGCTGGCGGGCGTTGTCGGCTGGCGAGGGCGGCGAGTCGGGCATGGGTTCGTTCCGGCGGTGGTGGCGGGGCGCCGGTTTACGCTGGGTTCGGAGGGTTGGCAAGTTGCCAGACTACTGAACCTCACTTGGATGGCACGATGATAGCGCAGCGCAGAGGCAGATTTGGGGCTGCCATCGCCTCCACTGCCAGGAACTGCCGCGGGTGCGGTTCCTAAAATGGGGGCAACCGGCGCGATGGTGCTCAGACACACCTCGCAAAAACGGCCGGCGGCTGAAGCCGCGGCCTAGGCGTGCAAAGCCTTGCCAGCGCAAGGCTAAGTAATCAAAAACAAAATCGCAGCCCGGCGTAGGCCGGGCTTGGCATCGTGCGCCTGCGGCTTCAGCCGCCGGGTTCAAGACGAACGTCATGTAGTTACGCGAGTTGTGCGCTCCGGGCGGTGGACCCCAATCCGTGAACCACACCCAACTGGCGCGCTGCAGCTTGACGCCAGCATGGAGACCAGGCACTTCTCTGAAATGTGTGTCGCAACAGGAGTGCCGATGCCCGCCCCCCTCGCCCCTGGCCTCTACGAGCAACTCATCGACGGTCAACTGCGCCGGGCGTTGCTCGACCTGCATGGTGCCCGCGACCACACGACCGCGGTCGATCCGGCGGAGGCTCCACGAATACTGGCACGCCACGTCGCGCGCTGGCTTGAGCGCGCACTCAGGGACACCGAGCCGGACGCACGGCTCGCCCTGTGCCACCGCGTGTTCGATGTGCTGCGGCCGACCCTAGACCTTGGGGACGAGGCGCGGCTGGAACTGCGGCAGCTGCTGGCCGTGGTGCCCGGCGATCCGTTGGTCGAGGTCGCGCCGCCCGTTCGCCCCGGCGTGCCGCTGTCAGACACCGGTCTGCTCGTCAACGCACGCGGCGAACACCGTATCGGCGACGAGATCGGACGCGAATTGGCATCGGCCGACCGCGTGGACCTGCTGTGCTCGTTCTTGGTCTGGTCGGGCTTTGTGCGGCTGCGGGACGGGCTGCAGGACCTGTTGCAGCGACGCGGCAAGCGCCTGAGGGTGCTGACGACAACCTACTGTGGGGCTACGGAGCGGCGCGTGTTGGACGAACTTGTCGCCCTGGGCGCGGAGGTCCGGGTCTCCTACGACGTCCGCCGCACACGCCTGCACGCCAAGGCTTGGCTGTTTCAGCGCGATTCGGGCTTTCACACTGGCTACGTAGGCTCATCGAACCTGTCGGCGCCGGCATTGACCGATGGCCTTGAGTGGAACGTTCGGTTATCGGCGATCGAGACCAGTCACGTGCTCGACAAATTCCGTGCCACGTTCGAGGCCTATTGGCAGGACGGCGAGTTCGAGCCCTACGACCCTTGCCGTGACGCCGACCGCTTCGACCAGGCCGTGCACGGCGAGCGAAGAGGCGATGGCGCTGCAACCTTAATCAGCGCCCTCGAAGTGCGGCCTTACGATTACCAGCGCGAAATCCTCGAGCGCCTCGACGCCGAGCGCCGGGTCCATGACAGGTGGCGCAACCTCGTCGTCGCCGCGACCGGCACGGGCAAAACGGTGCTCGCGGCGCTCGACTTTCAGCGCGAGGTGACGCTCGCTGGCCGGCCACTGCGCCTGCTGTTCGTAGCCCACCGCAAGGAAATCCTCGCGCAGAGCTTGGCGACCTTCCGTCAGGTCGTGCGCGACGGACAGTTCGGCGGCCTGTACGTCGGTGGTGAGCGCCCGCAGGCCGGGCAGAGCGTGTTTGCATCGGTGCAGAGCCTTGCGCACCTCGACCTCGCAGCGGTGCCGTCCGACCATTGGGACTTTGTCATCGTCGACGAGTTTCACCATGCGGCTGCGGAGACGTACACCCGCTTGCTCAACCACCTGCAGCCACGCATCTTGCTGGGCTTGACCGCGACGCCTGAGCGTGCCGACGGCAAGGACATCCTGCGGTGGTTTGGTGGGCGCACAGCGGCCGAACTGCGGTTGTGGGACGCCATTGACCGCAGTCTGTTGAGCCCTTTTCAGTACTTTGGCCTCGCCGACGGCGTGGACATTTCGGCTTACTGGCGCAACGGCAAGCTGGATCTAGACGCGCTGGACGGCGTGTTCTCGGCGCACCATCTCCGGGTCAGGACCGTGCTGCGCGAACTGCAGCGCCACGTCGTCCGTCCCCGGACAATGCGTGCGCTTGGCTTTTGCGTTGGCAAGGCGCATGCGCGCTTCATGGCGGCCGAGTTCACCAAAGCGGGGCTGGCCGCGCTGGCGCTCACTGCCGAAACGCCGGCCGTCGAACGCGCTAGGGCCACCCAATTGCTCGCCAGCGGTGACGTCTGTGCGCTGTTCACGGTCGACCTTTTCAACGAAGGGATTGACCTGCCGAGCATCGACACCGTCTTGATGCTGCGGCCGACCGAGAGTTCGACGGTTTTCCTACAACAGCTGGGCCGCGGCTTACGACTGGCGCCCGGTAAAAGCTGCCTGACGGTACTGGATTTCGTCGGCACGGCCCACCGCGAATTCCGGTTCGACGTACGTTACCGGGCGTTGGTTGGCGGAACGCGCGCGGACCTTGTGCGGCACATCGAAACGGGCTTTCCCGTGTTGCCGGCTGGTTGCGCGATCCAGCTCGCGCCCGATGCGGCCAAGCTTGTGCTGGCCAACCTCAGGCAGGCGCTGTCGCACCGCACCGACCGCCTCCTGGCGGAACTGCGTGCGCTGGGTCCAAGTGCAACGCTGCAAGCCCTGCTCGACCACACGGGCCTGGACCTCGAAGATGTTTACCGGCATGGCCGCAGCTACACCTCGCTCAGACGCATGGCTGGCCTGCCGTGTCTGCCGCCTGGTCCAGACGACGACGGGCTTGCAAAAGCGATGGGTCGGCTGGCGCACAACGACGACCCGCGCCTGCTGATGGCCGTGCTCAAGCACGTTCACGGCGCCACCCCGCCCAATTTGGGGCAGTTCGATGCGGCATGCTTTGCGACAGCGCTCGTCACGCTGCTGGGCGAACAGGTCGTGCTGGACCTGCCGGCGGCACTGGCGCGCCTGTGGCAGCACCCTGCGATCCGCGATGAGCTGCGGCAACTGTTCGCGTTGCTGTTGGACCGGGTCGTTCACCGGCCACTGCCCCTGGAGCGGCTCTCCGCCGTGCCCTTGCAGGTCCACTGTCGCTACCGCCGCGAGCAGGTGATGGCGGCCCTGCGAGTTATCAAGAACGGCCGACTCTACGCGCCGCGCGAGGGCGTGCTGTACCTGCGGGAAATCAGGGCAGACCTCTTTTTTGTGACCCTGCACAAATCCGAGAAGGACTATTCGCCCACGACTATGTATAAAGACTGCGCATTGGCGGCGGATCTTTTCCAGTGGGAATCGCAGTCAACGACCAGCCTGCGCTCCAATACGGGCCAGCGTCACGTGCGGCACCGCGAGTTGGGTGTGACGCCGCTGCTATTCGTGCGTGAACGCGACAAGGGCGAGGGCGGCGAAACCGTGCCGTTCCTTTTGTTGGGGTCGTGCGAACTCGAGGCGCATGAGGGTGAAAGGCCCATTCGGATTGACTGGCGGCTGCACAAACCAATGCCGGCGGACTTTTTTCGGCAGGCTCGGTTGGCGGCGTAGCTGTGCGGTGGGTTGTGGGGTGCGAGACCACAATCACGGCCCAAAGGTCAACCAGTCGATGGCCTTCTCCCTGGGCGGATATCAGATGCAGTCAAGCCGTCATGTTGGCCGAATTTGACGCTCGCGCCGTGACCTCAAGTGCAGGCAGTCGAGTGGACTGTGCTTGTGCACGGAGCCGCGCAGCTACGGTGACCTTGAGACCCGATTTCGGGGCCACCGCGCCTGCGTGCAGTGAACATGGGCCGGGCTAATCCTTAGCCCACTCCTTAGCCCGGCGCTTGCCATTGTTGCGTAACCCTTGGAGCCAACACCGGGACTTGAACCCGGGACCTGCTGATTACGAAACAGTGTGATTCGTGTTTCAGGGTGGTTCAGGACGTACCGCGAATCAACGATTTTATCATTGACAGTCAATGCGTTGCCTGCTATCGTGCTTCGTGCCGGCCCGTGATGTTTCGGGCCGTGCCGACCTCAGAACGCTACCTGAACGCTACCTTTTACCGCTGACCCAAGGAGCACCCCATGCGTTTCACCGACCGCAACATCCTCAACCTCAAGTCCCGCGACGCCGAATTTACGGAGTTTGAGGATGGCTCACACGGCCTCGGCAATCTCGGCCTGCGGGTCTGGCCATCGGGGCGCAAGACGTTTGTCTACATGTACCGCCACCGCGGCAAGGCACGCCGCTTGACCCTGGGAACCTACCCGCAAATGTCGTTGGCCGACGCACATGTCAAGGCGGCCGAGTTCACCGCCGACAAAGAACGCGGGCTTGATCCGGCGGCCGCCGTTGTCGAGGACCGCAAGGCGCAGCGTCAGGCAACCACCGTTGCAGACTGGGCGACGGCGTTCCTGGACAACCACATGCGCGCCAAGCAGCGCCGCGAGCGCACGATCCAAGAGTATCAACGCATCATCAACGCTGAGGTCCTGCCCAAAATCGGCTCGGTTGCCCTTGCCGCTGTCACCAAGCGCGACATTCTCGCCATCGAGGACGGCATCGTGCGGCGCGGTACGCGCGTTCTGGCCAACCGTTGCCACTCGGTCCTGCATCGCATGTTCGCTTGGGCGGTCGAGCGCGGCGAACTGGAACACAGCCCGTGCGACGGCGTGAAAAAGCCGGCGTCGGAGAGTTCGCGCGACCGCGTCCTGACGACTGCGGAGCTCGCGCGCTTTGTTCAGCGCCTGGACTCCGCGCCCATTAGCACGGAAGTCCGCTTGGCTATTCGGCTGGTCTTGCTCACCGGCGTTCGTTCGGCTGAAGCGGCCGGCGCGACTTGGGCAGAGTTTGACCTTGAACGCCAAATGTGGACCATCCCCAAGAATTGGATGAAGAACAAGACCGCGCAGACTGTGCCGCTGTCGCCGCAGGCAATGGCTGTTTTGACGCAGGCCCGGGCGGCCAACCCCATAAGTTCGTGGGTGTTTCCATCGCCTCGCGCCGACTCGGCGATTGCGCCCACTGCGCTGAACCGGGCGATTGCCCGCAATCTTCAGTACTTCGAGATCGGCGACCTGCATACACATGACCTGCGGCGGACGCTGGCCACCGGTGTGCCACCGCTGGGATTTTCGCCCGACTTGGTCAAGCGCATCTTGGGCCATGTGGACGGTTCCGTCACCGCGCGCTATGACCGCTACGAGTACGACAAGGAGAAGCGGGCGGCGTTGGAGGCGTGGGCGGCGCAGGTTGATGCCGCGGCGACGTTGGGGCCAGCAATCTCCGACATCGGAGCAAGGTCACGTCATTGAATGTATTTCGGAACACCAGATTGCTGGGTGGCCCAAGCTCCGGGTATCTCCTTTTCGGAGCTTCAATCGGTCGAAGAATCTCCGGAAAGGAGATAGTGGGAGATCCGGCCGGCATGAACTAACGTAATTTTGCCACGTTGTGCGAGTTCCGTCAGGAGATACTCTGCTTGCTTGACCGACAGCTGGCACAGCTCTGCCGCTTGCGCACGTCGAATCTGCCCGTGCAGCTTGATGTAACGCAACACCATCTGTTCATGCTGCAACGGTTCGAAGCCGTGGGTCCGCAGGTGTGCTGCCTCATCGCCCAATGCGCGGTACGCCGCGGCCGACAAGTGCCAGATCCGATGGCGGCCGCCGCGAGCCTCGCAAATGCCGCGCTCGACCAACCGCGCCAGCACGCCACGCGCGTCCGTGTCGCCGCACTGCAACAACTTCGCGGCATCGGCAGCCGAGATGGACCGCCGCAGGTGCAGTTCATTGATCAGCAACAGCTCCGCCAGCGACAGCTGCCGGCTTTGCCGCGCCTCTTCCACCGCGAAGCGCACAAAATCCAAGTTGGCCTCTCCGCCGTGTAGCACGACGGTCACACTCGCTGGGCCGGAAAGGGCGTAGCTCGGCGCTGGTCGGCCATTGCGCAGTTGGCTGTCGAATATGCTGTCGATGCCGCGGCCAGTGCGCTCAACAAGGCCCGCCCGCTTGAATGCGTCGGCAAGAAACGGATTGCGAGGTCGCGGCGGTGTCACCAGCAGGTTGTCGAGGCGCACACCTTCGGGGAAGCCGCCAGGGCTGTCCACGCGCAACTGGTCGGCACGCCATTGCACATGCACGGCACCAAGGGTCGCATAGTCGCGATGGACCAGCGCATTCGCGATCGCCTCGCGGAACGCCGGTTCTGGATAGTCAGGGACGTCGACGCGGTGCATGCCGACCATCAACTCGACGTGGCGAACCCGCTGGGCAAACCGCGCTGCCAGGTCGTCAAACGCGCGCAGCAGCGGCCAGCGGAAAAAGTCGTTGACCCGCACCGCGGTGCCATCGAGTTCCTGAAAGGCGACCTCATGCGCCGGCACCATACTTCGCAACGCGGCTTCGTGGCCAAACAGCAAAAGGCCCAGCAGTCGGATGTGCCGGACCTCGCCATTGGCCTCGACCGCGCCGAGGCTCTTGGCGATTTCGCGGTTCGACAGTTCAAGCAGTGCGTCGTCGCCACGGCCTTTGCTTTCGCGGATGAGTCGGCGCAGGCGGTCGAATTCCAGCGGGTCGAGGTCGTCCCAGGTCGCGCCGGAAACGATGCCAAGCGTCGGGTCGGGCACGCCAAAGGCCGCACCGATTGAGCCCATTTCCCAGGCAAAGTACGGCAGGCACGCCGGTTTGCCGCGGGCGTCGAGCGTGCGCCTAGCGTAGCGGCCGTCGGAGTTGGCGATCGGCGCGCGGGAATTCGGCACTTCGATGGCGACAACGGGCCCGGTCGGCGTGGTGACGACTTGCACGCGGACGGACAACGCCGGCCGGGTCTTGCCGCTGATCAAGGCTTCGACGCGGCGCGGGTCGAGGCCGCCGTGTTCATGGCGCGGTTGGGCGCCGGTGATGGTGCCGTCGTCTTCGACGCCGAGCAGCAGCCAGCCGCCGTCGGCGTTGGCGAGGCAGACCACCGCCAGGACGATCTCGGCATCGGGGAGCGCGCCGCGCGATTCGCCCTTGAATTCAAGATCCATGGATTCGCTGGTGGCGGCCATGCGGGCGATGTCGGCGGGGGTCAGCATGACGATGGGCCTTGCGCGAGGTGGATAGCCCCCGGCTGGTCGCGAGCGCTCCTCGCTTCGGTTCGCGATAACTTCATCTGCTCCTGCCCAGCGCCGCGCCTTTCGCCATCGACGAACACCCGTTCGCTTTGCACAGGATGCCGCGATTCGAGGTTGGCGCCAATACCGCGGGGCGGCAACTTACCGCGGGGCGGCAACCGCTCGTTGGGCTTGTCGGTCATCGGACGGGCCGACGGCGAACAGGGTGTCCGCCTGGCCGAGCCGAATAGCCGCGACCCAATGCTTGCCCGGAGCGCTCTCGCGGTTTGCGGGGCCGGAATCCGCCACCGGCTACGCCATGACGCGCCGGTAGGGGCCCTCATGCTCGCGGTGCCGCCGAAAAGGAGCCGCGGCTAGTAGCGCTCAGGGTCGGAATCGTCAAAGTAAGGGTAGGCCGGCTCGGGTGCGCGGTATCGAGGCGGCACGAAGCCACCGGTTTGGGCGCTGGTAGCAGGGTTTGCTTGGCGCCCGTGAGGCCCAGTGACAGTGCGGCCCACCGTTGTGCGCGGTTGGCGGAGGCTAAATTGAGTGGAGCAGCCCTCGCAGCAGACCTGGGCGCTGGTTGGCAATGCCCAGACGGTCGCGTTGCAGTCGGGGCAGGCTAGCTTGCGCACGCGGCGGGCGAGTTCTGTGAGGCATTGGAACTCCGTTGGCGTGAGGTTGAGCCAGCGCAGCAAGTCGCGCAGGCGGTCAACTTCGGCCTCGGTGAGGGTCGCGGCCGGCGCCCTGCCGATGGCCGTCTTCTGGTCGGCGATGCGGCAGTAGCCGGCGACCGTGTGGCGACTGAGTTCGAGTTCGTCCGCGATCTCGATGATGCGCGCTCCGGAATTGCGCCGCTGCAGGATTTTCTGCTGAATAGCAGGTGGTAGTTTCGCTGTCATTGTTTCTCCGAACGATACAGTCCGGCGGACTGGTACGTGATCGTACACAATACGGGTTCGCGATCGGCCGTCAAGGGGGCCGAGAGGGGCCGTGGTGGGTTGTGTGCGAGATTGGTGCGTTGCGGTGGCACGCTGGCTGTCTCTAGGAGCACCGCGTCCACCACTAAGTAATGATAATTACTCGCTGTCTGCCGGTCGGCACCGCCGGAAGGGGACCGGCGCATCCGAGCCCGAATTCGCCCAACTCCTGCTACTACCGCAAAAACGTGCCGCCGAAGGCCAGTCGTGGCTACGGTTTGACGCACTCGCCGGCGCGGGCGACGCACTTGCCCATGACCTGACACATGAGCGACAACTTGCAGGCCGCGTCATTCGGTGCAACGCACCGCGTCCCGTCCGATGCGCACCGACCGTACTTTTGGCAGAAGTCAGACTCGAAGCAGGATTCGTCCGACAGCTTCTTGCTTGGCTGGGCTGCGCCAGGCACGGCCTTGGCGGGCGCAGCGGCTTTCTTCGCCGCCGGGACTGGTCGCGGCACCTCTTCTGCTGTCGAATCTTCGCTACCGCGATCCGTCGCCGGCCGTTCGGTTTCTACGGGCGCTGCCTTGGCGGGTCTTGCCGGCGCTGGCACCGGGCGGCGCGCTGGCGAAGATGGGTAGTCGTCGACGCGGCAGCCATAGGTGACCGTGCGCGTTTGCAGAAGGCTGGCGACAACGCCACCCATGGAAAATGCTTGTGCATAACACGCGGCGTCAGATTCGCAGTTCGAGCCGATGGCAAGGCCGGCGGCAGTCGTGATGCCAAGCGTGATCAAGTGGTCGGAAAAAGACTGCTTGCTTTCTGCCCAGGCAAGGCCGGATGACCCGCATTCGCCGCCCGCGGGGCTACCTAACCGCGCCGCGCCGTAGAACAGGAACCATTGCTTGTCGCTGTACTCAGGCCCGCTGTGCGCCGACGTAGCAATCGCGGTTGAGTAGCAGGCGGGTAGCGCCGTCACGAGGAGTAGAATTGCGGCCCACTTGATCATCCCCAACCTACTTGACGGCAATCGTGAAGGTCGCCTTGACCACGCCGCTATCCATGGCGCCCGTAGTCGTTCCGGCCTTGACAAGTTTGGTCCAATCCGGCCATTCCGCGCTGTCCGCGAGATCGTCCGATAAGACGTCAATGTCGTACGCCTTTAGCCCAAACTTTTCAGTGACGTAGAGCTTGAGTTCAATCGGTGTGTCCCACGATGCCGTCAGCGAGTCGTTCACCGTTGTCGTGCAACCGACGGACTTGCCGTCGACCGTGACACAGACTTTGGGGTCTGGCAGGCCACCCAGAGCGTCCCAGGCACTGGCGCCGTCGTACTGTGGAAAAGTCACCGCGCTAATCGTCACGAGGTAGCTCTTGCCGGATGCAGTTGTGCACAGCTTCGGAACGCCTGCGCAAACTTCCGTCGGGCCGCAGCTTGCGTGTGACGTGCACGTCGGCAAGCACTTTCCGGCGCTGCATACCTCGGTCGCCTTACATGCGGTCTGGGACATCTTTCCAGTTTCAGTATTGCAAAGCGCCGCAACGCCACCGGCACAGCCGTTGTTGGCAGTTGTGCACGACTTGCAAAGGCATGCGGCGCTGTCGCCCGGATTGGAGCCGCACTCCTCAAAGCCGATGTAGCCGGAGGCAATGCAGCTGCTGTCCGAGCAGGTTTTTTGGAGCATCAGGCCGTCCTTGCCGCAGTAGTTCAACTGCGCCCCGATGCAAAAGTCGTCAGCCACTGTACACGGTGACTTGCACTTGCCCACGTCGCAGATCAGACCGCTTCCGCAGCCGCAAGTGCCACCGCACGCATCGCTGGCGCCGCAGTCCTTGCCCTCGCACAACGGCGCGCAGATCGTCTTCACGCATTCGCCAGCCTTGCACGCGAAGCCGCTACCACACGACTTCGCGCTACCCCATGCAAGGCAGCCCGGATTGGACAAGTCGTCGCCGCAGGTGACGACCTGCTCATTGGAATTGCATTTCTTTGCGCCAGTCGACGGGCAAGCGTCGAGACCGCCAGTCGGGCAGGTCATGCCGGCGTCATTGCCAGCCGGGGTGGCGCTGTCGGCCACAGCGCCGCTATCGCTTCCGGCACCCGTCGTTGAACTGCTGTCTGCTGCCGGTTGTGGCAGTAAGCCGCTACCACCGCTGCCGCCACTGCCTGCACTTGGGCAGCCTGAAAACAGCGCCACACAAGTCGCCGCAAGTCCAATCCGACCCAAAGTTGACCATTCCATCGCATCCTCCTTTACGAAGTTCAACACGATTATACATGGAAGATCAACTTCGTTCAATCGTGCTGGCGTTCCGCGGACACTGACGGCGGCTACCGCCGCTGCGCGGTCGACCGGCGATGCCACCAAAAACGCAAAACAATCAGGACTGCAGGGACTTGGCCAGCGCCATCGGCGGCAACCTGCGCAGCCTGCGGCTCGGAGTCAGT
>SXRM01000348.1 GCA_005792545.1 Pseudomonadota bacterium | reverse complement strand
GCGATCGACGACGCGCCGGGCGAGCAGTTCGACGGCGTCGACGACCGCGTTGAGGCGGATTGGGCCGCATAGCTGCGGCAATCGCCGACAGAACTTGCACATCCTGTGCTCGGGGCTGGCTTTCGTTCGCTGGCGCTGGGCAGGGTGAGTCTGTTCGCGCTGGGTGAATTTGGCGCTTGAAAACGGTTTTTCGGGCGCGCACGATGGACTCGGCGCTGTCGCCGGAGGTGCCGCCGGGGCGCGAGAGGCGATTTTGGCCGGATTGGGGTTTGGCGATGCGGGCAGAGAGCGTTTGTAGCGCCTATCCGCGGCCGGGAAATAGGGGCTCTGGCTGAAAAACCGCTACCACATCAGTGGGCCACTGGTTTGGATCGCACCCCCGGCTTGGGGATCTTGCGATCGCCCTGCTCAGCCGACGCAAACTCATTGACGAACGGTGGCCGCTATCTATAACCTTCCGCGCTCGCCGGCGACCGAACCGTCCGGCAGGAACAGGTCAGCATGCGTTCTTGCCGCCCTAAGGCCCTGTTCACGCTGCTTTTTGCGGCACTGGGCTCCTGCGCGCAAGTCCCGCCGCCGGCGCGTCCAGCGGAAACGCCGTGCGAGCCCGGCGCGGCGGTCGCCTGCCTGTGCACAGACGACACCGAGGGCACGCAGGCCTGCGAGGACGGCATCCTCGGCGACTGCATCTGCGCCCTGACCGACGCAGGCGGCGATGCGGTCTCGTCGACGGACGCAGCGCCGGTCGAAATCGCGCCAGTGACCGACGCGGTCGTCGCCGCCGACGGTTTCGTCGCGGATGCCAGCGTGCCGGACGTCGACGCGGAGGCTTCAGACTTGCCCGCGCCGGCCGATGTAGCCGACGTCACCCTGCCGCCCGAGGACGTGCCGGTGGTGCCTGACGTGCTCCTGCCGGCCGATGTGCCCGAAAATCCCGATCCGGGGCCGGGGCCCGACACGCCTGCCGACACGGGCGGTCCCGACACGCAGGGCGATGCCCCTGCGCCCGATGGCGGTTCGACTTTTTGCGCCGGCTCGCCGGACGGCACGGCCTGCAAACTGGGCAAGTGCGTCCTGGCGGCGTGCAAGGCCGGTCAGTGCGTCGAGACCGGGCCATACCTCTGCGACGACAAAAACCCTTGCACCGACGACAGCTGCGACCCGGGTGCGGGGTGCCTGTTTGCCGCCAACGCCAAGGGATGCGACGACAACGACCCTTGCACGCAAGGCGACTCGTGCGCGGACAAGGTCTGCAAGCCGGGTGCCAGCCAGTGCAAGTGCAAGACCGACGCCGACTGCCCCGTCGAGGCGCCGTGTGCCGGCCAGCCCTTCTGCGACACCTCTGCCGCGCCCTATGCCTGCAAGGTCAAGCCGGGCACGGCGGTGAACTGCGACGACGGCAACACCTGCACGGCGGACAAGTGCAGCGTCGTCACCGGCCAGTGCACCTTTGCGGTGACGAGCATGCCCTGCGACGACAAAGACTTTTGCAGCGAAGGCGACACTTGCACGGCCGGCATTTGCAAGCCTGGCAGCCCCAAGGTCTGTGAGGACGACAACGCATGTACCAGCAACAGCTGTGACCCCAAGGGCCAGAAGTGCAACTTCCCGCCCGTCGCCGGCGGCACCCCCTGCGATGACAAGGTGTTCTGCACCGTGGGCGAAATCTGCGGCAACGGCACCTGCAGCGGCGGCAAGGCGAACAAGTGCGACGACGGCGATCCGTGCACCACGGATTCTTGCGCGGGCAACGGGTGCGTGCACAAGCCGGACGCCTCTGCCAGCAAGTGCGACGACGGCAAGGCCTGTACGGTCAACGACGCGTGCGGCGTGGCGGGCTGCGCGGGCACACCCAAGCCCTGCGACGACGGCGAGGCCTGTACCACCGACAAGTGCCTGGAAATCGATGCCGGCCTGTGCAAGCACGCTCCGGTCGCAGGCTGCGGGACACCGTGTTTTTCGATGGACGACTGCACGGCGCCACTGGCCTGTGCGGGATCACAGAAGTGCGTGGCAACGGCCGACAAGGTCTCAGCGGTGTTCCGCGTCATCACGCCCGGCAAGTTTAGTGCCTGGGCCATCGCCGCGATCGACGCACCCGGAACGCCCATCCCTGACGGCGTGTACAGCGGCACCATCAAGCTCAGCGGCTTCAAGTCGGTCTTCGTCCCCTTCAACGGTCCCATCAAGAACGGCATTGTCGTGCTGCCGCCACAGACGGGCAATACGACCGAACTGGGCGTCAACCAAATCACGTCGGTCACCGTGTCGGTCAATTTCGGCAGCAAGATGAGCGACGAGGCCAACCTGGCCGGCCTGGCCTTGCAACCGTACACCTGCGTCATCGCCTCGCCAGGCAGCCCCGGCCCGGCCTGCGACGACAAGAACCCATGCACGGCCGAGGGCTGCGACATCAAGGGCTGCACGCACACCGCGCAGACCGGCACGGCCTGTGATGACGGCAACGCCTGCGCCGTGGACGACAAGTGCCAGACGGGCGCATGCATGCCCGGCAAGCCCGCGGTCGACTGCGACGACAAGAACCCCTGCACCGTCGACACCTGCAACCCTGCGACGCTCGCTTGCAGCCACGACGCGGCGGCATTGGACAAGAAGCCCTGTGAGGACGGCGACCTTTGCACGTCGGGCGACGTGTGCGCGATCGGCGTCTGCAAGCCCGGGACGGCCAAGGTGTGCACCGACGCCAAGCCGTGCACCGCCGACACCTGCATCAAGACGACCGGCAACTGCGACTTCGCAGGCGCACCGCTGGACGGCCAATCCTGCGACGACGGCCAACCGTGCCTGGTCGGCGACAAGTGCGCCGCCGGCGAATGCGTGCCTGGTCAAACTGCCAAGTGCAACGACAGCAACGACTGCACTGCGGACGGTTGCGACGGCACCGGCAAGTGCACGAACACGGTCTTGCCGACCGGCGTGTGCAACGACGGCGATCCTTGCACCTTTGCGGGCTTCTGCTTGGCCGGCCAGTGCACGGGCGTTGGCAAGTCCAAGTGCGACGACGCCAATCCGTGTACCAGCGATTCGTGCGACCCCAAGAAGGGCTGCCAGCACCCGGTCGCGACCGGCGCGTGCGACGACGGCAACTTGTGCACGCTGGCCGAAATCTGCCAGGGCGGCCACTGCGTGGGCACCAACAACACGCTGTGCAAGGACGGCACACCGTGCACGACCGACAGTTGCGACCCCAAGACCGGCAAGTGCGTGTTCACGCCACTGGACGGCCAGCCCTGTGACGACGGCAACCCGTGCACGACCTGGGACACCTGCGCGGGTGGCGGATGCGGCGGGTCGGACCGGTATATCGACAGCACCACGGCCTGTTGCTTCAACGGTGAGACCAACTGGCAGCCGCGCAACTTTGTGGCGTTGTTCCCCAAGGCCAACGGTCAGCTCCTGGCGGTCGGCACCCTGCTCAACATCTCGCGGATCTTTCTGCAGCCGCTGGCCCCGCCTCACTTCGCGCCGCCCTACTCGTGGCAAGGGAACCAGGACGTGGTGTTGACGCCAGTGGCCCGGGCCATGGGCGCCATCGAGACGGCGGACGGCGGCATGGTCGTGTACGGCAACGACGGGGGCAAGACCGCACAGTTGTTCGTGCTCGACCCCAAGTACAAGCTGACGGCGACCAAGAACTACCACACCGACAGCGGACCGTTCGTTCCAAATGCCCACGTGCGGACGATGGCCATGCGTGCCGACGGCAAGGGCCTGATGGGCTTCGCCTATGCCAAGAACAAGATCAAGTCCTACTTGATCAAGACCAACGAGGCCTTCGACGCCACCTCCGTCGAGCCGTTCGGGCCGGACAACTCGATCGTCAACACGGTGCGCCTGCGCCCCAACGGCGCGTTCGTGGGCTGCGGCGCGGCCGACACCAACGTCTACAAAGGCGCCAAGGGCTACTTCTTCACGTTCGATGCCAACGGCAACGGCCTCAAGGAGCAGACTTTCAGCTTTGGGTCCTGCGCGGACGTCGAACCTGGCACCGACGGCTACTTCTACTTCACCGCCAGCAACATGATGGGCCGGCTCACCAGCGACTTGACGCCGGATTGGACCATCCCCATCTACGCCGGCAACAACGTCGTCATCACCCAAGACCTCGAGATGTTGGGCGTCGGTGACGGCAAGTTCGTGCGCGCAACACTGAGCGGAACCCTGCTGGCCAACCGGGCGCTGGGCAACATCGATGGCGTGGTTCGCGACCTGGGCGACGGCCGCTGGCTGCACAAGACCAGCACCGGCGCGTGGCGTACCCTCATCTCCGACCGCTTCGGCAACACCACCTGCGGCGTTTGCAACGGCGCGCCGGCCCAGTGCGCGGACGGCGACACCTGCACCATCGACGACTGCACCCATCCGGCAGGGTGCCAGCACGGCGACATCACCAAGCCCATCGACAACTGCGACCCGACCGACCAGTGTCAGGGCAAGACCTGCGACGACAAGAACCCGTGCACCGCCAATGTCTGCGACAAACTGAGCGGAGCGTGCCAGTTTCCGGCGACGACCCAGAAGTGCGACGACGGCAGCGCCTGCACCACCGACGACAGTTGTGGCGTCGACGCCACGGGCAAGCCCAGCTGCACCGGCATTCCCAAGCCCTGCAACGACAGCAATCCGTGCACGTCCGACCTGTGTGACCCCGCCAAGGGCTGTGCCTTCCTGTCGCTGCCCGTCGGCGCCGCCTGCACCGACGACAACCTGTGCACCGACAAGGACACCTGCGACGCCCAGGGCAAGTGCACCGGCGGCAAGCCCGCGACCTGCGACGATGGGGCTTCCTGCACGGTCGACAAGTGCGATCCCGTCAAGGGTTGCGTCAACACGCCGCCCGCCGCGCACCCGTGCGATACCCTGTGTGGCAAGCCCCCCGTTTATTGCTCGTGCAGCGCCGACTGCCTCAAAAACGGCACCTGCTGCCAGTTCGATGGCAAGTCGACGGGCCCCACCTGCGCCGGATCGACCTGCGGGCAGTGCGGCGGCACGGCGGGAGCGGGCAAGTGCTCCAAGCTCGGCTCAGCCTGTGCGACCCATGCCGACTGCGACGACGGCAAGCCGGGCACGATCGATCAGTGCGACCCGTTGCGGGGCTGCACGTTCGTCACCCAGGAGGGCAGCGGGTGCTCCAATGGGGCGAACTGCATCGCCTCTGGCACGTGGATTGGCGGCAACTGCGTCGGGTCCATAGGCGTCGACTGCAACGACATCCATGGCTGCACCATCGATTTTTGCCAGCCTGGTTCCGGCTGTCACCACCGCGACGCTTGCGACGACGGCAACCCCTGTACCACCGACTCGTGCACGCCGCCGTTTCCGGGCAGCCAAGGCTTCTGCGGGCACAAGCCGATGGCCGCCGGCGCCGCCTGCAGCGATGGGTGGTCGTGCACGGTGGCGGGCACGTGCGACGCAGCGGGCAAGTGCGCCGGCATGCAGTCTGCGACGCCGTTTGCCTGTACCGGCTGTGGCGCCGGCAAGGACGACCTCGTGATCAGCGCCGACCAGACCCTGAGCGGCACCATCGAGGTGCAGAACTTCGAGATCAAGCCCGGCGTCAAGGTCACGGCCGGCGGCACCAAGCCGCTGATTATCAAGGCGACTCGCAAGATCCGCATTCAAGGTATCCTCGACCTGTCCGGCAAGCCCGGCGCATCGGTGTCGTCTTGCTGCAACAACGCCGCGGGCGGCGCGGGCGGCGGTGGCGGTGGCGG
>SXRM01000347.1 GCA_005792545.1 Pseudomonadota bacterium | reverse complement strand
TGGCCCTGGCCCATCAAGTCGATGAGGCGACCCGGCGTCGCCACCAGCACGTCGACGCCGCGGCGCAGCCGATCGACCTGCGGCTGCTGCCCGACGCCACCGAAGATGACCGCGACCGCGACCGGCGTGTAGTGGCCGTAGGTCTCGAACGACTCGGCGATCTGCAGGGCCAACTCGCGGGTCGGCGCCAGCACCAACACCCGCAACCGGCGTGGACCCGGCTGCCGGTTTTGCTGGAGCTTCTGCAAAATCGGCAGCGAAAAAGCCGCAGTCTTGCCGGTGCCGGTCTGCGCGCAGCCGAGCAGGTCGTTGCCGGCCAGCAGTGGTGGGACCGCTTGCAGTTGGATGGGCGTAGGCGTGGTGTAGCCCTGTTCGCGCACGGCGCGCTGCAAGGGCTCGATGAGATTCAGGGATTCAAAAGACATGCTTTCCTATGGACAAAAAGAAGCGCGGCCGGTGGCGGCGCAAAGGGGACCCGTGGTCCAGTGCGGACGGCAGGGTAAGAGGAACGCCGATGCGACGACCGGGACCCAAACGGGCTACGTGTCGCGGTCAGGTCGAAAGACCCAAGGGTCGGCGGGCTGCGGTGTCGGCGAGATGCGGGGCTGGGTAGCGAACCGGGCTTGCTGCGGCGCGAAAGGTCAGAAACGGCAGCAGCAGAAACCCAGGGCGCGCCAGGACACGGCGGCGGATTGGCAGCCTAGCGCAAAACCTCGCAGCGCGCAAGGCGTTTTTGGGAATGCCGGTAACGCCGTGAACTTGTTTGCTGTTCTGCGGTGGTCAGTGCGCGACGGGCCCGGCTAGGCTGGCAGAGGGTCTTGTCGCTGGGACCTGCGGACCCCAGGGGCGCAAGCTTTTGGACGGCTGTCGCTTTTTGGCTTGCACGGCGGCTACCTTCGCAGTACCGTCGCTGCGTCCGCGGTGGCTTGGAGCGCAACGTCGCGTCAAGTGCCGACAAAGCGGAGCGGTTGTCCGGCGGGTTTCGCGCCCATCCCGGTGCATCGCGTGCTCCTGCTGTGCTGACGTCGATGCCAGGGCATGTTGCCCGGGTGAGTTCGACCGGCGCGTTTGCCAGTCTGGCGTAACCTCGACGGGGTTGCGCCTGGAGAAAACCCATGCCAAATCGGCGTGCATTTGATCACATCGGCAACTTCAACTTCAAGATCGAGATCGAAGGCGTGACCCAGGGTGCATTCCGCAACGTGGAAGGCCTGGACAGCGAGACTGAGATCATCGAGTACCAGGACGGCGACGACATCGTGCTGCGCAAGCGCCCGGGTCGCACCAAGTACAGCAACATCACCTTCAAGCGCGGCTACATCAACAACACCGAGCTGTGGGAATGGCGCAAGGCCGTGGTCGAGGGCAAAGTCCAGCGCAAGTCGGGCTCCGTGATCCTGTGCGCCGACGACGGCACCGAGATCATGCGCTACAACTTCTTCGAAGGCTGGCCGACCAAGTGGAAGGGCTTCACCTTGGACGGCAAGGGCACCGACGTCAACGTCGAAGAGCTCGAACTGGCCGTTGAGAAGCTCGAGCGCGGCTAGGCGCAAAGCTTGAGCGCGGCCAAGTCGCAAGCGGCGTAGGCCGTTCAGGTTCGCCGGCGCCGGCGCGATCCTTTGGGGTTGCGCCGGCGCTGGCGTTTTTGACTGCCTTTTCTTCTGCGGCAAGATGAGTTCACGGCAATCGCAGACTCGCCATCCACGGAGTTGGGTGCGAACAAGGTTCCGTTCCTGTCCGATTTCGTGGAGCGATTGCGAATAGCCCGGACAGGCGCAGAGGATTGTCCGCACCCCAAAAACCAAGACCTTGCGATGCCCCTGTAGGTGACCTACGGGCAGCCCGCAATCGGCGCATGCAAGCAGACGCCGGTCCGCGGCTGGCAGGCGTCGGCGGTGCACTTGTCGGCGTCGTCGCAGTTCTTGGCGGTACCGGCGCAGGTTCCGGCCTTGCACACGCCGCCTACTGAGCACACGGCGCCGGTGTCGCACGCTGCGCCGTCGCCGGCCGCGCCATGGGTGCACGTTCCCTTGTCGCAGCTCGCTGCGGTGCACGGATTGCCGTCGTCGGCGCAGTCGCCGGCTACCTTGCAGACATCGCTGCCAAAGGGTGCCGGGTCGCTGCCCAATACCCAGGCTGGCCGGTTGGCCTGGGTCTGCAAACCGTGGCCGAGCCGGCCGTTCTGGCCGGTGCCCCAGCAGAATAGCGCGCCGTCGCCGCGAACGGCGCACGAGTGGCTGTGGCCGGCACTGATGGCCACTGTGCGGCCAAGACCCTTGACTGCCACTGGCACCGTGGCGTTGCTGGTGCTGTCATCGCCGAGCGCGCCTGGTGCATTGTAGCCCCAGCACCGCGCAACGCCCGCCGCGTCGAGGCTGCAGGCATGAAGGGCACCGAGTGAGAGGTGTGTGGCGGGCGTCATCTGCACGACCGTTACCGGCGTGACGCTCAATGCTGTTTTGCCGTTGCCGAGCTGGCCTTTGCTGCCGTCGCCCCAACATAGGACCGCGCCGTCGCTGAGGAGCGCACACGACGAGTCAGCACCGGCACCAACCGCCACCGCTTTGCTGATGCCCGCCACGGTCTGCGGGGCTTTGAAGCTGCCCCCGGTTGGCTTGCCGACCTGCGCGAGGTTGTTCTGACCCCAGCACTGCACGCTGCCGTCGAACAGCGCGGCGCAGGTGTGGTTGACGCCCGCCGAGATGTCGCGCGCAGGCCCGGCAAGGCCGACGACAGCCGTCGGCTTGTTGCGCTGGCTGGTGCTGCCGTCGCCCAGTTGGCCGGCGCCGTTGTCACCCCAGCACCAGGCCTTGCCGGCGACATCGAGCGCACAGACATGGCGGCCAAGTGCGCTGAGCGCCGCAGGGTTGGCCGGACCGTCGGTGGGTGTAAACGCTAGCGCATCCGCGTTCTTGCCGTTGCCGATGGCGCCGTCGCCGCCGCGGCCCCACATGCCCAGGGTTGCGGACTTGGCAATGGCCAACGCGCCGCTGGTGCCATCGCCCGCGACGACCCGCCAGACGTCGACGGCGCTGCCGGCGGTTTGCATCTCAAAGGCCTCGGTCTTGTTGCCATTGCCCAGCTGGCCGTCGTTGTTGCCGCCCCAGGCGCGCGCCTGGCCATTGCGCAGGCCGGCGACGCTGTGGTTGCTGCCTGCTGCGACCGCGCCCGCAAAGCCCAGCGCGCTGGCAGTGCATAGGCCGTCGAGGCAGACCTTGCCGGTCGCGCACACGCCACCGCCCGGCAAGGGTGCCGGGACGCAGATGCCGGTGCCGCTGCTGCACACATCGGTCGTACAAGCGTTGGCGTCGTCGCAGTTACTGGGTTTGGCGGCGCACTCGCCGTCGGCACAGACGTCGCCCGCGGTGCAAGGATCGCCGTCATCGCAGCCGGCGCCGTCGTTGGCTGGCCCATGCGTGCACTGGCCATTGGCGCAAGCGGCCACGGTGCACGGCTTGCCATCGTCGCCGCAGTCGACAGCGCTTGCACAAGTTGTACCGCCGCCCAGCGGTTGCACGGGCAGCGAGTTGGGGATGACCACGGGTGTCTGGCTGGTGGCGCTCAGGCCGTTGCCCAGTTGCCCGCTGTTGCCGGTGCCCCAGCACCACACCGAGCCATCTTGGCGAACTGCGCAGGTGTGGCTGCCGCTGGTGGCGAGGTCGCGGACGCCTGTCAGCTTGGGGACGGCGACCGGTTCGGCCTGACTGTTGGTGCTGCCGTTGCCCAGCGCGCCAGTGGCGCCGTAGCCCCAGCAGGCGGCGGTGCCGTCGGTCATTCGAGCGCAAGCAGCTTGCGTGCCCGCCGCGACCTCGACCACGCCACTCAGCTTATTGACGGCGACCGGGTTGGGGTTCGAGACCTTCTTGTTGTCGCCGAGTTGCCCATGCCCGCCCTGCCCAAAGCAGGTCGCCGTGCCGTCGGCTTTGCGGGCACAGGTCAGCTGCGAACCAAGGCCCAAAGAGCCAAGGCGCAGTAGCCCGGTGACGATGCGGGGCGAAAGCAACTGCGGCAGGCCCTCAAAGCCAAGCGCGCCGTTGCTGTTCAGGCCCGTGCAGCGCAAATAGCCGTCCAGGCCGATGGCGCAGGCGTGGTCGGCACCGATAGCGATTTCTGCCGTCGGCCCGTAGCCGCCGATGGCAACCGGCTTGGTGCGGTTGAGGGTGGTGCCGTCGCCGAGTTGGCCCTGGTCGCCGCGGCCCCAGCACCATGCGCTTTTCTTGTCATCAATGGCGCATGTCGAGTTGCTGCCCGCAACCACGGCGATGGCCTTGCCTGGGAGTGCGACTTGCACCGGCAAAGCGCTCTGTTGGTTGGTGCCGTTGCCCAACTGGCCAAAGCCGTTGGCACCCCAACAGCGGACCACGCCATTGTCGTCCAATGCGCAGCTGTGGCCGGAGCCAGCGGCAATTTGCGTCGCACCGAGCAGCTTGCCGACGACCTCAGGTTCCACGCGGTTGCTGTTGTCGCCGGTGCCGAGTTGGCCACTGCCGTTGGCGCCCCAGCAGGCGACCTTGCCGCCGGTCAACAAGGCGCAAGTGTGGTTGTCGCCAGTCTTGACGCTGGTCGCCCAGCCGCTGACTTTGGCCACACACGAGCCGAGTTCACACGCCTTGCCGGCTCCACACGCGGCACCGCCAGGCAATACGCCAGCGAGACATTGACCACTTGGAGTGGCGCACAAGTCAGCTGTGCACGGCGCACCGTCGTCGCAAGCTTTCGGTTTGCCCGCGCAAGTGCCCGCCACGCAGCTGTCTGCGGTGGTACAACCATTGCCGTCGCTGCACGGTGCGCCACCCTGCGCATTGACGTGGCTGCAGAGCCCCTTATCGCACTGGGCCAGCGTGCAGTCGTTGCCGTCGTCGCCGCAGTCGCCCGCCGAGCTGCACTGTCCATTGACCGCCGGCATTGGGTCGCTGCCCAATACGGCCGAGGTCGGTAAATTGAGCGTCGCGCCCTGATTGCCCAAGCCCAACTGGCCGGCGCCGTTTTCGCCCCAGCACAACACCCGGCCGATGGTATCCAGGCCGCAAGTGAAAACCTTGCTCGCGGCCAACTGCGTGAACCGGGCGTTGCTTTTGACGGCCTGCGGGGTGGTGGCGTTGGCATTGGCGCCGTTGCCGAGCTGTCCCTGATGCCCGAGACCCCAGCACCACGCCTTGCCTAGCGCGTCGATGGCGCACTGGTGCAATTCGCCGCCGTCGACCGAACGCCAGCCGTTGACTCCGGTTATCGCTAACGCTGGTGCGCGGTCCACGGTTTTGCCGTCGCCCAGTTGCCCAGAGCCGCCGCCGCCCCAGCAGTACACCTGGCCCAATCGCAAGACACAGGCGTGTTGGTCGCCGGCCGCAAGCTGAGTCACTTGCTCCAGGTTGGGCACCGTCAAAGGCGCCGTCGCCTGCGCCGGGGCCGTGCGGCCCAAGCGGAAGGCGTTGTTGTTGCCCCAACAACGCACCGTGCCGTCGACGCGGTTGGCGCACGTATGAAAAGTGCCGCCCACGATGCCGACTGCGCCGTCTAGGCCGACGACCTGCACGGGGTTGTTGCGGTTGACCGTGGCGCCGTCACCCAGTTGGCCGGTGTCGCCGCGGCCCCAGCAGAAGACTTTGCCCGACTTGCCGGCTGCGCACGCGTGCATCTGCCCGCCACCCAGCGCGACGGCGGCCTCAGGCATTGTCGCCTTGACTGGCAACAACGAACTCTGGTTGGCACCCTGCCCGAGTTGGCCGTGGCCGCCCTGTCCAAAGCAGTACACCTCGCCCTTGTCGGTCAGTGCGCAGGTGAACTCGTCGCCGGCCCACAGCGCCGTGACGCCTGCGAGGTTGGCGACCGGAACCGGGGTGGTGCGCAACGTGTTGCTGCCGTCGCCCAATTGGCCGGACGTATTGTAGCCCCAACAACGCACGCCACCCTTGACCAGGGCGCACGCGTGGTTGCCACCGGCAACGATGGCGGTGGCCCAACCGCCGGCACCGCAGCCGTTGGCGCCGCACACCTGGCCGTTGCCGCATGACGCGCCGACTGGTACAGCGACCGCCATGCATGCGCCTACGCCGTCGGCACACAAGCCGTTCGTGCACGCGCCGCCGTTGCAGCCAAGCGCATTTCCCTGGCATTTCCCAGCCTTGCAAGTGTCGGCGGCGGTACACTGCGAGCCATCGTGGCACCCTGCCCCGTCGCTGGTGCCGCCCGCATCGGTGGCGACATGCTTGCACTGGGTGTCGCCGGGCAACAAGCCGGGCACGCAGGCGGCGTAGGTGCAGGCCAGGCCGTCGTCGGCGCAGTCGGCCGCGGTCGCACAGTCGGATTGCACGCCGTCGGGCGCTGCGTTGCTGCCCTCGACTTCGACCGGCACCGGCACAATGTTGTCGGCCAGGCCATTGCCAAGTTCTAGCGACGTGTTGCGACCGGCGCAGCGCACGGTACCGTCGCCGGCAAGCGCGCAGGTATGGCGCATGCCGGCGGCGATGTCCAACAACTCACCGGCGAAAAACGCGGCGACAGGCTTGGTTTGTTCGGTCGTGCCTCCGTTGGCCAGTTGTCCGTGGGCATTGTGGCCGGCGCACCACGCGCTGCCTGCGCTGCGCCAACAAACGTGCTCGCGGCCTACTGCAATGCGGTCGGCGCCGCTCAGATCCGTTGGCGATACAGGAACTTTGCTGTCGACCTTGTCGCCCTTTCCGAACTGGCCAAAGCTATTCCAGCCGAAACAGACCGGTGGCGCGCTCTTGCGGGTTGCGCAGGTGGTGAAATAGCCGACCGCCAAGCTGGTTACGCTTTGCAGTCCGGGCACTTCGACGGGTACGTTGGTCTGGGTGATAGTCGGCTGGCCCAGTTCGCCAAAGGACGCCCCGCCCCAGCAGCTGACTCGGCCGTTGCTGCGCAGGGCACACGTGTGGTACTCGCCGGCAGCGATGGCGACCGCGTCGCTCAGCCCGACCAGGGGCGCTGGCACATTGTGGCTGTTGTTGGTGCCGTCGCCCAACTGCCCGGAGTTGTTGGTGCCCCAACACTGCGCCGTGCCGTCTTTGAGGACTGCACAAGCGTGCCGCTGGCCGACTGCGATCGCCGTGGCGCCGACCAGGCCTTTGACGGCGACCGGTTTGGTCTGGTCAGTGTCCTGCCCGTTGCCGATCGCGCCGAAACCACCGCGGCCCCAGCAGACGACCTCGCCGGCGTTCTTGCGCAACGCACAAGTGGTGTTCTGGCCGGCAGCGACTGCCGTGGCGTCTTTGAGGTCGGCAGCCATCACCGCGAACGGCCGCGCCAATTTGTCGCCCACGCCCAACTCGCCGAACTGGTTGGCGCCCCAGCAGGCGACTTGACCCGTCGAGAGCAGCGCACAACTGTGGGTGTCGCCGGCGGTCAGCCGCTCAGCCCAGCGCAGGCGCTTGTCGGCGCAGGTGCCGTACGAGCAGACTTTGCCTTGCCCGCACGCGGCGGATCCGGCGACCGCTGCGAGGCCACAGCGGCCGGACTGCGCCGCGCACACGTCCGTCGTGCACACGTTGCCGTCGCCGCACAGCTTGGCGGTGCCGGCGCAGACGCCCTTGGCGCAAGCGTCGAACAAGCTGCACAGGCTGCCGTCGTCGCAGGCGCTGCCATCGGTCGCGGCAGTCACGCTGCACTTGCCGCCCGCGCAAGTTGGGGTCTGGCACGGGTCGCCGCTGGTGCATTGCGTGTCGCCCGTGCAGTTGGCGCCGACGTTGCCGAGCACCGCTCCCTTGACCGCCACGGGCTTGTTCTGGTCGGTGTTGGCGCCGTTGCCGAGCTGGCCCTGGTTGCCACTACCCCAGCACGCCACGTTGCCATCGGCTAACATCGCGCAGCTGTGGTGGTCGCCACCCGCGACGGCCACCGCCTTGGACAGCAGCCCAGCTACCGGGGTCGGCTTGTTGCGGTTGGTCGCCGTGCCATCGCCAAGTTGGCCTTGACCGTTATAGCCAAAGCACGCGACTGCGCCAGTGGTCAACACCGCACAGGTGTGGTTCTGGCCACCAGAAACCATCAACACCGGCACCGCGCCAGGCATGGCCAGTATCGGCGTGGGCAACTTGCTGTTGTCGTTAGCACCATGCCCCAGCTGGCCGAGGTTGCCCTGCCCGAAACACCGCATCCGGCCAAACCGGTCGTTGACGCAAGCGTGCTGCCGCCCGGCGCCCAGGCCCGCCAGCGCAGGCGCGTTGACCACCCGCAGCGGCGCCACCGTATTGGCCGACCACGGCGAGCCCAGCCCCTGCACATTGGTGCCCCAGCAACGCGCATAGCCGTCGGTGCGCACCGAACAGGCAAAGGTGCCGCCCGCAACCACCGCCATGGCCGGGCCACCTTCGACAATCGCCACCGGCTTGGCGCTGAACGGCACCGTCGGCATGCCGATCTCGCCGCTGCTGCCCTGACCCCAGCACCACACGCTGGCGTCGTTGCGTAGCGCGCACGCAAAGTGATTGCCGCAAGCGACCGTGACTGCGCCATCCAGGCCGCCGACGACAACAGGCTTGCTGCTCGCATTGGTGGTGCCGTCGCCGAGTTGTCCAACGTGGTTGGCACCCCAGCACGCGACCTTGCCGTCGGTCAGGACCGCGCAGCTGTGGCGGTCGCCGGCGCCAACGTCTATGGGTTCGGCGGGCAGTGCGACGTCCACCGGCACGTTGCTGTTCAGGGTGGCGCCGTTGCCCAACTGGCCAAACTGGCCGCCGCCCCAACAGCGCAGCTTGCCGCCCGCGATGCCGCAGGTGTGGAATTGCCCGGCGGCGATGCGCAAGGGCTTGCTGACCATCTGCTTGCACTGACCTGCACTGCACGCCAGGCCGGGGCCGCACGGGGTAGCGTCAGCGACCGCGGTCAGCTGGCACTGGCCATTGACGCACGCGTCGGTGGTGCAAGCGTTCTTGTCGTCGCAGGGCACAGCGCAGACCGGCGGGCCGGTGTCGGCGGGGACATCCGGCGTCGCGTCCTCGACGGTCTCGGCGGCGACTTCTGCTGCCGCGTCTTGGGCCGTTTCGGCGGCGGTATCTGGCGCGGTGTCCGCCAATGCATCTACGGCAGCGTCGCTGGTGCTGTCCGGGCCAGTCTCCGCGGAGGCATCTGGACCAGGGTCGGCGACGGTGTCAGGCGCAGTGTCAGGCGCAGTGTCAGGCACAGTGTCAGGCGCAGTCTCCGGCACTGTGTCAGGTGCAGTGTCAGGCTCGGGTTCGACGCCTGCGTCGTTGCCCGCATCGGCAGCCGTGTCGACCGGGGCATCTGCCAATGGGACGTCGACAACGACATCAACGACAACATCGGCGACGGTCTCTGGCGCCGCGTCGGCCGCGACATCTGCGGCTGTCTCTGCCGCCGTGTCCGCAGGTTCGAGGGCGTCCACCGGCGCGGTTTCCGCAAGGGTATCCGCGACTGCGTCGGCCGCGACTTCCTGCTCAGCATCGGCCGGGCTGACGTCAAGGTTCACCGCTGTGTCTGCGGTGTCGGTCACTGCCACGTCGTCCGCGTCGTTGGCAGCGCTGTCCAACGAGTCTTCGGCGTCGCCCACCGGCAGGACGTCAGCCGGGTCAACGTCCGTAGCGACAGCGTCGCCATCGCCGATGATGGGCAGGTCGGGCAATGGGCCCAGCTCGGTCGTGTTCACAGTTTCGGCGTCGTCACCGTCCGCGTCCTGGCTGTCGCCAGTGTCATCGGCGTCCGGCAGGTCCGCGGTGTCATCGGCGTCCGTCGCGTCCGCGGCCTGGGCGTTTCCGTCCTCGCTGTCCGCGGCGTCGCCGGGGATGACGTCCAGCGGAGCAACCTCAACTGGCCCGCCGTCTGCGCCAAGGTCGGCCTGCGCTGCGTCGATTTGCGCGCCGTCGGCCAGCTGCAGGCCGTCGAGCTTGGCATCCGCGCTAGCCGCGTCGCTGAGCGCGTTGCCGGCGACCTGCAGTTGGTCGTCGTCGCAGGCTGCGAGCGCCGCCAGGATGCCGAAAATTGCTACCACGCGGCGCAGGTTATCGAAACCAGCCATGGTCGAGCCCTCCAGAGGCGGCCAGTGTAGCTGGCGCAGGTGGAAGGGTCAATGCGAAACAAACACCACAAATTGGCGTCAATGATGCCGGGATACCGAACGCCAAGAGCGCGCTCGCCGCGAGCAATTTGGCGACCTCAGCCGCAATACTCGCCTGGGCGCGTCGATGATCGGCGACGCCGTGTCGAATCAGCTAGGCGAGGTTGGCCGCGGCGCAAGGCAAGCAAAAGCGACGCTGACCGATGGCTTTCACTATCACAACGCCGAGTTCAACCGGACGGGACGCCAGATCAGGTCAGGTGTCAGCGACGGGGTCGGTCTCCAGGCTGGAGAATTCGGCCGCAGCGGGCGGCGATTGAAATCCGACGCGAACGGCCAGGTCAGCGAACTTGACCGCACCCTGCGCCAAGCGAGCTCCACTGTCGGCGGGCATCTTGGAGAATTCGGCCGGACCGGCCGCCAACTGAAGTCAAGCGTTGTTGGCGGCGTTGGCAATCAAATCGGCGAATTCGGTCATGAGGCACGCCAGCGACAGGCAGACGCTGGCGCACAATGCGACGACCTAGGCCGTGGCGCTTGGCAAGCCTGGTCCAGCATCGCCGACGGCGTCGGCAACCAGGTCGGCGAGTTTGGCCGCAGTGCTCGCCAGGCTTGGTCAGGTGTGAGCGGTCAAGCCGACGAACTCGGCCGCGGTTTGCGCCAGGGTTGGTCAATCGCCAAAGCAGGCGTCGGCAATCAGGCCGGGGAACTCAGCCGCGGTGTGCGTCAGGGTTGGTCAACCGTCGAAGCAGGCGTCGGCTATCAGGCTGGCGAACTCGGCCGCGGCTTGCGGCAAGCCACGTCGGCCGTCGGCGAGGCCGCAGGCAGTCAGTGGAGCGAGCTCGGTCGCGGAGCCCGGGTAGCACGGTCAACGGTGGCCGACGGCGTCAGCAAGGCATGAAGCAAGCTCAAACCGTGGTGATGAAGCGAGGAATTCGACAGGTAATCGGCGCGGGTGTCTGTACACGGCGCCGATAGCGTCGGCGAACCGTCGCCGTCGCTCGAGGCAGTTGACTGCATCATCCGCGGCGAAATGCACCCTCATCGGTGCCGCTGCAGTTGCATAGACTCGTTCTGCGCACCACACTCCTACCCCGCAATCAGGATGCCAAAAATAGCCACCGCGCGCCGCAGGTTATCGTATCCAGCTATGGTCGAGGCCCTCCAGAGGCGGGCAGTCTAGCTGGGGCTTGCGGGCGGGGCCATGTGAAAAAGGCGGGGCGTTGTTGACCGCTTTTTCCAGGCCCGGCTGTCTGCGTGGTTGAGCGAGAGCCGCGCCAGCTTGACCGTCCAACCGCGTAGGCATACGCTCCGCCCAAGCCACCGCGAGGACGCCATGACGGACGCAATGCTGCCCCAAGACGCCTTTGACCTCCAAGTCGCCATTACCCGCCCCGAATTGGTGGCCTGGCTGGCCTCGCTGCCCGCCGATCAGCTTGCTTCACGCGTCGAGCAGACTCTGGCGACCGGGCATCAGGTGCTGACCTTCATCGAGGCCAGCGCCAGCGACGATTCGATGCAGCGCATGTTCCGGCCGGTGCTCGACCGCATGAGTCAACTGGACGGCCGCCTGCAGTCCATGCTGACCGGCGCGGAGAAGTCCCAAAAGCTGGGCAAGCTGGGTGAGCACATGGTGGCGAGCCAGCTGCAGCAGAGCTTTCCCAACGACACCTTCAGCGCGATTTCAGACCAGGGCCACCAGGCCGACATCAAAGCGGTGTTCGACCTCGGCGGCGCGCAGGCCGAGGCGCTCATCGAGGTCAAGCTCTACAACAACGACGTGCCATCGGCGGAATTGGAGAAGTTCCGCAAGGACCTGCGCGAACAACGCCAACGCTACGGGCTGATGGTGTCGCTAGGCAGTCGGCTGACGGGCATCAGCGGGCCGTTTCACCTGGAGGCGACCGGCGATTACCTGGCGCTTTTCATTCCCTCCGCCGATCCGGAAGGGGTGCGGCTGTACTGGGGTGCGACCTTGCTTAAGGCGCTTATGCAGTTTGAGCGCCTGGCAGAGAAGCGGTTGCGCGGCGATGCCATCGAACAGGCCTGGGCGCGGCTCAAAGACGACATCGCCGAGCTGGATACGACCGCAACCGATGTGGGCAAGTTTCGCGAGCAGATTCGGCGCGTCCAGAAAAACCTGCAAGAGGGACTCGACGGCCTGGTCGATCAGGCGCTGGCGGCCGAGGCAAAGCTGAGAAACCTCGCGAACCGCTTGGCGTTGCGGGTGCAGGACGAACTGCAAGGCCTGCCGGTGGATGCGCCGCTGCAGCTACCGCCGGCCGCAAGCGCGGATGAGGTGGCGGCGTTCCTGACCCAACTCGACCCCAAAGACAAGCGGACCAAACAGTACCGTGCGGTTTGGGAGGCTGTGCAGGGCATGGACCTGGCGGTGGCGCTGCTAGACGGCGAGTGGCTCATCGTCAAAGACGGGCGCAAAGTGGCGGAGACGTCGAGCAACAAGGCGGTGGTGAGCCTGCGGTTTCCGATTGAGATGGACAAGCCGGTGACCTTCTTGCCCAACGAGGAAGAGGTCAAGAAGGGCGCGGTGGAGTGGAAGGTGGGTGAGGCGAGTGCGGTGCGGGCGAAGTTTTTGGCGCGGGGGTGAACCACGGCAGCGTCAGGTTTACTTTTTCCGTCAGAACCGTATGGAGGTCGGCGCAAGCCCGCGCCGCGAAGACCTCCAACCATGAATCGCGAACAGACTGCACGCCTCGCCGCCATTTCGAGGCGCCTGCACCAAGCCCTCGAACAAACCCGCGCCGCCGCCAAGGCCATCGCCGATGCCGAGCGGGAACTGCTGTGGGTCCTGCAGGGCCACATGGAGTGCGACCCGGATGCTGCCTTTGCCACCGCTGAGGCTGCGCGCGATGGTGCGCCCGAACTGCCCGACTGGCCCGACGGCCAGTGGCATGACCCTGCCGATCCGCCGGCCTGGCACGGCGACGAGGCCGAGGCCGAACTGCGCCTGCCGATGCATACACGGCTGCTGGCGGAGTGGCGCGGCGACCCCGACTTGTGGCCCGCCGTGCTGACATGGGCCGAACGCTTTGGCTTGTTGCAGCAACACGACCGCGTGATGTTGGAGGCGTCCATGCGGCTGGAGCGCGACGATGCACGTTCGCTGCTACACAGGGTCGAGATGGCAGCGCTGGTGGACGGGCGGCCGGAACTCGTCAACGCTAGCAGCAAGGCCGCGTTGGTGGCGTGGGCGGTGGAGGCTGGGCACCTGACGGTGGCGCAGGGCGACGAGCTGTGGCGGGTGTTTGGCGCAGCGGCGATGCGGCGGGGGGATGGATGAGGCTTATCGCCTGGGCACCGGCGCAAGCTGGTCGTGCAACAGCGCCAGGCCAGTCGCCGTGCAGCGGTAGCGTGGCAAGCGGCTTTCCGGCCGACCGCCTTCGCCCGTTGCGCGCCGCCAGCGATGAACAGCTGGCGCGCGTCGTACTGCGTCTGTAGGGCGCTGCGCTGCGGTGGGAAGAACTCGACGAAGACTTGACCGTTCGCGGCATTGTCGAAGGCCGGTTTCAGTTGCCGCTGCCGGACAGCACGGCAGCATGAGTGCGGACCGCTCTTTGGACGCTATACAGGATCGCGATGACCCGAGGTCATCGGCGATTGCTGTTCTTGCTTGCTCAGTGGGTCGCAAACTCGCGGCTTTGCAAGCCGACTCGTCGCTCCTTCCTTGCGGCAGGTTTGATCTCACCTCAAGGCGATTCTGTTTAGGATTGCAGGCCGCGACGCGCCGGCCCTGCACCTGTAGGCGCCGGCAAGGACTGAGCCCGTGGCCTTGGCCTTGCACACCGGCTTCCTGCGCTCGCTGCTGCGGGTGCCGCCGAGCTATGGCGCCTGCCAGGCGTTATCGCTGCAAACGCCAACGACAAAACGCTGCCACTCGCGGGGCCTGTCCAGAAAATACGCGCGGTCGCCGAAAATCGACGTGATACCGTCTGCGTACGGCCTATGACTCTCCTGGAGCGTCAAGTAGACATACGTTCCCTAGCCCGACTTGGGAATCTTGCGCGCATATTCAACGTATTCCAGGTACTTGTTGGGGGGACCGAACAGGCCGCCGGCCTTGAGTTCAATCACCGTGCGGCCGACAACGAGATCCGCTTTTGCGCGACCCTTCAACGTGACTTGCGGCCGAACATGGAGTGGAAAGTCTTCCACCACTCCAGCCAGTTCCTCTGCGAGACAGGCGCGAATCGTTGCTTCAAAGACCCACCCGCTGAGTCCCTGGCACGTCGGGGGCATGCCGTCCGCGAACGGCAGCGTGCACAGGGCCGCGATCGCATTGTCCAGGTTCACGCGAAATACTTGTGCCACGGTGGCTTCAGAAAATCGCACCATCATTGCTCCCTTTCCTGCCGACAAGTCCCTGCTGGCTCAATGCCCAATCGCGTCTGCGAACCGGACCCGCAGAGTATCCACGCATTGCCGAACCCCCGCCAGTCAAAACCCAAACCCGCCCCGCCCGCACCCCAACCCGCACCAAGCTCCCCGTCGCCCTTGCCCCGCCTCGCCTCAGCCAGCGCCACATCCAGTTCCCCGACCAGCGCCTCCGGCAGCCACGGAAAGTCCTTGGCCACCACCTTGTACTTTCGAAACAACTGGTGCATCCCATCGTTGGCATCGCACCAGCCCACCACTGCCCCGCAGACCTCACACCGCTCGGCCGGCAAATTGCGCCCACCATACAGCCACCGCCGCCGCAGCTTGCGCACCAACTCATCATCCAGCGGCGCATCTGGCCGCCGCAGGTCCGCAGCCGCCGTGTGCGCGTGGTCCAGTGGATACGTGTCACTCAGCAAGCCAATGAGGTACGGTTGCTCTGGCTCATCGACGGAGTAGTCCTCGACAATCCCGAACTCGGCGTAGCCATGTGCCTGCACCCGCACGATTTCGCCGAACGCAAACTCCGGCGGCGCCGCCTTCTGCGCTTTGACCCGCGCTTGCCCCGCCACCCGCGCCAGCAGGCCGCAGTCGAACGTCAGCGGCGTGCACCGTTGCGCCGTCGCCACCACGTCGGTCCAGACGCTGCCAATTCGGCAGAGGTCGGCCGGTGCAAACTGCGCGTATTCCAGCAGCGAGAACAACAGTTCCGAGACCTGGGCGTCACTGAGCGCCTGCTGCACCTCGTTGGACACCAGCACCGGCGTTTCCCGGCGATGCTCATTTTCACGCCGCAGCGAAGTCGCCAGCGCCATCAGGATGTTGTCGTCGTCGGCGTCAAAGCGGAGATCGCCCTGCCGCAGGTGGAAGGTGACGCGAACGTCCAGTTCGAAGTCCGTGAGCGTGGCATCGCCGGCCGCCAAGCGCGCCTCGAAAGCTTGGCGCAAAGTCTCGGCTTCAACCCGCACCCGCTGCTCACACTTCAACAACTCGGAGTTCAGGTCCGCAATCGTCGCCAGCTCTGCTGCGTTCAGCGGGCGCTGCCGCCGCCGTCGCGATCGCCGCGGTATGCCGCGCCAGAACGCGCGACTGTCTGGTAGATGGGTCATGCTCGCTCCTCAATCGGCCCACAGCCAGTCGGCAATCGGCCATTCGCTGACCTTTGGGCCGCGGGGCTTTGGAAACGTCGCATCTGCGTCAGGTTCATCCACCGCCGCTTCTCGGTGAAAAAGCCACAGACGTAGCCCCGCGGCACATCACGAATCAGGATCGCCATCGCGCCCTCCTCGCCGGCCCGACCGGCGCGCCTTGTGCCAGCCGCGCGGCGTCATCACCGGCAGTTCGTCCAGATTGCGGTCCGCAAGGCGGCTTTCGCGCGCTTGAAAGCGATGCGCCCCCCAGCTCTCCTGGTCCGTATTGGCACAAGTGAAGTGCTCAAACACCGTCTCGGTGTGGTGCCTCGACCGCGCGTTGCAGCACAGCCCCCAATCGCTGTCGAATACGGCGTAGAAGGTACACCCGCCGCACTGGTTGCCGGTTTCGTACAGCGCCAGCACCGCGGCTTCGCCGGCCCACATCAGCCGGTAGCGCTTCTCCGACTCCGAGTTGCTGAAGCCTTCGGTGACGATGCGGTTGCGATTGCCCGGCGGCGGCCGCGTCTTTTCACCCATGGTGCACCTCCTACTCAGCAACGGCTTGTTGCACTTCGATGCGCGCTCGGGCCATAGCCGCAGCTTGCCCAATCCAAATGCCGCGCACCCGCCGCGCACGCAAGCCTCGCCCGCACCACACGCGACACCAGCTGTCGCTAGGCGACCAGTCGCCCCTTGTGGCGACCGCCGAGCCGGCTACGCTGTCCCTGCTTGATCCGGCATCGCCACTGGTAGGGCACGGGCGGCGACGATGACATTCCTCGCCAGCCGCGTAGTAGCAACCGACAGCGCCGAAGCCGGCAAGGAACACCATGGAACACGACCCACCCATCGCCGCACCCGACCCGCGCGAGCGCATGATCCTCACCGGTGGCTTTTGCCCGGAGCAATGGCGCTGGCGCGTGGCCAGTGTCTCGCCGCGGCAGCTGGTTCTGGCCAGCGGCGACCGCCAGATCCGGCTGCACCCCGACCAGTGGCTGCCGTTCCTGACCGCGCGCTGCCGCATGGACCCCGTCTACATCGACGGCACCCGCATCGTGCCGCCCGCCGCCGCGCCGCTGTGGCTGCCAGGTGAGACGCCCATCGAGGCCTTGACTGTCGTGCGCCCGCCGCGCCAGAACCGCCTGACGCCGCAAGCGGTGCCCGAAGATTGGGCGGTGCGCGTTCACCAGGCGCAGTTCTTGCTGGCGGTCGCGCGCATCAAGTCCGCCGACCTGTTCGGCGACGGCACCATCGTCACCTTTGCCGAGCGCGGCAGCGCGCCAGTCTGTTCGGTGACTTACGACGTTCGCGATGGCGCGGGTCCGTGGTGCTCCTGTCAGCAAATCGGCCGCAACCGCGACCACGAGGCTTGCGCGCACGGTCTGGCGGCGCTGATGCGCGACCGGCGAGCCACCGCGATGCTGGCGCGGGTGTTGGCATCCACGCCGCCGCCGCGTCCACCTCTCACCCCAGTTCGGAGCAACCCATGACTGCCACCAGCCTGCAACGCGCCGCCCAGTTCGGCCACAGCTATCAGCAACTGCTGCCCCTACTGGAAGCAACACTGCGCGCCGATGCGCCGGTGCTGCTGCGCGGCCATCCTGGCGTGGGCAAGTCGGCGCTGGCGGTCGAGTTGGCCCACAAGCTCGGCCTGCCGCTGCTCGATGTGCGCCTGGCCCAAAAGGACCCTGCGGAGTTGGCCGGTGTCTATGTGCCCAACCCCGAGCGCACGGCCCTGCAGCTGCTGCCGCCCGACTGGGCCGTGCAATTGGCTGCCAGGCCCATGCTGCTGTTCCTGGACGAAATCAACGCCGCCGTGACGCGGTTGCACCAGGCTGCCGCCTACCAGATGGTGCTGGAGCGGCGGGTCGGGCCGCTGCACTTTCACCGCGACTCGCGGGTGTTGGCTGCCGGCAACCTGGACGAAGACCGCGCGCTGGCCACGCCGCTGTCCACCGCGCTCAACAACCGTTTCATGCACTTTCGCCTGCGGGTCGACGTCGCCGACTGGCTGCTGTGGGCGCGCAACCAGGGCTTGCACGAGCCAATCTGTCGCTACATGGCAGCGATGGGCGGCCGAAACGGCCAGTACCTGTACCGCAACACCGGCGAAGACGCGTTTCCCACCCCACGCAGTTGGGCGCAGGCGGCGCGGCTGTTGCCGAAGGCCCCGAAGGCGGCGCACGGTGCGTTGCTGACGGCCTGTGTCGGGGCGACGGCTGCCGAGCAGTTCTTGGAGTGGCAAAGGGTCGCGGTGCATGCCGATCCGCTGGCGATTCTGGACGGCGGCAAGCAGCCCAGCTTTGCCAAGGGCGCGCTCGCCGAGCCGTCCATCAAGCTGGCTTTGTTGCGGGCAGTTGCGGAGCGGCTGGCCACTGCGGAAGAGGTTGCGCCGCTGTGGTTGGACCGCACCGCGGAAATGCTGTGCGCCAAAGGCATCGACCCCGAGCATGCGGTGCTGGTGCTGCAAATGCTGCCTGAAGCCGTCCGCAAGGGTCTGGCGCTGCGCCCCGCGTTCAGGAAAGTCGCACGGGCGCTGTCGGCCCAGCAACTCAGGCTCTTGGAGGCTCGCCATGGGTAGGCCCAAGCCCATCGCGATCCCCGCTGGCCTGACCGAGCGCATCGCCGACCTCAAGTTCGAATTGCTGTGGCGGTATCCGTTTTGGGGCCACATCCTGGCCGGTGTGCGCTTGATTTGGGCCCCTGAGCTGCCAACGTTGGCTGCGACCGACGGCTGCGAACGCATCTGGCTCAACCCGCGGCCACTGCAGCAACTCGACCGCCAGGAGCTGGGCTTCGTGCTGATGCACGAGTTGTGTCACATCGTGCTCGACACCCTGGGCCGAGAACAAGGCCGCGACCGCCGGCTGTGGAACCAGGCGACGGACTACGCCATCAACCGCCAGGTCGCGCACATGCCACTGCGAAGCGAGCCGGACAAGCCGGCCTGGCGGTCGCCCAGCCGCGAGATAGAGGGGCTCGGCAACTGCGCCCCACTTTTCGATCCGCGGTTTGACCACCTGGCGGCCGAGGCCATCTACGACAAGTTGCTCAAGCTCCAGCCTGTGGACGGCGGTGGCAGTCCGGCAAAGGTGTACGACGAGTTCGGTGAGGCCCTGCAGGCTGACGCTGACCATGGCGGTGGCATCGACCTGCACGTCGAACCACAGGGGCCGCAAGACCGGCTGACCCTTGAGCGTGACGAGGCCATTCAGCGGCTGAAAGGCGCGGTGGAGCGAGCGCGCCAAGACGACCGCCACGCCGTGCTGCCGCTTGGTATCGACCGGCGACTGTACGAACTTGACCTGCCGCGGGTGCCTTGGCAAGCGCTGCTCCAGCGCTACTTGCTGGAACTTGGTGCGGCCAACGAGCGCAGCTGGGCGCGGCCGCACCGGCGTTGGCTGGCCGAAGACGTGCTGGTGGCCGGCGCGGTGCGTGAGCACGACGGCTGCGTGGTCGTGGCCGTCGATACCTCCGGTTCCATGGCACAAGACCAACTGCTCGCCGTGGCGGCCGAACTTGCCGTGCTCGAGCAGACGTTTTCGGATCTGTGGGTCGTGACCGCTGACGCCAAGATCCACGACGTGGTCGCTCCGGGTGAACTGCGGGCCTTCCTGGCGCGCGGCAAGCTGCGCGGCGGCGGTGGCACCGATCACCGCCCGGTTTTTGAGTGGATCGCCCAACGGGGGCTGCGTCCGGCGCTGCTGGTGTGCTGCACCGACCTGCGCACTGCGCTGCCTCGGCAAGGGCCGGATTTTCCGGTCCTTTGGCTGGTGCTTCCCGACGCCTACGGCGAACGGGGGCCTCGGCCCCGCTTTGGCGAGGAAATTGTCGTGCCGCTGCCGAACGTAACGCGACATAATTTGTCGCATCAGGTGCGCGCCTCGGTTTAGTTTGCGCCCATCGCGTCGTATTACCAGTAGCAAGTGGCACTGCCGCCCTTGCGCAACCAAAGGAGTCCGAACATGAGTCGCCACAAGATTGCCCAGCAAAACCGCCAGCGCCTGATGAACGCCAGCGCGCTGACGTCTGCCCACGATTGGTTGGCCACCGACCAGCCGTTCGCTTCGCCCCTGCACCACGTCGAAGCCGAGCTGCACTGGGTGCGGCTGCGGGCGCAGCGCATCCACGTCGACAACCTGCTGGCTACGGGTGGTTCCCAGCGCAGCGATTGGCAGCGCCGCGATGACGAGGAGCCGCCGACGCCGCAGTTGCGACGCAGCCTGCACCGCCAAGAGACCAAGCTGCGCCAGGCCATCGACGCCCGGCGCGCGTTGCACCGCAAGCAAGGGCAACCCCTGCCGCTCGATCAGTTGCAGGATCTCTACCACCTCGACGCGTTTGAAGCGACGGCGGTCCTGCTGGCGACGGCAAGCGGGTTTTCGGTGGAGTTCGACGACTTGTGGGAGCTGGTGTCGCCCAACGGCCACGGTTCGCTGTCGGTCGAGAACCTGTTCAACTTCTGCGAACTGCCGTGGATCGAGCGGGTGGGCCGGCGCGCCTGTTTCGGGCCGCAAGCGCCGCTGGTGGCGAACCAGTTGCTGCGGCTGGACATGAACCGCCGCTGGTCAACGCCGGAACAATTGCTGACGGCCTCGCTCAACTGCACTCCGCAGACCTTTGCGTTCCTGGCCGGTAAGCCGGACCTCGACGCCGAGTTTGCCGAGTTCAGCTCGCTGGAGGCGCCGCGCGCGCGCATGGACTGCGTAGTGCTGCCGGCCGACGACCGCCGGCGCATCGTGTCGGTGGTTGACAACCACGCCCAGTACTTGCAGACGCGTCACAGCTGGGGCCTGGACGACGTCATCACCTACGGCAAGGGCATGCTGATGCTTTTCTACGGCAAGCCCGGCACCGGCAAGACGCTGACCGCTCACGGCGTTGCGCACCATTTGGGCAAGCGCGTGCTCAACGTCGACATTCCGACTTTCGTGCAAAGCAACCAGGCCGACCAGTTTCTGCCTGGCCTGTTTCGCGAGGCGCGGCTGCACAATGCCCTGCTGTTTTTTGACGAGTGCGAGGTGTTGTTCGGCTCGCGCCGCGCGGGCAACTCGCTGATGACCGTGCTGCTGACCGAACTGGAGCGCTTTGAGGGCGTGGCGATCCTGGCGACCAACCTGCCGCAGGCGCTGGACGAAGCGTTGGAGCGCCGGATCCTGGTCAAGGTCGAATTCGCCGACCCCGACAAGCAGGCGCGCAAGGAGATCTGGCAGCGCCACTTGCCGCCGCAAACGCCGCTCGACGCCGATGTCGACCTCGACGCGCTGGCGGACCGCTTTGAGCTTGCCGGTGGCTACATCAAGAACGCGGTGCTGATGGCGGTCGCGGACGCCGTGCACACCGGTCTCGAGCCGCCCCGGCTGACTATGGCGATGCTGGAACGCGCGGCCCGGGACCAGTGCAAGCGCATCGACAGCGACACGCGCCTCCACCCGCTGGTGCAGCCCAAGGTGCGGTTGGCAGAGGTGGTGCTGCCGCCCGAATTGCAAGACACGGTGGAGGAAATCGTTGCCGCGGCCCGCAATCGCCGCACGATTCTCGAACGCTGGGGCATCGGCGCGCATCTGACCGCAGGCAAGGGGGTGGCGGCGTTGCTGTCCGGGCCTCCGGGCACGGGCAAGACGCTGTGCGCGGAGGCCATCGCCAATGAGCTGTGCCGGCCACTTTTGGTGGCGCAGCTGCCGGCGCTGCTGTCCAAGTGGGTAGGTGGCACCGAGAATCGCCTCAAGGACCTTTTCGACGCTGCGAAGTCTGAAGGCGCCGTGCTGCTGGTCGACGAATGCGATGCACTGGTGACCGACCGCGGCGATGCTCAGCAGCGCCACGATGTGTCGATGGTGACGGTGCTGCTCGGCCTGCTCGAGCGCCACGACGGCGTGGTGCTGCTCGCCACCAACCGGCCGCAAGTGCTCGACAAGGCGCTGGCGCGTCGGCTCGGCTGGCATGTGCAGTTCACGATGCCGGATGCCGGTCTGCGTGCGCGGATCTGGCAGGGCTTGCTGCCGGCGACCGTGCCCGGCGCGGATGGCATCGACACCGTACGGCTGGGACGCAAGTTCGCGCTGAGCGGCGGCCACATTCGCAACGCGGTGTTCAAGGCGGCGCTGCGGGCGGCCAATGGGGACGGGCAACTCACTCAGACGTTGCTGGAGCGGGCTGCGCGCGATGAACTGCATGCCGCTGGCGGCGTGGAAGAGTCCGCGGTGGTGCGCGAGGTTGCGGAGGGGTGAGTCACGTGGCCTGCTTGGACGCCCGTGCACCGTATCGTTTTGACGACAAAGGAGCCCCCGATGCCATCCAGACGCCGCAAGAAAACCCTCGCTGCACTCGACCGCGCTGCCGAAGCGCTGCTGCCCTGCCGCGTTGCCGGCGGGTTTCCGCAGTTGGCGGTGCGCTACATCGCCGCAATCTACGCGGTCCGCGCAGTCCATTTCACGCTCGATCCCCTGCATTTGGGCGATGGCGACGGTGCCGTGTTTGGCGTACTCGACCCCGACCCTGATGCGGGCGAGCCGCTGACGCCGGCCCGGCGGCAAGCGGTGCTCGACGCTGCCGAAAGCAAAGCCAATGCCTTGCAGTTGAGCGTGTGCGCCGCCTTCTCCCGGTACGATTTGGTGTACTTCTGGCCTGGCAAACCACCCATCGCCAGCAGTCGCTACCCAAGGGCCGGGGCGCTGCTTTACGATGTGGTGCAGCGTCGGGCACCGGGGGAGGCGGATTGATTCCGCAGCGCCGCAGTCGGTTGGCGGGGCCGACAAGGCATTGCGTGAACAAGCCCTGCGCGCCAAACTCAGCCTCCCGATGCCTCGGAGGCCCGCATGCCGCTTTCCGCCCTATACCAGCCGTCGCTGGCCCTGCTCACCGACCTCTACCAGCTGACCATGGCCCAAGGCTGGTGGCACGCCGGCATGCACCGCCACGAGGCCGTGTTCCACCTGTTCTTTCGCAGGCCCCCGTTCGGTAGCCGCTTCGCCCTTGCCGCTGGCCTCGAACCGGCGCTGCAATTCCTCGAGAACTACCGATTCGACCACAGCGACCTCGACTACCTGGCGCAAGTGCGCGACCCCAACGGCGACGCGCTGTTCAAGCCGGCGTTCTTGCAGGCACTCGGCGAGACTCACTTCGACTGCGACGTGCACGCCATCGCTGAGGGCAGCGTCGTGTTTGCCCATCAACCGCTTTTGCGCGTGCAAGGCCCGCTGTGGATGGCGGCGCTGGTCGAGACGCCGCTGCTCAACCTGCTCAACTTTCAGACGCTGATTGCCACCAAAGCGGCGCGCGTAGCGTTTGCGGCGCAGGGTCAGCCGATATTGGAGTTCGGCCTGCGACGGGCCCAAGGCATCGACGGCGCGCTGTCGGCTTCGCGTGCGGCCTTCATTGGCGGAGCGACGGCGACCAGCAACGTGCTGGCGGGCAAGATCCATGGCATCCCGGTTCGCGGCACCCACGCCCACAGCTGGGTGATGAGTTTCGACAGCGAACCCGAAGCCTTCGAGGCCTACGCCGCCGCCATGCCGGGCAACTGCGTGTTCCTGGTCGATACCTACGACACCGTACAAGGCGTGCGCAACGCCATTGAGGTTGGCCAGCGCTTGCGCGCGATGGGCAAGCGCATGGTCGGCGTGCGGCTAGACTCGGGCGACCTGGCCTACCTTGGCCAGAAGGCGCGTAAGCTCTTGGACGCCGCAGGGTTTACGGACGCGTCGATTGTCGCCAGTAACGACCTGGACGAAAACCTCATCGAGAGCCTGCAGCACCAGTGCAGCCAGATAGCGGTGTGGGGCGTTGGTACGCAGCTGGTCACGGGCGGCAGCCAAGCGGCGTTGGGCGGCGTCTACAAGCTGGCGGCGTTGCGCGCGGACGCGAGCCAACCGTGGAAGACCAAGGTCAAGCTGAGCGAACAGGCAGTCAAGACCAGCAATCCCGGCATTCTGCAGGTGCGCCGCTTCTCGCGCCACGGCAAGCTCGTCGGCGATGTGCTGTGGGACGAGACCCAACCCGAGCCGACGACCTGGGAGGCCGTAGATCCGGCGGACGCGACCCGCCGTCGTGCGTTCAAGGAGCCGGACCTGACCCATCACGACCTGGTGCGGCCGGTGATGCGCCAAGGTCAGCGGTGCGCGCCGGCTGTTGCACTGCCAGACGTCGCGGCGCATGCGCGAATGCAAGTGCAAGCGCTCCACGAGTCCCAGCGGCGCTTGACCAACCCGCACAGCTACCCTGCGGGCTTGGAGGCAGGGGTCTATGACCGCAAGGTCCAAATGGTCCTGCGGGCGCGTGCGCGTCGCTGAAGCCTGACGCGTCTATACAGCATCGCCTTGAGTTGAGATCAGAACCTTGGATAACCGCGGAGCGACGAGTCGGCTTGCAAAGCTGCGAGTTTGCGACCCACGCAACAAGCAGGAACAGCAATCGCGATGGCCACGGGTCATTGCGATCCTGTATTGGCGTCTTGGTACGGCAATTCGCCCAGGAAGTCGGCCTTGCCCAACGGCACGCCCTGTGCGCGCAACAGCGCATAGGTCGTGGTGAGGTGGAAATAGAAGTTGCCGAGCTGTCGCTGGTACAAGTAGGCCTCAGCGCTCAGCTTCTTGCCCGGCGGAAATGGCACCGCCACGTCCCTGTCGGCCGGACAGGCTTCGATGGCCGCGGCCGGCACCGTCGCAAGAAAATCACGGGTCTTGGCGATGCGTGCGCGCAGATCGGCCAGCGTGGTCTCGGTGTCGTCGAACTTGGGCGCCGCCACGCCGCTCAAGTTGGCAGCGGTCGCTTTGGCCACATCGCAAGCAATCTGGACCTGGCGCGGAAACGCCAGCATGTCGGGTGCAAGGCGACTGCCCAGGAACGCGTCGGGCGAAAACCCGCGGCCATGGGCATTGGCCGCGGCCTTGGCCAGGATGGCGTCCAGGTTGTGCAGCGCCCGGTCGAATTGGGCGAGAAGGCGGCTGTCCACGTTGAACTCCTTGCGAAATTGAGGTGAGCGGCTAGACGTCGAGGTTGCGGACGTCGAGCGCCCGCGAAATGATGAAGTCGCGCCGCGGCTCGACCGCATC
>SXRM01000039.1 GCA_005792545.1 Pseudomonadota bacterium | reverse complement strand
GCCCCTGCTGGCCGCCCTCGCAAGGCTTGTCGTCGTCGCCGCCCTTTTTCGGTTGACCGCGGTCCTGCTGCCCTTGCTGACCACCTTGGGCTTGCCGCCGCTGGCCCTGCTCGCCGGACTGCTCTTGCCGTTGACCGCTGCGCCCCAAGGCGTCGCGCACATCGCGCAGCCGCGACTGCCCGACGCGCTGCGCTTGCCGCGACTTCTGGCCTTCGTCTTGCCGGCGCAGTTCGTCCGCGGCCTCACGCAGCGCTTGCTGCGCGCGCTCAGTCTGCTGCTTGCCGTCCTCGCGCTTGCCGGTTTTGCGCTCTTGCCTTTCTTCTTCTTGCTGACGCCGCAGCTCGTCGGCCGCACCGCGGGCTTGGCGCTCCAGGCGTTGTAGTTGGTGTTCTGCGCCGTTCACGTCGCCAAATTGCTTGCGTAGCTGCTCCAGCTGATGGCGGGCGTCTTGCAGCCGGCGCTGCTCCGCCGGTGGCAGACCGCCTTGTTCGCTGCGCTGCTGCTGCAGCCGCTCGACCTTCTTGGCCAGGGCCTCCAGCTCTTTGGGCACCTTGCGGTCTTTGAGCGCATCCGCGAATTTTTCTAGCGTTTTTTGCCACTTTTTGACGTCGTCGGCCGTCAAGTCCTTGCTGGCCAGCTTCTCCATGAGCTTGGCGACGAGGCCCAGGTCGCCTTTTTCGACGGCCTGCTTGAGGTCTTCCTTGTCGGCGCCCTTGGGCGCCTGGTCGAGCGCCTCCTTGGCTGCGTCCAAGATGGCCTGGCGGCTTGCAAGGTCGCGTTGGCGCTCGGCTTCCGCCGCCGCGGCCGAATCCGCTGCCGGCTCCCGTGCAGCATCGGCATCGGCAGCTTCGCGCTGCTCCGCGTCTTGCGGCTTGCTCGCGTCGAGTTCCGCCAGTTTTTCCAGCGCCTCGCGCTTGTCCAGGCTGCCATCGCGGACACCTTCGATGACATTGCGCAAATCGCGCAGCCACTGGCGCGTCGCCCGGTCGGGCACCTGCTCTTCGACTTCGCGCAACAGCGCCGCGTCAGCGCCAAGCAGGCTGGTCGCGTCTTCGCCCAGCACATCGCGCGCAGACCGGAAGCCTTTGGGCGCGGCCGGCAGTTCGGGCGCCGCTGCGACGACCGCTGGTGACGCAGGGTCTAGCCACGGCACGGCAACCAGCGGTGCAAGTCCCGCCGCGACGAGCACACCGGCTAGACCCGCTGCGAGCCCTGCGCCGGTCGGCAGCAACACCAACGGAACCAACGTTGCGGGCCTCAGCCCCTGGGCGGTCCGATTTGCCGACCGCGCCTGCGCAACGGCCCAGCCATCGCCGCGGCCGGATGCGTGCAACCAAACCGCCGTCGCCAACGCGTCGTGGGTGGCGCCTGCCTGATCCAACACCCGCGCAGCCTTGAGGACCTGAACCCGGTGCGCAACTGCGTATAAGGCGCCAAGTACGGCGGCGCCCAGCACTGCTGCGTCACCCGTTGCGTCGAATTGCACGTCGAGCCAGGCCAGCCGGGTGGCCAGGACCCACGCTGCCGCCAGCCCAAACACCCACGGTGCCACCCGAATGGCCCGCGCCAGCGTTGCATTGATCCACAAGCGCCGCCGTGCGCTGGCCACCGCCGCAAGTACGGCGCCAATCTCGACGCCGCCTTGTGGGTGTTGCGGGTTGTCGGGGACGTCGGGCATCGCGACCAAGGTTGCCAGAAAGCGCGGCAAATGTGCCAGCAGCGGTCATCAACCCGCCGCGGCTACCGCGCATTCCGGCGGCACGGCTTTGACCCGCCCGCGCGGATTCGGATTCAGGTGGACCTAATGCCGTCCGCGCCGCTTGCTGACTTTGGGCTCGTTGGCGGCGACCTTGGCTTTGACTTTGTCTCTGACCTTGACTTTGGCCTTGTCTTTGGCCATGTGGGTCTTGCGGTCAGCGATTTTGGGCTTGCCCTGGCCAAAATTGGCGTGAGCGACCTTTTTCGCGGTGCGGGGTACGGCCTTTGCCACCAACGCTTTGGCGCCTCGCACGCGCGAACCAGTCACTTTGGCGCGCCCCACCGGCTGCGAAGCAACGAATTTTGGCGCTGGCGCTGGCGCCACAGCCGCGGTCTCCAGAGCCTCGGCCTCGACCTTTGGCACTGGCGCCGCAGCCGGTGTTAGCGGTGGGCTGGCCGCGCCCGACGGCTCCGTCGCAGGTTCGTCGCTAGACGGCACGGCCTTTTGCGTGAGCGCAAGCGCAAACGCAGGTTCGCCGTAATAGAGGTTGCGGTATACGGCGATGGTCGCCGAGACACGCTTGGCATAGTCGCGGGTCTCGCGAAACGGAATGGTCTCCACAAACAGGTCCATCGGCCAGTCGCCGCGCTGCTTGCGCCAGCGACCGACCGCCCCGCCACCGGCGTTGTAGCCTGCCGCCATCTGCTGCTCGCGCTCAAAGCGATCAAACAGCTTTTTTAGGTAGCGAGCGCCAAGGCGCACGTTGACCGGCGGCTGCTTGAGTGTTTCCGCGTTGGCTTCAATGTCGAGTCCTTTGGCCATGGCCGTGGCGGTCGGCACGATGAGCTGCAGCAGACCGTGCGCATCGGCAAACGACACCACTTTGGGGTTAAAGCCACTCTCAGCCCTGCAGATTGCGTACAGCACCGATGGGTGCATGCCGAACTCCTTGGCTGCGGCATCCATCAGCGCCTGATAGCCGCGCGGATACGCGACCTTCCATGCCGCGCGGTTGGCGTCGTTCGGCCATGCGGTGGCGTAGGCGCGCAAGACGTCCCGGCCCACGCTGTGCGATGACGTCCACCGACCGGCCTCGTCGTCGAGCGCCGCGCGGGTCCACACCCGGCCCGGATCGCCCGGCTGCCACTTCAGGCCTTTGTCGGTATCTCGCCCCAGGCCGGCGGCGTCTAGTTCGTCGCTCGCCTCGTCGTGCCAACCCAGCTGGCCCAGCTTGCGCGCCCGCTGCACGCGCACATCGCCCAGCAACTCTGGCGTTAGCTCAGGCCCGGCCGGGGCAGCACTCGCGGTGGCTGCGAGATCAGCATCTGCGGCCAGACCGGCTGCGCGCAGTTGTGAAAGCGACATTTGGGCGTAGTAGCTCAGCGGGTGCCTACGCACGACCTGATGCCAGCGACGCGTGGCCTCCTGTTTGCGATCCAGCGCCCACAGCGCGCGGCCAGCAAAGTAGTCCGCGCGGCCCATCGCCCAGTCGCGGTCGTCAAACCGCGCTTCCTGCGTGGCGCCTGTCGGCGCTGCATCGCGATCGCGAGCGGCAGCCAGCCGGTCCAGCAGGTCAAGGGCGGCAGACCACTGCTTGTCGATCATGCGTTGCAGCGCTACTCGCCACACCGCCACGTCGATCATGTCGCGTTCGGCGTAGTCTTGCGCGGCGATAGGACCTTGCTTGGCCAGCACATCGCGGGCTTCGGCGTTGCCCAGCAGGTGACGCAGGTTGCGGGCGTCGTCGGCCTCCACGCCGGCCAGGCCCAGATCAAGCGCGACTTGCAACTGCGCGGCACCTTCGGCCTTGCCCTGCATCCCGAGCGCGCGGCCCATACGAAACGCCAGGTTGGCGCTGTCGACCGGATCCTCGTCAACGACAAGCGCTTTGACCGCCGCTTGGGCAAGCTCGGTGTCGCATTGCTTGCGCAGCACCGCCAGCGCCGCGCTCGACTTGTCGAATTCCGCCTTGCGATCGTGGGTCTTGGCCAGCCACGACCGCGCATGGCACTGTACGCCAACGCCCGCGTCGCTGCGGTCGGCCAGCGCTGCTAAGGCCGGCATCGCCCGCGCATAGCGACGGCGTTGCGCAGTAAAGACCAGCGCATCCAAGACCGCAGCGGCGTCCTTGGGCCGGCGCTCCAGGCGCTTTTGCCATACGCTGTCGCTGCCGCCGATCAGCCAGTCGACGACCTCCTCGGCCTGCTGGTGCTTGGCGCCATTGGCCAGCAATTCGCGCGCTGCCGTGATCGCGGCGTCTTCCTGCCCGCTGGCCGACAGGGCGCGCATGCGCTCGATAGCCACGCGGCGACTCAACGCCGTGCCCTTGGGTGCGCCAATGACTTCCAGTTCAGACAGTGCCGAGCGAAACTCCCCGTTGCGCCGCAGCGCCCGGGCGCGGGCAAGCCGTAGCGAGGGCTCGTCGCGGCCGCCGACTAGCGCCAGCACGACCGACGACAAGCCCGCGTCGTCCGCGCGGGCGACGACCCAACGCAGTGCCGCGATCCCAAGCGCCGGGTGCCCAGCGGCAATGCGCGCCGCCGCGATGGCGGACGCCTTCTTGCCCTCGGCCCAACGCAGCTGTGCGAGCAGAAACGCGAACAAGCGGCGCTGCTCGTCTTGCTGTGAAGTCTCTGGCTTAGCGATCGGCGACGCGGTCCAGGCCTTTTCGGCGAGTTCCAAAGCCCGGGCCTGCCGGCCATCGCGCCACGCGCGCCAGGCGGCGTTCTCCGCTTCGCGCGCGAACGGCTCCGCGAGCGTGCCGACAGGCGCCGTCAAGTTCAGTACGGCTGGCTTTTCCGGGGGCTGCTTGTCGAGGGTCCAGTCGTCCGGCAGGCTGACGCCAGCGACGCCGAGTGCCGCAGCCAGCTCGACCAGCGGCCGCGGCCATTGCGGCCCGCGCGAACCAAATGCTTGCCAGATGAGGGCGGCGGCGCCGCCTACAGCAGCGCACGCGACCAGCGCGAGGACCCAGCGCAACGGTGCCACGCCGCGGCCAAAAGCCGCGGTGGGCAATACCTGTTGGTTAGGAGCCTGTCCAATCTTACTCGATCGCTGTGGATACACGGGAGCGGCGAGTCGGCTTGCAAAAACGCGAGCTTGCGACCCACCGAGCCAGCAAACGGGCACCGAAAAGAACGAGTAGTTCTTGGTTGGGCCCTTAGCGGATGGTGGGCAGAGAGATGGCTTCGCCCAGGGCAGCGGCCAGCTTCTTCTCGGCGGCAGCGCGCTGTGCGGCGGCCTGCTCGCGCTTGCGGCCCTGGCCGTTGCGGGTGCGCTTGGCCTTGCGGACGCGTTCAGTGATTCGGGTGGGCGATGCCATGGCGACAACTCGCTGCTGCGGCCAACGGCCGCTCGTGAATCAGGACTTGTGGTGTAAGGCCCTGATATGTCAGATAAATCGGCCGCGGAAGACTCCACGGCGGGGGCAGAATTCTGCCAGCCGTCGTCGCGGTCGTCAACGCCCAAATGCAGCCATCGGCTCAGTGGCCCCAAAGCGCGTGAGGTTGCCATGCTCTGCAACTCCTAGGCCGGCCCGACCGTAGGAAACGATCACAGTTTGCGCATCCGCTCGATGATGGCAGAACGCTTGCCGGCGTCGACGCCGGTGTCCAGCGCGGCAAGTGCCCGCGCCTCGATTTCCGCCAGCGTCTGTGCCAGCGCCGGGTCGTCCTGGCCGCGCATGTGCAGCACATGGTCGGCCGAGGCGGCGATGCCATAACGCATGCGCAGCACGTTTTCTTCCTGGGCGGGCAGGTCGGCTTGCCGCAAAGCCCGGTCGAACTCGGCGCGCGTGCGCACAGTCGTCCGGGTCGCGGTCTGGGTCTTGGTGTCGGTCACGGTAGGCTCCTTGCGCGGGTCGGCCCGCAGTGGCCGCACTGGCGGTCGCTGGCGGACTGGGCGTGCCGATGACCGCGAACGCGCGGCACCGGGTAAGCAAGACGGTACGACGCCGTGCCGAGGGCGCAAGATTTTTCGGGGTCGCGCCAACCCGCGGCCTGCGACCACGGCGTGCGACGCCGCGGTTATTGGCCGGATCCGTGTGAAGAGCCCGAACGCCGGGCCCGCGGTTGACAGTTTGGTATCGGCCGGGATTCTGTCAACTTTTCGGCTCGGATACCCCGCACCGCTGGGCCAGCGATTCAAAGTTTCCCCTTGCCATGCCAGCCAGTTGCGCAGCAAGACTGACTTGACCCGCAGCTGCGCGCAGCGCGGATTCGCAATATGCACGCTCAAACTCACGCACCGTCCGCGCGCGCGCTTCGGCACACGGCAGCGGTCGACCGCCAACGGCACTGCCGTGATCAGGGGCGGCGGTGGGGAGCTGATCAAGCACCAGCGGATGGCTGCCTGCGACCGCCGCGCCCGCTGCTGCCTCTAAGTGCCGTCGCAGTTCGCGCACATTTCCTGGCCACGCATATGACTGCAGTGCCTGCAACGTGGCGTACGACAGCACCAGCGGTCCGGCCTCTGGATTGGCGAGCTCGAGTTCAGCCAGCATACCCTCGACGAGCGGCGCGATGTCCTCTGGCCGATGGCGCAGGGCCGGCAAGCCGATGCGGCGACCCGCAAATAGCCGCGCAAATTCCTTGGGCAGCCGACCCTCGCGAACCGCCGCGGGTAGCGGTGTCGTCAGCGTTGCCAGCAGCTGCGGAGCAGCGCCTCGCTCGACCAGTGCCCCAAAAGACGCGGCCAGCGCAGCTGCGATGTCGGCGGGCAACTCGTCAATGTCGAGCAAGGCCAGGGTGCCGTTCGCGCAACGCAACCAGCCAGCGCCGCCGGCCGCCCATTCGCCGGCGCGCACCGCCCAATCCGTTGTGGTGCAGTCCAGCGTCTCCAGGTCGGCGTCCGCGCGCGGCGAGCAGCGGTGCCAGGCAACTGCCGCTGTGCGCTTGCCAGTTCCCGGCTCTCCTTCGATGGCAGCGGGTTGGCCTTCTGCCGCAAGGTGTGCGATGCGCGCAAACACCTCGCGCATGGCCTCACTGTGGCCCTGCAGGCCCCACAGCTCCGTCTCGCGTGCCACGGCGATTTCGTGCAGGTCGCCCAGTTGCTCGTATTGCAGTTCAGTCTGCCCCAGGCGCAAAGTCGCGGCCGGTCCGAGCAGCAGTTCCACCGCGCGCGATCCCGCGAACCATGTGCCATTCTTGCTATCGAGGTCGCGAAGTCGATAGCCGACGCGGTCGCCGGTGATGCGGATGTGTTCGCGCGATGTGGCGGCATCCGTCAGCGCAAAGTCGGCCTCGGGCGATGACCCGATAACGACAACGCGCTGCGCGAACACGGCCGTCTTGCCCGAATCCGGCCCGGCACTGACGCGCAGGCGAAAGGCTGGCAGGGTGTAGCGCTCGGCAAGGGTCGCGCGGCTGAGGTTCAGGCTCGACAGCGTTACGGTGGCGTCTGGGGCACCGGTGCGCAGGTTGATGGTGGGCTGGGTCAGGCGCGGCGAGGCCATATCACGGACCCTCCGGGCAATCTGCGCCCAGGCAAATGCCGCGGTCGATGGTGCGCACTTCGCCGTCGCCAACGTCGCTGACCTCTACCGCCTTTCGCAAGCCATTGGTTGTGTCTTCGACGATGACCCGATGGTCGCCCGGCGCGACCCGCACCTCGTACCGGTCAGTATTGGCGACCGGCAGGCGGCGTTCACCATCGACGGTTACGCGGCAGCCGAACGGCCGCACCCGAAAGCGCAAGGTCGCTGTCCGCTCGCTCTTTTCGCGCGGCTTCTGGCGCTGCGCCTTGGCATCGCTGTCGGCGACACCCGCGGTCCGGGTCGCCTCGGCAACGGCCTCCGTTGGCGAAGCGACATGTGCGGCAGCAACGGGCGACGGCGCCACGGGGATCGACACGCCTTGCGGCCCCAAGCCGGCGACGACAGCCGCAGATTGCTGCGCCAACGTCCCCATGCCGATGGGCGCCGGCACTGGCGGTGTCGGCGTCAGGGTCGCCGGCGCAGGCTCCGGGGGTGGGCTTGCGCCTTGGCCCACCCAAAAACCGAGCCCAACTGCGGCTGCGACAACCGCAACCCCGGCCCAGATCCAGCGCTTGCGAAAGCGTCGGTGCAAACCGCCGCCCTCGTCTTTGGCGCTGGCGGCGGCGATGGCCACGACGTCCAGGCCCGGCAAGCTCAGGGTCCCGGTCCGATCAGAGGAGGGCGCGCTATCTGCCAGACCAAGAATGCCGAGCAAGGTCTGATCAAAGCTACCGATCTTGGCCGTCAGGCGGTCGAAGGCTGGCGCCAGCTCTTCGGCCAGCTGCCGCGAGGGCGAGGCAACGCCCAACTGTACGAGCGCCGTCTCCGCACGGGCAGCCACCGCAGCTGCGTTCGCGGGTCGCGCGCGCGGGTCTAGTTGGGTCAGGTCGCGGATCAGGCCGCCCAGGTTGGCCATGCCTTCAGCGCTGTTCGGCAATCCGGCCACGCGGGCCGGCAGCAACTGGTGTGCACGCGCCAGCCGCTCTGGCTCGGTCAGTTCCATTGCACGCTCGCCGGTCGCCAGCTCGTAGGCGACCAGCCCCAACGCAAACAAGTCGGCGCGGCCATCGACCGGCTGTTGGCTGGCGTGTTCGGGGCTCAGGTACGGCAGTTTGCCGCGCAGCGCCGACGGCGCCATTTTGCCGAGCAGCGCGGCTTTGGCCACCCCAAAGTCCACGAGCTTGACGTGCCCATCGCGGCGAATCATCACGTTGCTCGGCGACACATCATGGTGGACGACGCCCAACGGCTGCCCAGCAGGCCCTGGACGCGTCTGTGCGTGCTCGAGGGCGCGCGCCACACATGCGACCACATACAGCACTGCTCCGGGCGACAATGCACGGCGCCCGCTGCGGCTCGGCAGAGCGCGCAGCAGCCCTCGCAAGTCAAACCCGTCTACATACTCCATCGCCAGCCAGATGGTGCCGTCGGCCTGACCAAGGTCCAGGATCTGCGCGATGTTGGGGTGGTCGAGGGCCTCGAGCAGTCGACCTTCGGCAATCAGTTGCTGAGCTAATTGCGTGTCGTTGGCGAGGTCCGCGCGCAAGGTTTTGACCACCATGCGCTTGGCGAAGCCTGCGGCACCGATCGCTTCGGCCAGGTACACCTCGCCCATGCCGCCGCTGGCCAGATGGCGCACCAGGCGATAGCGGCCAAGCGTGGTGGGACCGGCGTTGCGCGATCCGGAAGGCGGGCGGGCCACGACTTCAGCTCACGGCAGGCGCGCGGTCAGCCACGAGACCAGGTCGGCCAGCACCCGCTCGCGGTCGGCCGGCTGTTCGTTGAAGATCTCGTGGTACAAGCCAGCGTAGACATGGACTTGCAGCGCATCGCCACCGACGCGTGCGGCGAATTGCTGGCTCGCGACAGGGTCGATAATGAGGTCGCCATCGCCGATCTGTACCAGCAGCGGCAGGCCGCGCAGTCCTTCCGCGCCCGCGATTAGCCGCTTTTGGGCGCCAATGTACTCGGTGTACCAGCGGGCGGTGGCGTTCTTGTTGTTGAGCGAATCCTTGTCGTACTGCTTGACTTCATCGGCGTCGCGGCTGATGTGCTCAGGCGGCAGGCCACTTGGCAGCGACAGCCCAGGGATGACGCTGGACATGACCTGCGCCAGCGTTTCTTTCCAAGCTGGGACCACCACGCGATTGAGCAGCGCTGGGTTCGACACCGCCCATCCCGCCACGCCGGAGCGATCGCGCAAGGCATAAGAAAGCACCACGAGGCCGCCCATCGAGTGGCCGAGTACGAACAGCGGCTGCGGTAGCTTGCCCTTGGCGAGCGCCAGCACTTGCGCCAGGTCGTCGAGGTACTCGTCGAAGCGCGTGACGAACACACGTCGACCGCCGCTCTGGCCGTGGCCGCGTTGGTCGTAGGTCAGCACCGCCGCCCCGGCGGGTACCAGCGCGTCGACGACGTGGCCGTAGCGATTGCCGTGCTCCGCAAAGCCGTGCACCACCACGACGCCAAAGTGGGCGCTTTCGGGCCGGTGCACGCGATACTGGATCTGCACGCCATCGCTGGCGTTGAAGTGGCCGGACTCAGTCGCCGGGTAGCGCGTCGCTGTGGTCATCGTGGATCCTTGGCACCGTCCGCAATCGGTTTGCCGGTCATGCGGCGTGGCGGTTTGGCGAGGTCGTCCCGGTGGTTGCGGGCAAGCGGCCGTCGCAATTGGCAGGGGCAGGCAATGTGTAATCGGCAAACGACCGGCTGCGACCGCTCCTGGCCCAGGTCAAGGCGCCGTTGGCGTCGGAGCCGCGGCGGCGTCTGCTGTTTTTTCTGCGGTCCAGGTCCCCTTGAACTTGTCCATGCCAGCCCGCTGCGCTTGCCACGTACCCGTGAAGCGATCGTCTTTGCGCTCGCCCTGCAGGCGCACCCAGTCGCCATTGAACTCGCCAAACAAGGTCACCCGATCGCCCGACAACTGACCTTCGACCGCGATGGCCTGCGTTTCCGCGGCGCCGTCCGCGTATTTGACCGTCGCGCCTTGCCACTGGACTGCACCCTTGAGCCGGCCAACGTCGGCCTGCAGGTTCAAAGCGCCCAAGCGATCGCCCGTCACGTTGCCATTCCACTCGCCAGTGCTGCGGCGGGCTTCTTGCGCCACCCGCGGGTCTGGGCATTTCTCCGCTTTGGCAGCGTGGACCTGCGCTTGGACCTGCGGGTAGCGACCGAAAACCATGCCCAAGCGGGTCATCTCGCCCGCCGACATGCGGTTGCGACTGAAGGCCTCAGCGGCGGCATTGGCGTGAGCCACGGCATCGATCTTGCCGTCTGCGCCGACGAATTGGCGCTGCAGGCAGGCGACCTCGACAAAAGTCGAGGCGTAGCGGTCGATCAAGTCCTTGGGAACCAGCCCCAGCTCCTTGGCATACAGGCACGCCTTGACCTGATCGGCGACTTGCTCCTGCGTCGCCGTGTGCGCTTGCGCCAGCGTCACCGCCTTGTGATAGCGGTTGCGCCAGTCGAGCTGTTCCGGAGTATCGGGTTGCGGCTTGGCTTTGGCGCCCGCTTTGCTCGGTGGGTCGAAGACCTTGTCGAGGTTTTGCACGAACGGCTTGCCCATCAAGAAGTCGACAGCCAACGTCTCGGCGACCATTGGGTCTTCGTGGTAGCGCAGCGCGCACTGCTCCCACAGGCGCGCCTGCAGGTAGGCGCCGTAGTTGATGCCAAGGTCTGGCGGCGGCTCCGTTGGACTTGCGGCTGGGGCAAGCGCCACCGCAGGCGTCTCGGCTGGCGGCAGCGGCGCGCGCGAGGCCGGACCAACGTCCGCGACAGCGGCGGGCGGCGGCTCCGCCTTGCGACATGCGAGCGGGAGCGCGATCATCGGCAGCGCCAGCCATGCGCAGGCGGCGAAACGGCGACCGTGGCGGTTCAATCGGGCAATGGACATGTGAGAACCCAAACGCCTGCACCGCGCGGCAGCGGGGGCGGAAGCGGGACGACCGCGCACGGGCAGCCGCGGCAGTCTAGCACGCGGTTGCACGCAAGCGAAGGGCGGCAAGGCTTCAACCTGGCGGCAAGCGCAAGGCCGTCGCGGCGCCCATCCGCAACTGGCCTGGCTGTGACGATTGGCGCGCTGATTGGGTGTGCACTTGGCTGTGCCGATCAAGGCCCGGTTCTGCCGCCATTTGGACGTTGGGATGTGCAGGTGGGCGTGCCGTTCCACCACCGCTTGCGCGTGGTCGGCGGCGCGGTTGGGGCTTGGCGGTGGCGCGCCGTCCACGGACCCGTGGGCCTGCAGGTCGCGGGGACCTCGACCACGGCCGAGGTGTGGTGGTCGGCCACGGCTTTTGACCTTGCGCCCACCAAACCGGGCGGCGGCCGAGCGCCGGGCGACGAGCAGGTGGTGGAAATTGAGGCGACCGACAGCCACGGCGCCATCGCCGTGTCGCGCGGGGCGCTTCGCGCGGTGCCGACGCCGTGGCCGTAAACCATCGGCCCAGTTGTTTTCCCGTGTTGTCATAGTCTTGTGCAATGGCAGCATGGCCCTTCCGTTGGACGCGCCGCCGCAGCCAGTGCTAGAATCCCGCGGCACCGGCGCCGCTTCCACGCATCGCCACACCAGCCCACCGCCAAGCGCGCATGACCTCGACAGACCCAAATGACCACGACTCTGGACCTTTCGACGTTGAGGACGTCGAAAGTGAGATCTTTGAGGATTCGGTAGTCGAGGCCTCGGATGCGTTTTCGTTTGGCGCCGACGGTGGACTGCGCCACGGGTTTTCGGGCTACGAAAACTCGGCCATTCGCGAGCTGATCGCGCCGCGCACGGGCACTCGACCGCCGCTCGAAGTCTTGCAAGCGCAGGAGTTGGTCCGCAATAAGCTCGGGTACCGCTTCAAGCGCGCTGAGCTGCTCGACCTGTCGTTGTCGCACCCCAGTTGGCGCAACGAGCACCCATCGGTGCCCGTCGACAACCAGCGTATGGAATTTCTTGGTGATCTCGTCGTCGGGCTAGTGATGGGCGAGGCGCTCCTGCACCTGCTGCCACAAGGGGCCGAGGGCGACCTGAGCCTGTTGCGACAGGAGTTGGTGCGCGAACGCACCTTGGCGGCGGTCGCGGAAGAGCTTGGCATCGGTCAGGCCTTGCGGCTGGGCAAGGGCGAAGAGGCGCGCGGCGGGCGGCGCTCGGCTTCTGTGCTGGCAGACGCGCTGGAGGCCGTGATCGGCGCG
>SXRM01000346.1 GCA_005792545.1 Pseudomonadota bacterium | reverse complement strand
CCGCCGCCACCGCCGCTGTGGCTGTTCGGGCAGCCCTGCGCACCCGAGTACCCGCCATTGCCACCGCCCAAGTGGCCGCCGACGCCGAAGTTGTTCTCGGGCGGGCCCGAGGCCTGGCACGCGCTGGTACCGCCGGCACCGCCACAACCTGCGAGAATATAGAGCTTTTGGCCGCTGCCGATCGCAGAGTTGGTGATGGTGACCTGGCCACCGCCGCCGCCGGCGCCGCCCACGAACATGCTGTCGCCGCCACCACCGCCGCCGCCGCCATGCAATTCGATGTCGAGCTTGGTGACACCGGCGGGCACGGTGTAGACCTGAACCGCGCCCGTGCAGGAGAAGGTGGTGCCTGGTGACGCGCACGTGTAGCCGTTGCCCAAAAAGCCGGTGTTGCACTTGCAGAATGCGCTGGCGCCGCTGCCGCTGCACGTTGCGTCGGCGGCGCACGTCACGGTGCCCTTGCACGCGCTGTTGGCGCAGGTGTCACTTTTGGTGCAGCCGTTGTCGTCGTCGCACGCGGCGGTATTGGCGACGAATTGGCAACCGTCCGTAGGGCTGCAGCTGTCGCTGGTGCAGGGATTCTTGTCGTCGCAGACGACCGCAGCGCCGGGTTTGCAGGCGCCCGTGTCGCAGGCATCGACATCGGTGCACTTGCTGCCATCGCTGCAAGGTGCGCCTTTGGGCTTGTCGCCCAGGGCACACTTGCCGGTGGTTGCGCCGCAACTCGCCGGCGTCTGGCAGGCGTTGGGCACCAGGCCGCTGGTGCTGCAATCGACCGTGGTACCGGCCTTGCAGGTGCCGTTGGTGCATGCGTCGCCTGACGTACACAGGTTGCCGTCGTCGCACTGCACGCCGTCGCTCGAATTCTTGCAGCCGGTGGCCTGGTCGCAAGTGTCGGCGGTGCAGGCGTTGCCGTCGTCGCAGCCAACCACGGTCATCGAGACCGCGACGGTGACCTTGCCGCCGTTCTTGGCCGTGACCTCGAGGTCGAAGCTCGCCTTGGTCGCCGTGCAGGTTGCCGCGACCTGGCCAGAGACGACGCCCGCCGCATCCACTTGCAAACCGCTGATCGATATGCCGTTTTGTGTTGCACCGCTGCCCGAAGCCAGCGCGGCGGTCCAAGTTGTCGCTGCCGCCTTGGCGTTCTGTACCGTCGCGAGGTTGACGGGTTTGCCCAAGCTCGGCGCCAGGTTCAGCGGTGTCGTCGCCGTGACCGTCCAACAGACCAAGCCGTCGCCGGCGAATCCGGCCTTGCACGCGCAAGTCTTGCCGCCGTTGCAGGTGGCATTGGCGTCGCACAAGTCGCAGGTGCTGCCGACGCACAGGCCGGCTTTGCCGCACAGACCGCCGGCGCAGTCGCCGTTGGCGTTGCAGCCCTTGCCGACCACGCACAGCGTGCTGCACGTGCCACCGCAGTCGACGTCGGTCTCGTTGGCGGTCAACAAGCCGTCGTCGCAAGTCGTCAGCACGCAAGTCCCGGACTTGCCGCAGACCGTCGAGGCGCAGTCGCTGCCGGCCTTGCAGGTTGCGCCGGTCGCGCACTTCTTGCCGCAGCTGCCGCCGCAGTCGACGTCGGTCTCGGCGCCGTTCTTGACCTTGTCCGCGCAGCTGTCTTGCACGCACACGCTGCCGTTGCACACGCCGGTCGCGCAATCGGCGCCGGTCTTGCAGCCCTGTTTGACCTTGCACTTGGTCGGGCACGCGCCGCCGCAGTCGGCGTCGGTCTCGGTGCCTGACTTGATCTGGTCGACGCAGCCGCTGGCGACGCACACATAGCTGTAGGCGGCACAAGCGCCAGACGCGCAGTCGCTGCCCACGTTGCACGCCAGCATCAGCTTGCACTTGGTGGCGCAAGGCCCGCCGCAATCGACGTCGGCCTCAAGGTCATCCAACTGCCCCGTCTCGCACGAGTTCGCGACGCACACGGTGCCGTTGCACCAGCCACTTTGGCAGTCGAAGTTCTTGGTACACTTCTTGCCCAATGGGCATGCAAAGCCCTGCGCCGAGCAGGTGCCGCCGCAGTCGACGTCGCTCTCGCCGGGCGTCAGCACCTCGTCTTTGCAAGGCACGTACGCGCACTTGTTGTCGATGCACTGCTGCGACTTGCATTGGGCGTTTTTGGTGCACTTCTTGCCGACCGCACAAGCTGCGCACAGGTAGGGCGCAGTGCCGCCGCCGCAATCGATGTCTGCTTCCTCGGGGCCCAGAATGCCGTCCTTGCAGGGGTGGCCGACGCACTTGCCGGCGGTGCACGGACCGTCGGCGCAGTCGTCGGCAGCCTTGCAAGCAGCGCCCTTGGTGCACAGCTTGGCGGACCCGCACGCCGCGCCGCAGTCCACGTCGGACTCCTTGCCGTTGAGCCACTGGTCGCTGCACGAGGGCACGCGGCACTTCTTGTCGGGTGCGCAGTACTGGGTGGCGCAGTCGCCGTGCTGGTAGCAGGGTTCGCTTTGGGTGCACTTGACCGGGCAGGCATTGCCTTTGTCGAGCACGGGTTCGGGCGTGTTCTGGAAGCCGTTTTCGCACATCGGCGTGCACTTCCAGTAGCCGTCGGCCGACGTCTCGACCACCCCACCGACTTTCTTGCCGCAATGGCCGACCACGCAGTCGGTGTCGATCGTGCAGAACTGGTCGTTGGCGCACTTTTTGGCGCAGGTGCCGCCGCAGTCGACGTCGGTCTCGGTGCCGTTGCGCTGGCCGTCAAAGCACAGGTCCTGGCAGGTCTTGCCGCCGCCATCGCTGTTGGCGCAGCCAAGGCCAGTTTTGCAGTCGGCGTGGCTGTTGCACTTCTTGCTGAGCGGACACTTGGCAAAACAGGCGCCGCCGCAGTCGATGTCGGACTCCGCGCCGCTCAACACGAGGTCAAAGCACGCGCTCGCACACTTTTTCTTGGGGTTGCAGGCCAACGGCGCCGCGCAGTCTTTGGTGGAGTAGCAGGACTTGCCTTTGGCGCAGCGGGTGTAGCACGTGCCGCCGCAGTCGACGTCGGGTTCGCTGCCGTTCTTTTTGCCATCGCCGCAGCTCTGCGCACCGCACTTGCCCGTCTGCGGGTCGCAATTGCCCGACTTGCATTCGCTGTGCAGCAGGCACTTCTGGTCGTAGCCGCACAGCGCCACGTCTTCGCCACACGCGCCGTACTTGCTGCACGCATCCTTGGGAATCAAGACCTTGGCGCACGGCCCGCCGCAGTCGATGTCCGTCTCGCCAAAACCCGCAGAGTGCTTGCCATCGAACAGCGCCATCCACTGGTTCAGCGGGCAGACGGCCTGACCGCAAAAGCCGGTGCTGACAGCGGCCTGCGGTAGCTTGGGCAGGCAGATTCCCGACTTGCAGTTGGCATCGTCGGCGCACGTCCCACCGCCGTCCACTTTGGGGCAGGCCGGGCCGACATCGACCAGCGACTCGTTGTTGTCCAAGACTTTGTTGGTGCAGCTGGGCACCGTGCACTTGAAGCCGACGCAGTTCTTGGTGGTGCAGTCGTCGCTGACCACGCAGTCGTTGCCGATCGGGCAGCCCACGCCGCACTTGTCGCCGCAGTCGACGCCGGCCTCGCCGGGGCCCTTGCTGCCGTCCTTGCAGTTGACCGGAAAGCACTCGCCGCTCTTGCAGTAGTTGGGCGCGGCGCAATCGATGTTGTACTTGCACTTCTTGCCGCTGCCGCACTGTGGGCAGTACGGCGGCGACTTGGAGCCCGGTGCACCGCCGCAGTCGACGTCGGTCTCGGCGTTGTCCTTCTTGTTGTTGGTGCAGTTGGTGCCGCACACGCCAAAGCCAGGCACGCTGCTGCCGGACTCGTATAGTGTCCAAGCCTTGTCGTACAGATCCTCTTTGTGCTTAAAGGTATAGACCTTGAGGTCAATGCCAAAGCCGTAGTTGGCGTCAAAACCGGCGGCGACCTTCTTGGTCAAATAGCCCTCGGCCGGTTGCTGCTTTGCGGTGCCGGTGCTCTCCGGGCAGATGCTGACGACTTCGGCCAAGCCCTCGACGTACGGCCCGGTCAGCGAGAATGGGCCGCCGATATCGGCGATCTTCCACCACACTTCGGTTAGGTAGCTGCAACGGGCGCGCACGCCACCGCCCGAGAGCTTGAAGTCGTAGGCTTTATCGAACTTGAGGTTCTTGATGTTGTGCCACTTGTCGCCGTCGTAGCGAATGCCCAGCTCGCCGTCGAAAGCCACTTTGCCGCTGGTGTTGATCGACGCGCTGGCCATCGCCTCGAAGTCGCACTCGAGGTAGTTCTCGACCACGAAACTGGTCGGGATGGCCCCGAGATAGGGGCCGATCTCCACGAACTTGCCCAGCGCGAAGGTCTTGGTCTTGGTGTAGCTCTTTTGCAGGTAGACATCGGGCGACGGACCGTCGCTGGTCTTGCCTTGCGCGTAGGGCTTGAGCGCGATGTCCAAGTGCGCGCTGAGCGCGGTGCTCGCCACGAAGTTTTGCACGGTGATGGACACCCTGCTCGGGTCCCAGCCGATGTCGACATCGACGTCGACCGTCAGCGCGCCGCGGAACGACGGCTTGTAGCTGAACGACCCGACCGCGCGCAGGTCGCCCTCGAGCGACGCCTTCTTCAACTCGCCGTCTTTGACGATGCCTTTGATTTCTTGGGCAAAGTTGTCTACGTCAAGGTCAAAGGGCGTACCGAACCCCAAAAGGTCGAACGTCTCGTCGAAGTCCGCCACCGTCCACGCACCGCGCTGGGTGTCAAAGCCGGCGGGCGCCTGCTGCGCTTGAGCCGCAGCGCGCTGCTTGTCGCGGGCGTTTTGCTCGTCGGTTTGAAAGGGAGACAAGTCTGCGTTTTGCGTGTCTATTTTCTGCGCCGGCCCTGGCTTGTACGCACTGAACTGCGCGGCGCCGAGCAGGGCGTCTTGCAAGCCGGCCGGCGCGGTCTGCACGACGATTTCGTCGCCAACCTGCGCTGCGCTCACGACTTTGCGCACGTAGCCGAACACGTTGTTGCCTTTGGCTGCCCGCTTCGCCGGATCGGCGCGCTCGCCGAAGATGACCTTGCCCTTGGGCCACGCCAGCACCGCGGCATTGCCGGCGGCGGGCATCCGCATCTCAGTTTTGGTCAAGACGACTGCGTTGTTGACGGCCTGCGGCGCAACCGTGACATCGGGCCGCAAGCGAAAGGCGTCGAAGTCCTTGCCGGCGGCGATGTCGGCTTGCCACTGGGCGCGCTCGGCCTTGGTCGGCATGGTCTGCTCGGACAGCACAACGAGCTTGGGTTGTGGTAGCGCGGGGTTGCGCGCGGTGCCGGCGTCCACTGGCCCGGTATCGCTCGGGCTGGCGATCTCCGCTGCTGCCCACTGGCCGTCGGCCGCCGTCGCGCCACTGTCCGTCAGCGTTGCTGCATCGCCACTGCCAGCGCCGTCCGCAGCCAACAGGGCATCGGCGGGCGGCGCGGCCGGGTCGCTGCAGTGGGCCATCACGACGGCCGTAAGCGCCAGCAGGCACAGCGACGCAAAGCGTTGACGCGCGGCCGGCAGCGGCCGCGGGCGCGGAAGAATCGATGTCAAGGGGATAGTCGCTCCAAGCAAGGTCGCCCCCGAACAGCCATCCGGCCATCCGCAAACCGACACAATTTCGCCGACCGCGCCCCGCCGGACCCTCCGGCACCGGCGCGAGCCCCATCGTGCGCCACCACTTTCGCCATG
>SXRM01000345.1 GCA_005792545.1 Pseudomonadota bacterium | reverse complement strand
GCCCCAATCCGCTGGGCGGCGCCGACCCGGGCGCCGCAGCCCCAGAAACGCCGGACCGGCCGCAGCCGGTACCGGAGCCCCCGCCGCGCATGCCCGAGCCGGTGGCCGCGCCCGCACTGCCACAAGCGCCGCGCGAACCCGGCGAACCCGCGCTGGACATCACCGGATACCTGAGCGCAGCCGACCTCGAGCGCGTGCTGGGCGCCAAAACCAAGCTACGGCGCAGCGATCTGGCGGGCACGGCACCGTCGGCTGGCTACAACGCGATTTACTTTGCGCCCGACAAGGGCGACGGCTTTGGCATCGCCCTGCAGGTATGGCGCGACGCCAACCTGGCCGAGAGCCGCACCCGCTTCAACACCATGCGCAACACGTACAGCAACGTGGCGCCGACCAACAAGGTGGCCGAGCAGGGCTTTCGCGCGTATTTCAATGGGGTTGTGACGTTGGTGTTTGCCAATGTGCGCCGGCCGCTGGTCGCCGCGCTGTCGTGCTCAACCAAGGTCTGCAACGCCGATCAGATCATCGAACTGGCGAACCGCGCCAATGAACGCCTGCAGTAGCCCAACGGCGTCATCACAGGTCGTCGTTTTGGCTGCGTTGGGGCCGTGCGACCGCGCCAATTGCGTTGACGACCACTTGCGCTGAGCGCAACAACCGGCCGGCGTGCAGATAACCGCGCGCAGCCTGACGCAGCACGATGGCGTCGGGGTGCATGGGGTCGGCCACTCGAGCAATGATCTCGTGGCGCTGCGGGTCAAATGGCATGCCCACGGCGTCAAAAGGCTCCAGAGCAATGCGCTGCTGGGCGCGCCGCCACTCGGCGTTGAGCATCTCGACGGCCTGACGACCGTGGTCGGTCAGCGGCTCATTCAACATCAGGTACTCGGACACCGTGGTCAGGTGGTCTAGGGCCGGCAGCAGCCCCTCCAATAGCCGGCGCGCCGTCTGCTGCGGCAGGTCCTGCTCGATGCGCGCGATCATGCGGCGCAGGCTCGCTAAATCGGCCTGGCCATGGGCGGCCTCGCTGCTGGCGCGGCCCAAGGAGCGCTTCAGTTCGTCGATTTCGGCGCGGGCGCGCTCAAGATCGTTGTGGGCGATCGCCAACTGGGCGGCATGGGCCGCAGGTATCGGCCGGTCCACTGGCGCGGCTGCGGTGCCTTCGTCGACGGCGGCCGAGGCGGCAGCTGGCAGCAGCTGGGGGCTGGAGGGGCCCCGGAATTCGGTCTTGGGCTCACGCTTTTCGATCGCCGCCAGCGCATCCTCAAACGCGGCCGAGAGGTCCAGCAATCCTCCGGGCACGGTGACCTGGGCACCCGGACTGTCGACCTGGGCCCCAGCGGGCGCTTGCGGATCAGTTTGCGTCATCGTCGGTTCCATGCCTGGCGGGAAAAAGGGCGCGGCAGGATACCGTCAATCGCCATTCCAGACAAGATCGCGGAACAACACGGCAGTTTGCAGGTGGCCGTCGGTGCCAAGCCGCAGCGTCGCCCAGGCCAGCACCCAGGCCTTGCTGCCAAGCTGCACAATGGTCGGGGAAAAGCCGGCCATGTCGGTGGTTTCAGCGACCGCCCGGCCGCCGGTGACGCCCGGCTTGGGCAGCCGTTGCAGCAGCAGGTCGGCGCGGCGCGTGTCCTGGTGCGCAACCAACACGCCGCCAAACGGGTGGCGCACTGCGGCGATATCGGCGCCGACACGATGCAGCCCGTCCGAGCGCGCGCCATCGTCGGCCACGTCGCCCAGCCAACCCTTGTCGGTTTGGCGCAGCAGCAACAAGCGCCCACGGTCGCCATCTTCGCACGCCACCCAAACCGCCTGGCTGTCGCCAGGGACGATGGCCGCAAACCGCCCGAAGTCCTTGGGTGTTCCTGGCACAGCGCTGCGCGGCACTACGGTTTTTTGCCAGTTGCCAGCGACGCGCCGATACACCGCAAGGTCACCAGCATGGGCGCTATACGCCGCAGCTGAGAGGCTGCCATCCGCCATGGCGCGCAGGTCAAGTGAGACACCGCGACCCACCGGCCCTCGGTCCAGCCGAGCCGCCGTCACCAGCACTTGCGCACACGCGCCCTGCACGCAAGCTTGCCCTGGGAGGCAGGATTTGCAGCCCTGTCCAGCGGTTGCGCAGACCGCCGTTCCGCTGGAGCCAGCCATGCAAACTTGCCCGGCCGGGCAGTTGCCCCCGCACGGTGTCGGTGGGGTTAGCACAGCCTCCTCGTCGAGTTCGCTAGCAACCCAATCCGCGGCCGCCGTTGGGGTGGCGGTCTTTGCGGCGAACACGAAGATCTTGGCGGCGCGGGGCGGATTAGCCTGGGGCGCTTCTGGGCTAAACGCGAGCACCACCGGCTCTCCCGCCGGGCTATACGCCAACGCGACGGACTCGCCGAGGCCGTTGCCTGTGGCCAAGGTGTGGCTGGCTACCGCGGCCTGGGGCGAGCTCACACGTGCAAAGCGAACGCCGTCGCCGGTGTCGTCGCGAAAAACGAGGTCGATTTCACCGCCTTTGCGCGCGGCGGCGGCCAGACGGCGTCCGAAGTCGGGGCCCGGCTCGGCGATACCCTGGCGCGGACCGGCCGGGTCACCCACCACGTTAGCGTCGCTGGGTAGGCCGGCGACCGCACGCAAAGACTTGAGCCCGAAGGGCGGCGACGCGACATGCCGCGCGATGACGACGTCGCCGTACGTGCGATCGTAGCTGATGTGCGCCAGTTCGCCCGGCAGCGCCAGCAGGCGGCCAGCAAGACCGCGCTGGCCAGCGGGCAAGGCCGGCAGTTTGCGGCAGGCAATCTGAATCGGATGGGCAGCGCAACTCTCCGGCATGCGGGCAGTTTCGTTGTCAACGACGGCCAATTCGCCGGTCGCACAGACAGTAGGCGGTGCCGCCACGCACTTGTTCAGCAAGACCGCGCACGCCTGGCCGGCTGGGCAGTGACCGCCACAGGGCGTTGTGGCAAAGCAGCGACCCCACAAACACGACCGCCCCTTGCTGCACGGCGGGTCGCTTGAGCCCTCGCACGCCCGTGCTGCGCAGATGCCGTGGATGCAGACGTCGTCGGGGTCCAAGCAGCCAACGCTGGGTGAACAGGCCTGGCGCGGGCGGCAATGGCCGGCCTGACAGCGCTCGCCCAGGCAGCAGTGGTCGTCGGTCAAGCACGGCTGGTCGGCACGGCAAAGCCCGTCGGGCGCACAGTGCCAGCCGCCCGGACACTGAGACTGCGTGGCACAGTGCACCTGAGTGACCGGGGCAGGCTCTTCGCACGCGGCGGCGGATACCAGGCATAGCAGGGCGACAACAACGCGAGCTGCGGTCATGGCTTGGCCCCCGCCTGGTGCAGCCCGATCGCCAGCATCAGCCATTGAGGCTGCGACCCAATCGCCTGAATCGACAACAATTCTGCGGATATCGGGAGCTTGAGCACCTGGGCAAGCATGGCCTGCATATCGACGTCGAACGCCAGCGGTTGCGCAAAGAGCAGCGACACAGCGAGCTGTGCCACCGCCGGGGCCAGCTGCTGCCAGTTGGCGCCAGGGGCAATCGGGTCGCCCACGACCTCGACCTTGAGCACGGCGAGGCTGCGCACTTGCAGCGCCACTTGCGGCCCGACCACGGCGACTGAGGCGACCAGATTTGCATCCGCCTGCAGCTCGACCACCGTCAGCCAGCGACCGTGGGCGAACGCTTCAATGCCGATGCCCAGTCGCCGCAGGTGCAGCGTGACCACGGTTGCCGTGGTTTCTTGCTGCAGTTCGAGGTAGGGGACCCCCTCCGGCTGCGCGTTGGGCCGGACCGCGATGCGAATGGGCGCCGCAGCGCGCGCTAGTTGGCCAAGGCCCGGAAGTGCCAAATCCAAGGCGCCCGCCGTGACCAGCAGCTTGCCGCCTGACGCGCCGTAGAGTACGGCGCTGTCGACAGCGATGCACAACAAGCCGCCTCGCAGCACCGACCAACCAGCCTCTTGCAGCGCCCGCGGCCCCAGCAGCACGCCGATATCGACGGGCTTGACTGGCCCGATGCCACCCGGCATTTGCACCGCGACGGCGGCGGGCAGTGGTGGTGGCGCGCCCTGCGGCAGCTTGGCGAAGACGGTAGTCGCGTCAAGTCCAGGCTCAACTGCGCACGGCGAGGCCGCCGCAAACACCGCGGCATCGAGCCGGGCCAGCAACGCCTTGTCCTGCACGCTGAACGCCTGCGGCGACGGCCGGGTTCGCACCAGCAGCGGCCCCTGAGGCTGCCCGACAAGGCCCGCCAACAATGGTGACGCACTTGCCAGTACGCTTTGCAGGTCAATGGGGATTTCAAGGTCAAGGGGCTTGCCGTTGAGCGTGCCTGCAAGCACCTGTTTGATCAGCAGGTTGCCGGCCAGCTCAAGCACCTGGGTCAACAGCGGCCCCAGCAGGTCTTTGGCTGCGGCCACTGCGTCGCTCGCCAGCTGACCTGTGGCGCACAACTCGCACTCCAGGCACGGCGCCTCGAGCAGGAACTGGTCGGTGCACTCGGCCAGCGCGCAGTCTTTGGCAAGCGCAAAGCCGATGTCGTGCAGGACCGGCTTGCTCACCTGCACGCCAACCTGCAGCTTGCCGGCGGCGTCGACGCCCAGCACCAGATCCAAAGTGCCCGAAAACGTGGCCAGATGCGGCATGGCGGTGCCGCCGCCCAGACCGTTCTTGAGGTGACACGCCGCATCGGAATCGAAGCCAACGACCGACGCCGATCCAAACACGACGCCTTTTTGCACGCCAAGCCGCGCGTGGTCGAAGGCGATGCGGATCCGTGCGGGGCTGCTGCCGTCCACCAGCGTGACCTGCGCCGATTTGAGGTCAAACGTCAGCACCAAGTCGCGGGCGCCGGCTTTGCCATTGAACAGGCCCAACCCGCCTGAAAACTGCAGCGGCTGGGGCCCGAGCAGCTTGGCGATTTCGATGACCGCAACACCGTTGGAGCCACCGAGCACGGCCTGCAGCAACTGCACCAAGTTTACGGCGATGAGGTCAAAGCCGTGCTGGGTAATGCGAGCGTGTACGACTTCGGGTGTCACTAGCTCGGGCGGCGTTTTGGGCTTGGCGGGCGCTGCACTACAGCCGTTACACGACTGGCCGCCACAGCCGATCAGCATCGTCGCGAGCAGCAGGTGCAGGGCTTGCCGCCGCCCGCGCGCGCCTCGGGTCATGTCAAGCTACGACGCGACGCGGTTGCGGCCTTCGCGTTTGGCGCGGTACAGGTTCTCGTCGGCCAGCGCGACCAGGTCATCGTAGCGCCCCATTTCCGGGACGAGTTCAGCCACGCCCAGACTTGCCGTCAGCTTGAGAACCGTGCCCTCAAACTCAAAGCTGTGCGCCGCAATCAGGCCGCGCAGCGTTTCGGCGAAAGGGGCGCCCTTGTCGCGGTTCATTTCCGGCAGCACAATGCAGAATTCCTCGCCGCCATACCGCGCGAACATCTCGTCTTTGCGGATGCGCGAGCCAATGATCTTGGCCAGTTCGCGCAGCACGAAGTCGCCCATCAAGTGGCCGTAGCTGTCGTTGACGCGCTTGTAGTGGTCAAGGTCGACCATGATGACAGACAGGTCGCGCTGATATCGCTTGGCGCGGGCGAACTCCTTGTCCAAAAATTCATTCAACGCGCGCTTGTTGGCGATCTGGGTCAGGCTGTCTTCGATGGTCAGACGGTAGATTTCTTCGTGGAACGCGGCTTCGATGTTGTCGCCGCTCAAGTACTTCAAGATGGTGTCGCCGACCTGCACGTAGTCACCGCTCGACAACAAGGCCGAACCGTCGACCTGATGCTGGTTGCGGTAGGTACCGTTGGTGCTCATGTTATCGACCACGCGATGACCGCCCTCAAAGGGCTCGATCTTGGCGTGGTAGCGTGAAATGCTGTCGTGCTTGAGCGGGATGGTGCTCTCGGGATCGCGGCCGATGGTCACGCTGTCGTCGTCGTTGAGCGTGATCCGGCGGCCCAATTCTGGACCGCGCACCATGACCAGGAACGCGTCCTTAGACGACAATCCGGCGACCAGGTCGCGCACCGAGGTGATGCGTGTCTGGCCGTCGACTCCTGTGGCACGGGTGGCGGGATCCTGCGTCATCGGGCAACCAGCGATGTGGCGGAGGCGGACGCGCCGGGGGGCGGGCGCGCGGCGGCCCAGTCGTATAGCAGCACTGGCATTCTGGATCAACCGGGCAATGCCCGCCCGTGACCTGCGCCGAGGCTCAACAAGCCGCAGATAATCAGCCGCTCAGTCGTCGCGGTCGCGCAGCCAGGCGACTAGCTTGTCGACGTACTGCGTGACCGCGGGGCAGCGCGTGCCGCCCAGGAGCTGGCGCGCTCGGCTATTGTCAAACCGCACGTCGCTCTCGAACCAGTCCAGTAGCGCGTGCTCGTGGCGCGTCTGCCGCGACCAGGCCGGCAGCCGGGCCAGCGCATGGCCCAGCCGGCTCTGCAGCGTGACCACCGGTCGCGGCCGGCCAGCGGCGTCGGCCACTGCATCGAAGAACGCGCGAGCGGTCAGCGGTGCCTCGTCGACGACGTGAAACGTGCCGCCGATGCCATCCGGGTGGCGCGTCAGGGCCACCGCCGCCTGCACCGCAAAGTCGACAGGCACCACGTGCAGCGGGTGGGCTCCCGGCACGGGCAAGCGCACGGGCTCGGCCTGCTCGACAATGGAGCACGCCACCGAATAGACGCCGTCTAGGCGCGCGGCCTGGCCGGTGCGGCTGTCGCCAACCAGATTGGGCACTCGGACCACCGTGACCGGCAGGCGGGCCATCGCCGACCGGGCCAGTGCCTCGGCTTGCGCTTTGGTCCGTTCGTAGGGATTGCGAAAGCTCTGCCCCTTGTGCAACTGGTGTTCGTAAACTCGACCGGTGCGGTTGCCGGCCACGAACACCGTGGACCACACGCACACGCGCTTGAGCTGGACCATACCGAGCGCGAGTTCCAGCACTTCGCGCAGGCCGTCGACGTTGACCTGCCGCATTCGCGGCGCGTCGATGCCCAGGTAGTGGATAGCAGCGAGGTGATGCACCTCGCCCACCTCGGCGTGGATGCGCCGCACGGTGGCACCGTCGAGCCCCAGGTCGATCGCCAAAATGTCGCCGACGACGATCTCGATTTTGCCAGGCGTGGTGGCGGCTGCAGTCTCGGCCAGCTGGCGGGCGTCGGGCACGAACTTGTCGCGGGCCAATACAAGCACGCGATCGCCGTGGCCCGCCAACTCAAGCGCCACGCGGCGCGCGGCGTCGAGCGGGAAACCAGTGACGAGGCAAGTGCGGCCTGTTGCGGTCATGTCGGGCGATCAGGGTCAGTCAGCGCCAGGTCATGGCGCCGCGCTAATTCGCGCCACCAGCCGGCCAACGTCGCGGCAAACTCGCCCAGCGTGCCGTTGTTGTCAATCACAGTGGTCGCGCGGCGGTCCCACAGTGCCACCGCGGCCTGGGCCGCGACCCGCACCTTCGCCTCAGCAAGGTCCAGGCCACGGCTAGCCGCGAGGCGCGCAACCTGCACCGCTGGTTGTGCGGTAACCGCCAGGGTTTCGTCGCAGCGTCGGTCCAGGCCCATGTCGAACAGCAGGGCGGCATCCACCACGAACACCGCGGGCGAGGCTTTCGCCTGCCGCCACGTGGCAAGGCGCACGTCCAGCGCGGCGACCATTGGTGGGTGCGCGATGGCATTGAGGGCCGCAAGTTGCTCGGGATCGCTGAATACCAGGGCGCCGAGCGCTCGGCGGTCGAGGCTGCCGTTGGCATCCACGACGCCGGGTCCGAACCGGTGCACCACCTGCTGCAATGCCGGCTGGCCGGGACCCAGAACCGCATGACCCAGCGCGTCCACGTCGCACACTTCGGCGCCCCACGCCCGCAGCAATGCGGAGCCGGTGGACTTACCAGCGCCTATGCCGCCGCAAAGTCCGACGACACAGCGACCTGCCGGCGAAGGCCCGACGCCCGCGCGTGGGTGCCCTGTCGCCATCGCGCGAGCGACTAGCTGCCCTTTTGGAAGATGTAGCTCTGGCTGAACGTCTGCGGGCTTGGCAGGGTCGGCAGACCACGGATCGACGTGAATTTGACCTTGATGCACTCTTCGAACGCGCCCTGTGCCCCTGACACGCTGACATCGGTGATGGTGCCGGCGGTGCCGACCGTAAACGTGACTTTGACTTTGCCGCCCACGTCGGGGTTGTCGCGCAGCGCCTGCTCGTAGCAACGCTGCACGGCCGAGTTCTTGCGCTGAATCACGCGCGCGATTTCGGTCTTGCCTTCGCCGTCGCCGTCCATGCCGCCCGACTTGAGCACGACCTGGACAGCTTTCTCTTCTTTCTTGACCTCGGTCTTGGCCACATCGGTGGCGCGGTCGCCGAATCCGCCCGGCTTGCCGCCGTGGACTTTCTCGACCGTGCCGCCGCCGGCACCGGAGCCCGCCGCGAGTTTGACGCCGGTGCCCGGGCCGCCGTCTTTGTCACCGTCCGACTCGCCTGCGCCGCTGAACGTACGCGCGACGACGTCGCCGGTCTCGCCCTCGCCCGCTTCGGCGAAGAACTTGCTGGACTTGAAGGCGCCGGCGACCGTTTCCTTGTCTACGCGCGCGCGGGCCTGCGCCTTGATCTCGTCCGGGTTCAGCTGCCTGCCCTGCGACTGCGGCTTCTCCTCTTTGGGCGGCGTTTTGTCGGGCTTCTTCTTGTCGTCCTGCTTCTCTTTCTCTTGTTCGGCCTTGGCCTTGTCGCTCAAGATGTCGACTTCTGGCTTCTTTTCCTCTTTGGGCTCTTCTTTTTCTTCGACCTGCACGTCGTAGATCGACTGCTCGCGCTCTTCCTCGGCCTGGGCGCGCTGCAAGAACTTCTCGTGTGTCTCGTAGTAGATGCGGGCTTGCGCCACGATCGACCCGAACAACAGGAATGAGATCGCCAGCGATACCGTCCACGCCGAATCCGCCCACAGCGACCCGAAAAGCTGTCCAGCCAGGGTCTTGCGCGGCATCGCCGGTACAGTCACGGACTGGCGCACAACCTGGAACAGCAGCGTATACGGCCCGAGCGACGCACGACCGCGCGACTTGAGCGGGAGTCTGAGGTGCAGCATGTCGCCCTGCTGGGCGACGTGCTTCTTGGCGACCAACTCGGCAAGATCCATCGGCACGCCATCAATGGCGACCTTGAGTTGGCAGTCCTTGGGAAGCTTGACGTCAAAATTGGTGGCGTTCTTGGGTCCAAAGAACCGCGCCGATGGCCCCTTGTAGTCCACGTCTGGCAGCACCAGCGTATCGCGGGCCGCCGAGCCGATCGTGACCGGGTGGCCAAGTTCGAAGATCTGGTCCGACAACAGCCGCGCGTCATGAACAAGGCCAATGCGTAGGACAGTGCGCTCGCGGGTGACGGTCGGCACCGAGTCGCCGCGCACGAACTGGAACATCACGATGACGTCGCCCATCGTGAGTGAGCCACCGTTGAACGGCTCAGACGGCACGGCCTTGATGCCCTTGACCGTCACCGCTTGCTGCCGGAGCGACTCCGCCGCACCGGAGGGGCCGCCGCGCAGGTTGATGCTGTGGGCAGGATCTGCGGGCACTACGACGTGGTAGGCGCCTTGGTGAATGACGGCTACCGGCAGGTGAGCCGGAAAGTCCGGGTAGTCGCCAGCCGGCACCTGTACGGTGCAGTCGGCGCGGGTGCCGATCGACACATCGGTCCGTCGGTCCAGCACGCGCTCAGCCACAACGTGACCGCGGTAGACGACACCAATGCGCAATACGCGGCTCGTGTCCAGGCCCATGTCCTCTCGCTCCCGGCAGTGCCGGCGGGCAGGTGCGTCATCGACGGCGACGGCCGCCGATTTTCGCTATATCTTCAAGGTCTTAATGTCATCGCGGACACGGCTACCGACGCCGCAGCCCCGCATGGTAGATGCGCCAGCAGCGCGGTGTCAAACGCAAACAGCGCCGGCAAGCCCCTGTCGGCAGCAGTGCCGGCGGCCCCTCCGTTGCTCGATCGAGCAGCGTCGGCGCCAGCTCTATGACGCGCGACGGCGCCGCGGGGTTTGCGAAGGGCTATGTAGCTCACAATCGCAGACGAACGAGAACGCGCACCGGGCGCTCGCACGTGATCACATTGTGGCGGAAGCACTTGAAGTCGCGAAAAACACGACGGCGCGCCGGCAAAGGGAGGCGGGCGCGCCGTGCGTTTAGGATCGGCCGGACGAGCTACTGGCTCTTGCTGAACACGTAGCTCTGGCCAAAGGTCTGCGGCGAGCTGAGCGGCGGCAGACCGCGAATGCTCTCAAACTTGCTCTTGATGCAGTCCGCAAAACCGCCCGAAGCGCCAGAGATGCTGACGTCGGTAATCGTGCCTTCGGTGCCAACCGTGAAGGTGACCTTGACCTTGCCGCCTGTGTCGGGATTGTCGCGCAAAGCCTGCTCGTAGCAGCGCTGCACCGCCGAGTTCTTGCGCGACACGACCTTGGCGACGTCGGCCTTGGCCTCGCCGCTGCCGGTGGTGTCGCCGGTCATCTTGATCTGGACGGCCGCTTCCTTCTTTTCGACGACGGTCTTGGTCTCGTCGCCGGAGCGTTTCTCAAAGCCGCCAGTCTTGCCCTTTGCGACCTTTTCGACCGTGCCGCCGACCTTGGCCCCGGCTGCAAGCTTGAGGCCGCCGCCGCTCGGGCCTTTGTCGCCACCGTCGCCGTCGCCGGTGCCGCCGAAGGTCTTGGCGACCACATCGCCGGCCTCACCGTCGCCCGCTTCTTGAAAGAACTTGGTCGAACCGCCCAACCCCTTAAAGGCGCCGGCCACCGTCTTTTCCTCGACGGCTTTGGTCGCGCGAGCGGTCTTTTCGGTCGGATCGACCTTTTCGCCGACAGACTGCGGCTTCTCCGCCTTGGCGGCTTCGACCTTGTCGGGCTTGCGATCGACCTTCTCGACCTTCTCTTTCTTCGCCTCGACTTCTTTGGGCACGATCGCAACTTCTTCTTTCTTGGGTTCCTCCGCTTTCTTCTCTTCGACCTTGATCTCCTCTTTCATCTCGAGGATCTGTTCGAAGGTGCCGCGCGACGCCTGCTCTTCTTGGCGCGCTTTGAGGAACTTGTTGGTCGTCTTCTCAAAGTAGTGTGCCTGGAAGATCACGCCAAGGATCAGCAAGAACGACACGCCGAACGAGATCCACCACGCCGGCTCGGCGAGCGCGCCCGCGATGACCTTCTCGGCCAGCCCGCGCTGCGGCATCGCAGGAATCGTCACCGACTGCTTGACCACCTGAAACAGCAGCGTGTGCTGGCCCATAGTCGCGCGGCCGCGCGTGCCCAGGCTCAAGTGGCACACCATGTCGGTGCCCTCTTTGCGAGCCTTGCCTTTGGCCTCCAGCTCTTTGATTTCCATCGGGGCGCCGTCGACCGCCAGGCGGATCTTCATGCCGTCCGGCGCGCGCATCGAGATCGACCCGTCCTTGTGGTTCAAGAAGGTCAGGCTCGGGCCCTGATAGTCCTCGTCGGGTAGCACGATCGTGTTGGTGCGCTGCGTACCAACCGAGACCATCTTGTCGTCGGGAAAGATGCGATCGTCGATGAGCCGATCGTCGTAGACCAGGCCGAGCCGCAACACGGTGCGCTCGCGCGTGATCATCGGCGTGGTGTCGCCACGCACGAACTGGAACATTACGGTGACCTCGCCAGCGACAAGCGAGCCGGCGGTGACGCCCTCGACCGCAATCGCGCGGCGGCCCTTGACCGTCTTGGGCTCGCCGGGGTTGGCGGCGCCGCGCAGGCTGATCTTGGCGTTGGGATCGGCCGGTACCACCAGGTGGTACTGGTTGTTCTCGATGACCAGGAAGTCGAGAAACTCGGGAAAGTCGGGGTGTGACTTCGGCGCAACGTGGATGGTCGAGCCGGCCCGGCGGCCGATCGAGATATCGATGCGGCGGTCGATCAACTCTTCGTGAATGATGCTGCCGCGATAGACGATGCCGAGGCGGAGATGGCGATTGGCAGTGCTCATAGCGACCTCAAGTGAGAGCGACACGCGCGCCAGGCGCCGCGCGGGGGAACGGGTTTGCGCCATTGCGAACCGCGGGCACCCCGGCTAGCCGGAAGCGTTCGCGACCGGAACCGCCACGCAGTTGCGATAGCGGCAGCCCGGTGATGCTGCGACGCACGGCGGCTCGGATTGATCAGTGGCGTCGCGCACGGCGTCAAAAACCGCCCGCGACCCTCATCTTCCGCGCCTGCGCGCCTGCCCAATCGACGAACCGCAAAGCCCCAAGCCCGCGCAGACGCCGACACGCATCGCGCAAAACGTATGCCAGCTTGCGGTCCGGTGTCAAACTCATGGCCGCACAAGGCGCCAGGCTGCTTCGCCTCGCTGCAATCCGCAAGCTGCGGCGAACCCAGTGGCCGCGCCATCCGTCGAATCTTTGTGCGGGTGGTGCAGCCATGCTACCTTGTCAGGTCGCGCTCGGGCAGCCCACCACATGGCGAGGGCAGACACGCTGCGCCCCACGGAGAACGGCTCGGATGCGCGTCTGCCCCCGGTGCGCCAGCGAAACCGACGAGGCTGTCTGCCCTGCCGACGGCACCCAGACCGTGGGCGTACAAGCCGACCAGCGCACCTACGCGGTGGGCACGCTCATCGGCAACCGCTACCGGGTGGACGACGTCATCGGCATCGGGGGCTTTGGCGCGGTGTACCGCTGCACCAACCTGGCTATGGAGCAGACGGTCGCGGTCAAGGTGCTGCGCATCGAGCACCTGTCGAGCATTGAGCACGTCAAGCGCTTCAGCCGCGAGGCCCAGGCAGTAAGCCGCCTTAAGCACCCCAATACCATCCACACTTTCGATTTTGGTACCCACAGCGACGGCGCGCTGTACCTGGCGATGGAGTACCTGGAAGGCGAAACGCTCGCCGACCGCATCGATCAGAACCGCTGTCTGTACTGGGAAACGGCTGTGCACATCGCGGTCCAAGCGTGTCACTCGCTGACCGAAGCCCACGCGCTCGGCCTTGTGCACCGCGATCTCAAGCCCGAGAACTTCATGCTGATGCCGGTCGCCGGTGACCCCAATTTCGTCAAAGTACTCGATTTCGGCATCGCCAAGCTGCAGAAGAGCCCGACCGATGCCCGGCAGTCGAACCTGACCGAATCCGGCATGATCATGGGCACTCCAACCTACATGTCGCCTGAGCAGGCTAAAGGCGAAGCGATCGACGCGCGCAGCGACATCTATGCGATTGGCGTCATGCTCTACGAGATGCTGACCGGTCGGCCGCCGTTTGAAGACGAGACGGCCATGAAGATCCTGGTTGCGCATATCAACTTACCGCCGCGGGCGTTCTTTCGCGTCGGCGGCCCCGACGACGTGCCCGTCGAGGTCGAGCGCGTGGTCATGCAGTGCTTGGAGAAGGACCCGACCCGCCGGCCGCAGACGACTGTGCAGCTGGTCGATCGCCTGATGTCGGCGGCGCGCAAGGCGCGCGAGCCGGCGGACACCCGCAACCGGGTTGCTGATGTCACCCTGCCTACCCCAACGGCCGAGATGCCGCCCGGCGCGACGGTACAGCTGGCCGAAGCCGGGCTGTCAGCGCTGAGTGAAGGCAGGGTGTCGCGGTCGGAACTACCGGCACTGGTGGGAGAGCTTGCAGCGCCCAGGGTCGCCGTCGCCCCTGCGCCCAATCGTACGGGGCTGTGGATCGCGGGCGGAGCGCTGCTGGCGGTTGGGCTGGGAGTCGGCGTCGCTCTAAGTCTGGGAACGCCAACATCGCCCCCCAAAGAGCCTTCGGCCCCTGCGCCGGCAGCGATGGTTGCACCGCCAGTGGTCGCGATGCCACCCGGCCAAGCTGCCGCCCGGCCAGCGCCGCCGGCACCTGTGGTCGCCGCACCGGTCGCACCGCCTGCTGCGCCCGTCGTCGTCGCGGCAGACTTGCCGCCCAAAGCGGCAGAACCAGTGCCGCCACCGACCGCGGAGGCAGGCCCGGCGCCAAACGATGAGGCCGGTAAGGGCGCTGGCAAGCCGACTCGCGCAGCTGCGGCAACGGGCCGACCGAGCAAGGGGGCAACGGTTGGCGCTCCTGCCGGGCCCGGTCCGCCACAGCCCGACAAAGCGGCGGCCGAACGGGCGGCCGCGGACAACGCGGCCGCAGAAAAGGCTGTGGCAGACAAAGCGGCCGCGGAAAAGGCCGCTGCGGATAAGGCCGCCGCGGACAAAGCGGAAAAAGAAAAGGCCGGCAAGGCCCAACCCAAGGCGGGCCGAGACGACTTCCGCCTGGACGACGAGTCGAAGTAGGGCTATGCGACAATTGAACGGTAGGGACGCGCAGACCTCGGCGGGCGGCAAGACGGCGATCGGGGCGACCGCCACAGGTCCCGAGATCGCTGGCGCAAGCAGCGAACGCAGAAAGTCAGGTGCACGCCCATCTGCCCACGGCCGACTCGCCGATCGCGGGTGGCTGGCGCGGTGGATGCCTGGGTTGCTGTGCCTGTCGCTACTTGGTGCGGCATGGTCGACGACGGCGCAGGCCGAGGAACCCTTGAGCGCCGACGAAGAACGGGCTCGCGAAGAATCGCGTGAACTGTTCAAGTTGGGCAAGAACGCATTCAAGGCTGGCGACTACGATGCTGCGCGCGACTACTTTCAGCGGGCCTGGGCGCGCTACGACAAGGAACCGCTCATCGCGCTTGCGCTGGCCAAGGCGCTCGACCGCGCGGTGCTGCTCGAAAAGGCCCTCATCTATTACGAACACTTTTTGCGGCTTGCGCCGGTGACCAAGGATTACGTTCAGGACCGTGAGACAACGGTCGCGCGCATTGCGTCGATCAAGGACATCCTCAAATCGCGGCCGGGTGTGCTCAAGTTCAAGGGACTGCCAAGCGGCGCGCGATTGGAGGTGGACGGCAAGCCTGCCGATGTTGATGCAGCGGGCGAACTCAAGGTAACGGCGGGTACGCACAGCGTACGAGTGACCTTGGAAAAGCGGCTGCCGTTTGAGCGCGCGGCGGTGGCGGTCGGTCCTGGCGAGGTCAAGGAGGTTGAGGTCGTGATGGTGGCTCCGGTCGATTCCGCGACGCTGCCGCGCGATCACAAGTGGACCTGGCGGTTGGGGGTGGCGACGGCGGTCGGCGTGGGTGTGACAGCGCTGGCGGGCGCGATGTTGTGGTCGAACTACGGAACGTATGCCGACCGATTCCACCCGGAGACTGGCCAACCACTCGAGTCGACGCGCGCCAAGTATTTAAACTCAGAAGGAAACCCCTGCCGCATTGGCTACAAGGAAGCCAAAACCCAGCTGTGGGAGTGCGAAGCGGCACTGGCGGAGGGCAAGAGTCTCAAATCGACGGTCAGCACGTGGACGGTCGTCACGGCGGCGGCGGGCGGTGCCACGGCGATGCTCGGAATCGCGACTGGCTTCGCGGGTCTGGCGGCGCCGGTCATCGACCCGGCGCAGGCCGGCGCGCCTGCTACCACGTGGCGTCTCGCGCCCCAGTGGTCGCCAGGCGGCGCGGGCCTGCATTTCGCCCTGGACTTCTGATTACGGCGGCGCCACCCAGGGACTCTGTTTGATGACGGCGGCTTGTTGCGCGCTGAGCTTGGTGCTGTGCGGCTGCGGCGACCAGTGCATCAGGTTGGCGGCGTCGCTTTCGGGGGTGTCGGTCAGTTGATCGTGCAATTGCGTGCCATCGGCTGCTGCGGCGTCGCTGGCGTGGTAGAGCCCCAGAAAATGCCCGATTTCATGAGCGATCGCCACGCCAAGGCGATCGGGCTGGCCGACCTCGAGCTTGAGCGCCACCACGACGCCGGCCTGCGCACCACCAGCCGGGCCGAGCGGCCCCGGAACGCCGCCAGACAGGCCCATCATCGGCAAGCTCTTGGCGCCGTCCTCAAAAGACAGTTCTTGAATCAGGAAAACGTTGATGCCCGACGGCGCACCCTTGGCCGTCCGAAACAGCTCAGCCACCTGCAAGTCGCTGGCGTCGTGGACGACGAAATGTGCACCAGGGACATCCATGTAGGTCACGGTGACGTCGACAGCAATTGCGGCAAAGGTCTCGCGCAACGTCGCCACGGCCTGGGCGATCCGCTCGTGCTTGGGCGCGAGCGCTGCAGTCAGGCCTCCGGCGCCGGTCAAGCACAGGTTTACGGCCAAGCGACCCGACGGCAGCGGATCACCGTACACGGCGTCCACGGCGACTGCGACTTTGGCCGCGACCGGCTTAGCAGGGTCTTTTCCGGTCCACGAGAACGCTTGGACGACAATCTCGTGTGTGCCAGCCAGTTGAACCGGCAAGGGTGCGTTGGGCGCGAGCGATACTTGCTGCTCCGGCCGCGGCGACTGACGAAAGGCGCAACCCTGCGTGCACAAAAGGGGGGCATGGGTGCCCGATACCCAGCCGGGCACGATCAGGAGCGGTCCGCCTCCGGACTGCCAGCGCGACAGCGCCAGGTACACGCCGGGCGGCCCCATGAGCGTCACAAAAGTAGCACGAGCACCAGGCGGCAATGCGAAGGTCGCGGGCGGCGATAGTCCGGTGGTGGCTGCCGTTTGCAGCGAGCCTACCTCGAAATGCAGGACTCGATCGGGCGGCGGAATCGCCTGATCCGTGTCGGCTGAGCCGCTTTGGTCGAGGCCGGCGGCTTCTGGCGCATCGCCGCGCGCATCGGTACTGACGTCACCAGCCGTCCCGTGGCAAGACGCGGCAAGTGCCATGAACACAAGACATGAACGCGCCCCGACCGGACGCCAGCTTTGGCGTGGTCGCGCGACTGGCATGCAGCAAGCGGTTGCAGCGGTCATGGGCAGGCCTCGAATCGACCGCACCGCGCGATCGCCCGGGGTACAGCCTACCGCAGCCAGCGAGCTTGGGAATAACCTCCGGGCTCAAGGCGTTGTCGGTGCGTGCCCGGTCGGATCCTCCCTCCCTTCCGCCGGGCCTTCCGGTGCGTCTGCGCGGCCCGACCGCCTGCCTCCCCCCGACCCAAACGGGCGGTCGGGCCCCAGACGCCATCGCCAGCCCGGCAACCTTTGGCAACCGCGCGGCAACAAACCGCCTGCGCGCCGTTGCGGGCGGCCGGCGCCAGCCTACCTTGGGCGCCTTTGCCGCGACCCGCAAAATGGTTGCCGCAGCGGACCGGTGATGCCCCGACGACCCAGACTGCGAACAGCCGCGGCAGCCAGCGTGCTCACTGTGTGTTGTTCGCTGTCCGCGCCCACCATCGCGATGGCGGGCGACTTCGACCGCAACGAACTGAGCGGTCGCGAGTTGTCGGCAGGGTTCGCGGCGTGGCCCGACGACATGGACCTGCGCCCCAGCGCGCCGTGCAGCAGTACGTCCAAAGTGCAGTGCGTGAATCAGTCGCTCGGTGTCGGTCCCATCGTGCGCGGGGCTGCGCGGCGCCACCGCGGCAACTTGTACGTCGCCAGCGAAGCCGTGGTGGGCGTTCGACTGCCGGACGGCCAGTTTTCGGCCTTCCCGGTCCTTGGCGTCGGAGCCGGTGTGGGTTGGGAAACGGCAGCGGACAGCTATAAGCGGCTGCGCGGCTATGGCGAATTCGGACTTGGGCTGGTCTACGGTGGCACCAGGGTCAGCGACTTGCTCAAAGTCCACCTGGAAGCCGGACTGCGCTACCGTGTGCAAACCTACGAGCGGCCGCACACCTACTTGCACATCGGTGTCCGCGCCATGACCAATTTTGCCCACGTCGGCGCGGCCCTGGCGGCGGGTGTTGGCTGGGCGTTCGACTAGTCCGGCGATGGCGAAAACGCTGCTTCGGGACCGGAAAACCAAGAGTTGAACACCCTTCGCAACCGGCGGAGCCAGCGGTCGGCTTGCGAGCCCGAGGGCGCCTGATTCCGCTCGCTCAGACGTCAAATGTAACACCCTCTAAGCGATCCCGGCTTCTGCACGGTGGCGTTCAGCAAGTGTGCGCATCGCCATCAGTTGGGTGCGAGTCACGATCGGGTGCACGTCAATGCCTGCCGCGTGCAGGGCCTCGGCGCCGCCCTCCTCGCGATCAACCAGAACAATCGCGCAAGCGACCTGCAAGCCGGCTTGCCGAATGCGGTCGACGGCCTGCAACGTCGAGCGCCCCGTAGTCAGCACATCATCAAGCACGGCGACGCGGCTGCCCTCGGCAATGGCGCCTTCGATCCAGCGACCAGTGCCATGGCCCTTGGCCTCTTTGCGCACCACGAACGCCGACAGTCGCGTGGACCGCGAAAAGCTGTGGTGCGCAATGGCGCAGGCAATCGGATCGGCGCCAAGCGTCAGGCCGCCGATGGCAGAAACACCGAGATCGCGTGCGATTTCGTAGCCCAGCGCTCCGGTCAGCGTCTGGCCTTCGGCCGATAGGATGACCGATTTGCAGTCGATGTAGTACGGCGATGTGGCGCCGCTCGACAGCACAAAGGGCGGATCGGGGCGATAGGCAAAAGCCTGGGTCAGCAGCAACTCGGTCAGGCGTTGTTTGCGAAGGTCCATGGGTGCCGGTCTCCAAAATGGGTTCCCAAGGTAGCCGGGCCGGACAATCCTGTCACGCCGACCGCGCAGGACGCCCAGCGACGCCGCCACACGCCGCGCAGGCAGCCAGCGCAGGCGCAGCCAGGCTATGGGCCGTTTGACGAACCGCGTGCCAGCGTGTAGCAAGGCGACTCTGCCCGCACCCGGGCCGCGCCGCGCATGCCGCCTTCCGTCGCAGAACTGCTAACAACCAAACGCGTGTTGCTGTGCGTCGGTACGGGCGGCGTAGGCAAGACGACGTTGAGCGCCGCACTGGGCATCGCCGCGGCGCGTCAGGGGCGCCGAACGCTGGTGCTGACCGTGGACCCGGCCCGCCGTCTCGCCAATGCCCTGGGACTACGCGCCTTTGACGAGCATGTTCAGCGCATTGCGCTGCCGGCCATGGGCGGCCAGGATCAAGCGGCGGCGCTCGACGCGTCGATGCTCGATGTCAAGCGCACCTTCGATCGTGTGGTAACGCGCTATGCACGAACGCCGCAAAGCGCCCAGCGCATCCTTGGCCACCCGTTCTATGTGCAGGCTTCGACGGCGCTGGCCGGCTCGCAGGAGTACATGGCCACCGAGCGGCTGTACGAATGCGCGACCTGCGGCCAGTGGGATCTGGTCGTGCTGGACACGCCGCCTGCGGAGCACGCCCTGGACTTTCTGGACGCGCCCCGGCGCCTCATCGACCTTTTCGGATCGCCAGCGTTTCGGAAGGTGATCGCACCGACGACGCGGCTCAAGTCCGGGGTATTTCGCAGCGGGTCCATGGTCATGCGCGGCCTGCAGCGGTTCACGAGCGTCGAGATGTTTACAAACCTGTTGGAGTTTTTCGGCGAGCTCTCCGAGACCTTCGATGGATTCGTGCAGCGCGCGGAACAGGTGCAGCAGTTGGTCACCGGGCCAGACGCCGCGTTCGTGCTGGTCTCGGCCTGCGATCCGACCAGCAGCGACCAGGCGGCGTCGCTCAGCCGCCAACTGCGCGCGCAGCACATGACGCCAGCCGCGTGGCTGGTCAACCGCGTGCTGGCGCTCGATCCCACGCTTGGTGGTGACCCGGCGGAATTGGCAGCCGCGCTGGCGGGCGAGTGGTCTCAGCTGGGCGATGCGATGGGCGGCGATGCCGAGCAAACACGACGGCTGGCGGAGCAGGTGGCACAGACCGCAAACGCGTTGGGCCGGCTGGCGCAGGCCGATCAAGCCGTCGTGCAGCGCGTGCGTGGCCTCGCAGGAGCCAACATGGCCGTGGTGCCCGTTGTGCGGCGCGATGAGGAGCCGCACGACCTGATGGGCCTATCGCACATCGCGCAGGCGCTTGTCGCGGACGCGCAGGCGTAGGCGATGGCCGCCAAACCGCGACGACCGGCCGCGACGCCCCTAACGCCCGCTGCGGCGCAAGGGCAAAGTCGCCCCCGCGCTTGGCTGGCGCCCTGTCTCGCAGCACTGGTGGCGCTGCCTGGGCTGGCGGCGATGACCGGCGGCGGCGTGTACGTCGGCAATGGCACCGACTTGTTTTCGTACCAGTTGCCACTGCGCGCGACCGTCGCCGCACTGTGGGCACAAAGCGGCGTGCCGCTGTGGAATCCGTACCTGCTCGGCGGCGCGCCCGCGCTGGCGGGATTGCAGTTGGGTGTGCTGTATCCGCCCAATCTGGTGGCGCTGCTGTTGCCGCCTTTTGCGGCCACGGAACTGCTGTTCTGGCTGCACCTGGGCTGGCTGGCCGCGGGCGGCGCGGTGCTGGCGCGCGTGTGGCGCAAAGACCTTTCGGTGTGGGCGTGCGCTGCGCTCGGCGCGTGGCTGGCGCTGACGGGCCAGACCTGGGGCCACGTGTGGGCCGGCCACGCCAGCTTTGTCGCGGCCTGGGCGTGGTGGCCGTGGGTGTGGGCGGCCGGTGTGCGGTTCATGGACGACCGGCGCTGGGTCACGGGTGCAGCCTGGGGGGCTGCACTGGCGCTGCAACTGCTGGCCGGCCATCCGCAAGTGTCGTTCCTGTGTTTTTCGGGTCTGGTTGCCACCCTGGCCCTGCGGGCCGCGACAACCCCTATCGCGCCCGACAAGGACGCGCAATCCTGGCTGGACCGCCAGCTGCAGGTTACGGCGCTGGCCGTTGGGTGCACGATCGCCGCAGCCGTCGCGGCCGTGCTGACTTTGCCCCAGTGGCTGGCAACGTGGGAGTTGGCGCCGGCGCTGAACCGGACGCTGTCGACGCCCACCGAGATCGCCACAGCGTACTCGGCGCCAGCGGCGACATTGTGGACTGCGCTGCAACCGGGCCCCATCGGCGGCGCGGCCAGCGCACCCGGCGACGTCGGCTATCACGAGACGGTGGCCTTTGTCGGCCCCGCAATGCTCGTGCTCGCGGCCATCGCAGGGCTGCGAGTGCGCGCTCGCTCGGCTTTGCTGCTCGCGGTAGGTGCGGCTTGCGTTGTGTTGTCCTTGGGCTCACACGCACGGCTGTTGCCGGCGCTGGCCGATGTGGTGCCTGGGTTTGGGGCGTTCCGCGTGCCGGCGCGCTGGCTGCTGATCCCGACCGCATTGTTGCTGCTGCTGGGCGCTGACGCGATGGCTCCTGGCGCGGCCAATCGCTGGTCGTGGCTGCGCTGGGCGAGCCCGGCGCTGGCGGCGCTTGCCGTGGCGCACGGCTTCGCCTTCGCCCTGCCCCACCTGAGTGCGCGGTCGCGGCTTGCCCCGGATCGCGTGCAGTGGTCCGCAGCGGACCGCAAGGTGCTGCGCGAGACAGTAGCGGCAACGCACCGACTGGCTGCTGCGCCTGCGTTGCGGATGGCCGACTGGGGTGGCACGGCCGGGGTACGTGTGGCCGGCGGCTATGAACCGGCGATCACGGCCGGCGCCAATCGCTTTGGCAACGCCCTTGCAGGCCGGTCAATCGACGGCTATGCGGTGCTTTTCCAGACTAAGAAGCCGGGTCCGTGGCTGGACCGCATGGCCACTTCGCACCTGTTGCTGTCGGCAGGCGATGTCACGAGCTCCAGGCTATTCTCGGCGTGGCCGGTGACCGCCACCCTGCCAAGCGGCTTGCAGTTGCGCGCCCATCCGGCGCCGCGTTCGCGGTTTGAAGTCGCCCAGGCAGTCGCCGTGGAGCCCGATCCGACGGCAGCAGTGCGGCGGCTCGCGGAGGTGCCAGCCGGCACGGTACTGCTGGACCGACCGCTACCACAGGCGGCGGGGGCGACAGCACAAGTCAAGGTGATCACCGATGTTGCCGACGAGGTCACCGTGCAGGTACGCGCCACAGGGCCAGTCGTGGCGGTTCTGCGCGATGCCTGGGCGCCGGGATGGTCGCCGGACATCGATGGCACGCCCGCAGCTCACGCCATTGCAGACGGCATGTTCAGGGCAGTCGCAGTGCCGCAAGGCGAGCACCAGGTGACATGGCGGTATCAGCCGCGCGGCTGGCCGTGGGCGTTGTGGGTGGCGCTTGCGGGCTGGCTGTTGGTCATCGCATCCGTGTGGCACCAGCGGCGACGCTCGGCGGCTTGACCGCGCCCCCCGCGTGCGCGGCCGACCAGCACTTGACCGCGATCGCCAACGTGCTATCACCCCGCGATGCGGCGGACCAGCGACAAGACCCTGCACGACATCGAGGCCAAGGGCCCGCGCTTTCTGCCCTGCCCCAAGCGCAAGGACCACGCCGACATCGCCGTCGAGGTGTGCAAGGGCCGCTGCCCGCACCGCCGCCGGTGCCCCGTGTTTCAGCGTTGGCTGCGCCCACAGCTACCGCTGGTCTGAAGGTGTCCAGGCAGCGTACCGCGCACCCTGACGGACCTCGACCCGGTCGGGGCGCAAGGTAACTGTTACGGCACCGGCGGCCGTCGACCACAGGCCAATGTTCGACTGTCGATAACGCGCGCGCACGTCGCCATGCGGAAAGGCCAACTGGCCCCAAGGCCGTGCCCCGGCTACGCCGATTGCGGGCCGCAGCTCAGCTAGCAAGGCGGCCGTGCTCGATGTGCGACTGCCGTGGTGGGGAACTTTCAGCACGTCGACGCTGCGCAAGGCCCCGGTCCGCACCAGGTCCGCTTCGGCGACGGCTTCGATGTCGCCACTCAAAAGCATTCTTGCCTGGCCCACTGCGAGCTCCAACACCAGCGAATTGTCGTTGTGGCCGCGATCGGTGACCCACGGCCAAGCGATTCCGGCCGGCCATAGCACGCGCACCTTCAACGGCCCCTCGACCACCGCGGTCGGAGCCATCGGTACGGCAACGCGACGGCCAGCCCAGTGGCGCAGCAGTTGTTGGTGTTCCGCGCCGGCAGCGTCCTGGCCGTTGAACCAGAACTGCTCGACAGGCATGGAGCGGGCCACCGCAAGCAAGCCGTTCTCGTGATCCGGGTGGGCGTGGGTCAATACTACGCGGTCGATGCGGTCGATCCCCAACGCGCGCAAGGCGGGAACCACCGCCAGTTGCCCGAGCCGCCCATCGTCGCCGACCTGACCGCCGCCGTCGATGAGCCAGGCGCGACCGTCGCCGGTTTGAATGGCAATCGCGTCGCCATGGCCAACGTCGAAGAACGTCACGCGCGCACCGTCGCGCGGAGCGGCTGCCGACCAGCGCTGACCAACGGAGACCACGGCAACCAACACAGCTGCCAGCAGGGCGCGGCCCAACCATCGGCCTCCATGCAACACTGCGCCGCCCACTGCAAGCGCCCAGGCGGCCAACGCCAGCGCCTCTGCACCATGGGTCGTCGCGACGGCGAACCCGTCCGCTGTACCGCGCACAAGGGCGGTCCACGGCCACAGCATCCATGCGCAAGCTTGCACCGTGGCGGCGTGGGCCGGTGACCACGGCAGGGCGAGGCCCACCGCCACAGCAAGGCACGCAGGCAACAGCAGCACGGCGTAGGGGGCGAGCGCAAAGTTGACTGGTGCGCTCCACCACGCGATCTGGCCCAGGCGCAGGGCGCAAATGGGTGTCGTGGCCGCCCAAGCGCCCACGGCGCAGCGCCAGGCCGCGCGCACGGCGCTCAGGCCAGTGGCAGGTTCGGGCTGGGCCGCTGGCGCCGCCCACACCAGGCCGGCGACCCCAGCGATCGACAGCTGCACGCCCAGGTCATCTGCGGCGGCGGGATCGAATGCGACCACAAGGACGCCGGCAAAACCCAGCAATTCCCAGACACTGACCCGCCGCGCGACAGTCTCGGCCAGTACAGCAGCGGACAGCATCCACGCAGCTCGGATCGTCGCCGGCGCGAAGCCGGTCAGTGCGGTGTACGCCCAAGCCGCAACCAACAACGGCACCGCAGTCCACACCGGCAGTGGCTGTTGGCGCAACAGCCCGGCCGCGCACCGCCGCACAAGCGCGCGCAAAAGCCACCGCAGCGCGCCGACGACGAGCGCCAGGTGACTACCGGAGACCGCCAGGACGTGCGCCGTGCCGGTGTCGCGCAGCCACTGGTCTAGTTCGGGCCAGCGCACGCTTTGATCGCCGAGCGCCATGGCGTTGACGATCGCGGCGTGCTCAGGCGGCAGCGCCCTGGCTATCCGCAGCGCCAAAAGGCGGCGCCCACGCGCGATCAAGTCCAGGGTTGCGTGGAGCGGCGAGGCACTGCGCGCAACGATCGCGATCTTGCCCGCGTGGGCGACGTGCAGGCTGCCCCAGCGCTGCTGCCGCGCCCAGTCTTGCCGCAAGTCCAACGCGCCGACGTTGCCGAAGCCGGGTGGCGGCGTGACGAACGCCGCAATGCGCACCACGTCACCGCGCCGCACTTGCACGCCCTGCCCGCGCACCTGCACGCGCAACTGGCCCCACGTAGGCATGCAGCCGGCACGCGTTGGCGGCGGCGGACACCGGTGCCGCCACTCCAGCGTAAAGCGGTGGCCGTGCTCCGTCAGCGCCGGGTCGTCTGTGATCACGCCGTGCTGAATCGGCGGCAGGCGCAGCGGCGTGGGCAGATCGAGGGGCGGCGGCTCGGCAAGGGCGTGGGCCCCCAGCGCCAGGCCTGCGCAGGCCACGATCAAAAAGCTGCCCAAGCGAGCAAGGATGTCGCGGCCGCAGCGTCGGCCCTGGGCCACAACGTACAGGCTAGCTAGGGCGGCAATTGTTAATGCTGGTGCGGAGATCGGCACGCGCAGGCCGATCCAAACGCCGCCACCGAGCAGCAGCGCTGCCGGCCCCCACCACGCACCGCGAAGCCGGCGCGCAAGCGCTGTAACAATATGGAACCTTTGAGAGTGTGCTTGCGCCATCGCCCGAGTTCACCGGCTGACCCTTTGTGGGTCTGCACAGGTGATCGGTTGGCGCGGCCAAAAACCGCGGCGCTGGTCGAAAATAGTTCTAGAAGCGGTACTGGGCCGAAAGCAACGCTTCGCGCTCTTGGATGGGGCTGCTCGGGTCTTTGGGGTTCGCGGTCTCGGTCATCCGCACCAACGCCGACACCAGACCGATGTTGCGGTACACGTACCAGTGCGCCGCGGCCCGAAACTGCCACTGGTCCACCTGCTTGGTCAGCATCGGGTCCACGTTGGCCGGCAGGTTGTTCATCTTGCCCGCGACCAGGTTGCCGTAGTCCATCGCCAGCATCAGCTTTTTGGGCAGCGCCAGAAAACCTAGCTGCACATTCCAGGCGTAGGTGAGCGCGTCAAAATCCAGCGACTTCTTGCCATAGACCTCTGCCTGACCGTAGATGCGACCCGTCCGCAGCACCATGTTGGCGTTGAACGCCGGATAGCGCTCCTGCGCGCGCTGGTCGAACTTGGCGCCAATGGTGCCGCCGAGCGTCGTCGCCACCGGGGTGTACAAGAAGGGCGAGTCAAAGCGGTTGAGCACGCCGATCGCGTTGATCCCAAGTTGCCCGCCGACGGTGTAGGTGTAGTTGCGTTGATCGTCGACGTAGTACGTCCCGCCGATGACGCCGGTCGAGCGACCGGAACCGCCCGCCACAAAAGCACGGTAGTGCAGCTTGTAGTCGGAGGTGATCGGTCCCAGCACTTCGGCCGCAGCGCCGTTGGGTTGCTCGAAGCTTGCCGTCATGTAGTACGCCGGGTCGAGCAGCAGCAGCTTGGACGTCGAGGTGATGAGCGCCGCCGACAGACCGCCGCCGCCTGAGTTGATGTTGATGAAGTGGCCATGGCGACCGAGCGGAACCTGGAACATGGCGAACGTCGCGCGGGTGTCGCGCTCGGTGCGGATGCTGATGAGATAGAACGAGTTCTGGATGAGCGGCATCGGACCGAACGTTCGCAGTTGCAAGCGCGTGAACTGGGTGCCGTACTGCGTCTTGACCGAGCCCTGGTCGAACTCCTTCTTGGCGCCCTTGTCGAGCATGTTGGTCTCAATGCCAGCGACGACCGAGAAGCGCATGCCAGGATTGCCGCGACAGACTGTGACCTCGGGGTCGAAGCGGCAGCCAAAGTCGGCGCAGTCCACCCGGCCGTCGTTGTCGTTATCCACGCCGTCGGAGCACACCTCGTCCGATCGCTCGCCATCCTTGTCGCTGCCCTTGCCGATCAGGTCCTCGACGGACTGGCCGGGTCCGAGTTCGGGCACATCCTCGCTGGCCATTGCTGCAGGTCCGGTCGGCTCGGGGCCCTTCCACGAACCCTTACACACCGTGACACCGCCGGTCTCGCAGTCCGGGTCGTCGCAGTCAATCAGGCCGTCGCCGTCGTTGTCGAACCAGTCGCTGCACCTGGCGTTGGTGTTCTCGGGGCCGCTGCCGACCTTGCAGGCCTCGTCCTTGGCGCAGTCCGCGTCGGCGCAGTCGACCATGCCGTCGCCGTCGTCGTCTTTGCGATCGGCGCAGTTGGCTTCCTTGCCGGCAGGACCACTGGCAGGCGCAGCAGCAGGGGCAGCCGCGGCAGGCGGGTCCCCGGCCGGGGGCGTCTCATCGGCCCAGGCTGCGCCCGCGCACAGCAAACCCCAAGCTACGACCAGCAGTTGCTTCATCGCCTCGTTCCTTTGGCGCTACTTGGGCGCGCACACCTTGGGCCCAGTGCAAACCGTCACGTCCGGATTCCAGGCGCAGTCCCAGTCGTTGCAGTCCACCGACCCGTCTTGGTCGTTGTCCAGACCGTCTTTACAGCGGGCGTTGGCCGTGTCGCCGCTCGGCCAGCTCTCCTGACAGGCCTGGCGCACCTTGGCGTCCTTGGCCAGGCGGCACGAGTAGTCGGCGCAGTCGGCGTAGCCGTTGTTGTCGTTATCGATGCCGTCTTTGCAGCGGTCGAACGTGACTTCCAGGATGGTGCCGCAATACTCGGCGACCGTCTTATCCGTCTGGCCCGTCCAGGGCTTGCCCGACTCGGCGCATGAGCGGTCGCCGCAGTCGGCGTAGGTGTCGCCGTCGTCGTCCGCTTTGTTGGTGCACTTTTCAAAGGTGTCTTCGGCGATCGACGCGCACCACTGCGCCGCTTCGTCGGGAGCGCCATTCAAGACGTCGCTGCACGAGCGGTCAGCGCAGTCCAGGTACCCATCGCCGTCATCGTCGATGCCGTTCTTGCATGTGGCCAGTGTGTTCTCGACCTTGCTCTTGCAGTAGTCGAGCACAGCCTGATCGCCGGACTTGGTGCAGGAGAAATCGTTACAGTCCGTGTACTTGTTGCCGTCGTCGTCGATACCGTTGCTGCACAATGCAAGCGTCGTCTCTTTCTCGCCGCTTCCCTTGGCCTTGCAGGCGGCGAGCGCCTTGCAGTCGTCGTCCAGGCAGTCGATGATCTTGTCGCCGTCGTTGTCCTTGCCATCCGTGCAGGCCTTGTCGTCCTGCTCAACGCAGACCGTGACATAGATGCCGCCGCGGCAGCCAAAGTCCTGGCAGTCGGCGTAGCCATTGCCGTCGTTGTCCTTGCCGTCGGTGCACAAAGCGTTGCTGAACTCGCGGCCGCAGCACGCCTCCATCAAGTTCTGGCAGTTGCGGTCGTTGCAGTCGAACTGACCGTCGTCGTCGTTGTCAATAAAATCATGGCACAACGCCGGAGTGTTCTCGGGCGAGAACTGTTCGACCAGCGGAATCCACTGCCCGCACAGTGTCGAGGTCCACAGGCAGTCCTTGTCCTCGCAATCCAGCAGGCCGTCTTGATCGTTGTCGATGCCGTCTTTGCAGTACTGGTGACCCGTCTCGTAGCCGAGGACCGGAAAATCGGGCTTCTGATAGCAGCCGGTCGCGGCAATAACGCCCAAGGCCGTGCTGACAGTGGTGCGCAGCGTGCGAGCAGGCGTTGGCATGGTTAGTGGTCCAGGCAGGCGGCGCGTTGCTGGCCGTAGCGCTTGCTGAAGTGCACGTGCACCATGCACGACCCCGTCTCGTGGCAGATTTCCTGGCAGTCCTTGTAGTTGTCCTTGTGCAGCCACTTGCGGGAAGCGCCAGTCCTAGTCGACACCAGGCGGTTGTAGGTGGCGCCAGGGTAGCCTTCGTCATTGCTGTGGGTACTCGTCAGGATAAATTCCGGGATGCCGTGCGCCCAAATGCCGCGGCGCTCAGCCTGCGCTGCATACATCGCATCAAGTTGGGGCTGGGGCGCTGGTTCCTCGGTCACCGTCATCGCATGCGCCAGGCCCTTGCGGATCTGATCGATGATGAGGTCCGGGCAGGTCCACAAAATGCGGCCGTAGCCGTCGCGGTTCAGCTCTGAGTGGCAGTGCCAGACGCCGCGGCGGGCGTTTAGCGTCGCCTTCTTGGATGCAACGTACAGTTCTTGCGCAGTCCAGGTGCCCCAACGATGCACTGGTCCGAAGCTTTCCAGGGTGTTGAAGCCGGCCAGGCGCGCCTTGCTACCCTCGAGCGGCCCGCCGAGCACCGTAAAGCTGTCACCGTCGTTGAAATAGACTGGCGCGGGCACGCCGTTGAGAAACACCCGCGACATGGGGCGGGCCTCTGCCCCACTGGCTGAGAGCACCGCAGCCAAGCTCGCCAAAAACGCCAGACCCGCACCCACCGCGGTGACCCCAACTGGGCGTCGAGCGGCGAATGCGGGTCGGCTGAGCATAGTTGCGGCTGGGTCGCCCGAGCGCTCGCTTACTTTGCGGCGGCTTCGTCGCCGCCGGGGGAGACCATAATGGCGAAGTTGGGCTCGCGGTACTCGTTGCGGCCGCAGGTCGCCATCACCATCTTGATGACGCTAAATGGCACCGTGCGGTCCGCTTGGATGATGATCTTGCGGTTGGTCCGCAAAGCCTTGGTCTTCTCAGGGGTCGGCCCGTTGAACTTCTGCTGGTTGGCCCAGTTCTTCTTGAGCACTTCGGCCAGCGGCTTGATGTCCCAGGTCGGGAACTTGACCTCGTTGATGTCCTTCTGGCTCAGCACCTTGTTGTTTTCAAACAGCAGATCGCCAGGCGCGTCTTTGCCTTCCCAGCGGGTCAGCGCCACAATCGGTGCGCGATCGAGTTCCTTCTTGGCGCCGGCCTTAGGCATGGCCACGTTGGGGTTGACCATCATCAATTCGCCCGATGCGCTGAACTGCATGATCAGAAAGATCACGAGCATCGTGAACAGGTCGATCATCGGCACCACGTTCAACGTGGCGAACAGGCTCTTGCCGCCGCCGTGTGCGACCGAGTTGCGGATGGTCTTGAGCGCGACACCAGAGCCAGCGCGTGAACCAGGGTGATGGACGGACATGCTACCTCAGTACGGGTGATGCAGTGAGCTCAGTACGAGTGATCCAGTGAGGCGCCAACCGAGAACGCGGCGGCCTAGTCGAACGAAGTGAAGCCTTCCGCGCGCAGCAGGTTGACGTCGCCGACGCTTGGGTTGTTCAGGCACGTCTCTTTCTTGTCCTTGTCCTTGCAGGCCAGCAGGATCTGGTCGAGCGTGCGGATCAAGTGCAGGTATTGGACGGAGTCGACAGCGGCGACCATGACCTTGGTGTTCTTGCCGCCGACTTTGTTGTCCGTGGGCAGCGCGCAATCGCGCAGGTAGGACTCAAGCTTCTCGCGCAGCTTGGCGTAGTCGTACTTCTTGAACGACTCCGCGGAGGCGCCTGAGCAATCGCCGCCAGCGCGACCGCGGCACAACTTGAAATCACCGTTGGCCATGATCTTGGTCACCGTGACGTGCTCTGGGTGCGGGCTGGCGATTTTGTCGGCGTTCCACAGGTTGACCAGGTGGCCGTTTGGCGTGATGACCACGTTGATCTTGCCTTCCGGCGCCGGCGGCGTCGGTGGCGGTTTCGGCGAAGCCTTGGGCAGCGCCTGATCGACGTCGATGCGGGCCATCTGCGTCCACGCCGCTGAGATCAGCAAGAAGCAGATGATGCACGCGAGCAGATCGATGAACGGCACGACGTTCAGATTAGCGTCCGCTACGCCGCCCTTGCCTGATGAACCACCACCCATCGGGTACTCCTTGCGATCGGTCAGCCTGCTGGCCCCGACCTTCGTTTCGTGTGCCTCCCGCGACTGGCCAGCTGGCCAAACGGGCGGCGCGCGCGGTTAGTCGTCAACCGCCGCGCGGCGGCGGGCTGCCAGCGCAGCCCTGAACGCGCGGACCTCCTGGGCTGTCAGACGTGCCGACGGCGCTGCAGGCGTGCGCAAAATCTGTGCAAGCGTGTAAGCGGAGCAACTGCCCGCGCGAACCGCTGCGTGTGGAACGGACAGGCATGCCTGCCGTTATCGCTGCGCGACATCAGCCCGCAGGGGCCGCTGTTTGCCAACGGTGGCCGTTGCCGGCCTGGTCCATTGGCGGCGCACATCTGCTGCAACCGCTGCGCCACTTCCGGAGCGCACGGTCGGCGGAGCGGGCCTGGGGCCACACACCACCGCCGTGCGCTCGGGAGCGCAGCAAAGCGAAAGCAGCAAGCGAGTATCTGCGACCGGGCGCGCAGGCCAGCCGGGCAAACCGGCACCGTAACGCGAACGGCTGGGGACCTTCGAAGGAACTAGGCCGCGGCCTCTTCCTTGATGTCGCCCATCTTGTTGCGGTTGGCCACGATGAGGTTGAGCACGCGAACCGTGCCCTCGTCGATGTCGGCCTTGATTTCCTTGCCCTTGGAGGCGAGGACGGCGTAGAAAAGCACACCGACGATGCCGGTGCCCAGACCGAACGCCGTGCAGTTCATGGCTTCCGAGATACCCTTCGAGAGCAGGGTCGAGCGCTGCGAGGCGTCGACGTCCGGCTTGCCGATGGCGCCGAAGGTGTGGATGAGACCGAACACGGTGCCGAGCAGACCGGCCAGCGTGGCGGTGTTGCCGAGCAAGTTCAGGTAGTCCACGCGCTTCTCGATCTGCGGGATCTCGCGCAGGTAGGCCTCGTCCATCGCCGCCTGAACCTCTTCGTCCGAGCGCTTCACCTTGAGCACGCCCGCGTGCACGATGCGCGCCAGCGGGTACTGGTAGGTGGAGCACACCTTGAGGACGCGGTTCAGGTCGCCCTTGAGGATCGGCACCTGCAACAGCTTGATGAACTCCTCTTTCTTCACGCTCGACCGGATGTAGAGCACGAAGATGCGCTCAAACGCGATCGCGAGAATGAAGATGAGGTGCACGAGAATGAAGTACATGCCGATGCCGCCTTCCTCGAAGGCGGTGGAAATCGATTGAAACATCGCTTGCCTGCTCCCTGCTTGCGGCCTGTGCCGCGTTGAATCGCCTTGCGGCGGGCACTGTGCCCGTTGAATCGCCCTGTGGCGAGCCCTGTACCTGTTGACTCGCCTCACGGCGATTGTTGTGCCCGTTGAATCGCCTTTCGGCTGGCACCCTACGTCGCGGGCCCTGTGGCGCTGCGCGACGTGCGCCCTGTGGTTGCCAGGCTGGACCGCACAAGTCCAACCGCGGCGCGACCGCGCGGGTCGCGAATGTGCACCAACTGCGAAGCGAAGTCCAGCGTCGGAGGCCCCACAGCCGGCGGATGCTGGCAAATGGCCGAAACCGGATTCGCTTGGCCGGCTTGCCGACCGCGTGGCCGCCAAACCTTTGACGCCGTTCGCTTGCCCTTGCGTCCGAACTGGGGACCCAGTTTGGAAGGGCAGGCGCGCCACGACCGCCCGGCAGCGAGGCCGAACGGCGGCGTTTGTAGCACCGGCTCGCAGGCGGGGTCAAGCACGCAGCCGTGCACCAATTGTGAGGGCGCCCCTGTTGGGGCGACCGCGCAGGTGTGGCCGCGGCGCCGTGTGCCATCACTGCGATTGACGGCTCCCGGCGGCCATGCGCAAATTCGCCACCCGCGATCGGAGCGGCAGATCGGTGTAAGCATGCGGCGCAGCGACATGGACGAATTGGAACTATTGATGGACGAGGACCCTGCCGAGGCGGTGGTGCTCGCGCGACGCATCTGCGGCGAAATCCCAAGCGACGCCGACGCCTGGGGGTGGCTTGCCGACGCCCACATTGCCAGTGGCCAGTTCGACGAAGCGCTGGCGGCCCTGGCGGAGTATGTGCGCCGCGACCCGGACTGGATCGAGGCTTACGCGCAGCGCGCTGGCTTGATGGCGGAGCTCGGCCGCTTTGACGCCGCGGCCATCGAGCTGGAAGTCGGTCGAGCGCTGGACAGCGAGAGCCCGCGGTTGGTGCGCGCAGAGGCGTTATGCCTGGAATTGCAGGGCAAGCTACAAGAAGCGGATGCCCTGTACGACAAGGCGGAGACGCTGGATCCGGCCGAAGAGGCGCCTACGCGTTTCGATCGCAGTAAGGCCCGCCAGGCGATCCAAGGTGTACTGCGCCAAGTTGCCAAGTCGGGGTTGAAGCTGACAGCCGTAGTCGAAGAGGTGCCCAAGAAGGGGACGGCCAAGAAGCTGTTGAGCAGGCAATTGGAACTGCAAGACGAAAAGACGCTCGTGGTCTACCTTCGCAACCTGGAGCGCGAACTGACCGGCGATGCCGAGATCGAGGATCTGGCCGAACTTTTCGAGGACCGCCTGGCCGAACTTGTCGACGCCAACTGAGCTACTTGGCGGTAGCGGTGGGGGGAGCGACGAGGGCGGCAGCCCACGCCGGCGTCGGGTCGGCGGGCGGCGGAACTGCGGCGTTGGCCACAGTCGGGGGCGCAGCGGCAGCGCGAGCCAGCAAAAAGCTGCGATCGAGCAGCTTGGCGGCGTTTTCCCGATAGATTTTGTTGAGCACCGCTGGGGCTAACCCGATCGCGTCGACAGCCCAGCGGCCTTGAATGGGGCTTGGGTGCGCGATCTGGCGCGCCTGTGTCTCGAAATAGGCCCAGTGGGCGTCGTAGAAAGGCTTGACGTCGGGCAACTGCGGCTCGGTCTGACCGTTGGAACCCAGCATCAAGTAGTCACTGCCGATGCCGATGTCGGTGCCGAACACGATGCGATCCTGCCATTTGTCGAAAAACGCCCGCACGCGCTCGGCGGGATGGCGGCCGAATTCGCCGACCCGCGCCGCGGTGTCGATCCACAAGTTGGCGTTCCGCTGCAGCAGGCCGTCGACGTAGTCGAGGTCTTCGGCGGCGTTGCCAAAGTGCACCGCAACAAACGTGGTCTTGGGATTGCGGCGATACATGCGCTCGGCCGCTTGCAGCATCGCGGGCCAACTGGGTACCGGGATGCGCTGCCGGACCAATTCCTGCGCTTGTGGCTCGAAACCGGCCATCACCGAGTCTGGAATGGGCCCGTACGCCCAATAGGGGTGGACGCCGAGTTCGTCCCAGCGCTCGTTCTGCGGCGTCAACGGCCACCAGAACGCCCGTGGATCCGCGACATGGATGCACACGGGGATCCCGAGTTCGGCGGCCTTGGCCCACAAGGGATCCAAGCGCGGATCGTCGACGGCAACCAGTTGGTCGCGGTCGTCGGTGTGGCCGAGGCCCAAGCCCTTGGCGATCTTGACGCCGGCGAAGCCAAATTGCGTGACCGCGGCCTGCAGCGCCGCAGCCTCGCGGGCGATCCACTCCGGGTGACCAAAGCCGCGCCAGTTGGGCGACGCGAAGTTGATGATGCGGCCGGGAAACTGATCGGCGAGCATCTTGGCCATCAGCCAAGCCTGACCATTGTGCCGACCGGAGCCGCCAGACAGGTTGATGAAGCGCTCGACGCCATTGTCGGCCATGATCTGGCGCACGCGCTCGGCGCCGTCCAGTGACAGGTGTGCGTGGAAGTCGGTGATCGGTGGTCGTTTGCCCGCGACCGGGGCAACATCGGGTGCTGCTGGAGCTGGCGTCGACGGTGCGCCGGATTTGCCGCAGCCAATCGCGATGACAAGCGCCGCCAGCGCTGCGCCGAGTGAGAGCGGGCGGGACATCGTCGCTTAGACTGCGGCGGATCGCGGCCGCACCGTGCGCTGTTCGATTGGCTTGCGGTAGTCGCTACCCTGAAAAATCCGCTGCACGTAAATCGACGGCGTGTGGATCTGGTCCGGGTCGAGCTGGCCGACTTCGACGAGCTCTTCGACTTCGGCGATCGTGATACGGCCGGCCGTTGCCATCGCCGGACCGAAGTTGCGCGCCGTCTTGCGAAACATCAAATTGCCCCAACGATCGCCCTTCCAGGCTTTGACGAAGGCGTAGTCGCCAGGTAGCGCCTGCTCCATGACGTAGTGCTTGCCGCCAAACACCCGCGTCTCTTTGCCGTCAGCGACTCGGGTGCCGTAGCCGGTGGCGGTGTAGAACGCGGCAATGCCAGCGCCCGCGGCGCGGATGCGCTCAACGAGCGTGCCTTGGGGGCAAAGTTCGACCTCCAGCTCGCCGGCCAGAAATTGCCGCTCGAACTCTTTGTTTTCACCGACGTAGCTTGAGATCATTTTGCGAACTTGCCGCGCCTGCAACAGCACGCCGAGGCCCTTGTCGGTGGTGCCGCAGTTGTTGGAGACGATGGTCAAGTCGCGAAAACCAAGGCGATTGACCGCGGTGATCAGGTTTTCTGGGTTGCCGCACAGGCCAAAGCCAGCACACAGGACGCTACTGCCGTCGCGGAAGTCGAAAAGGGCCGCTTCGGCGTTGGCAAAGACCTTGTTCATAGGGAGACCGCGGGCCCGCTGGGGCCAGCGCAGCGATACCATGGGCGCACAGGCCGGTCAACGCGGCGCTCTGGCCGGGCGCAGATCGCAGAGAGTGCGCTTGACCACGAAGGCATAGCTAGCAGAATCAACTGGTTGGCGACATGCCTGTTCGGTTATGTGTGGTCGTCATGTAAGGCCGCTGATTTACAGACACTTTGAAG
>SXRM01000344.1 GCA_005792545.1 Pseudomonadota bacterium | reverse complement strand
TGGCGGCCTGATGGCCGCCGACTGCAAGCGGATTCCAGCCACCAGCTTGGCCCTGCCGCAATGGCGGTGATCCAGGAGCTTTGCTGCGCCTGGGGGCGACGCCGCCAATGCCTGGCGAGTGCGGTTCGCTGGGCTGTTACACAGCAACAGCGACGTCACCAGCGCAAAGATGACCGTGAGCGCCATGGGCTTAAAGAGCTGACCGTCGACGCCCTGCAAGCTCAGGATCGGCACGATCACCAGCACGATCACCAGCACCGAGTAGAACACCGGCCGCGCCCGCTTGTGGACCACCGCTTCAATGCGCGCCTTGACCGGCCACGCCGGGTCCACCAGCGCCCCCGACCCGTGGCCGTCGGGCCGCAGCGCCAGGAACATGCCCTCGATCATCACGACAGCGCCGTCGACCAGGCGCCCAAAGTCGATGGCGCCCAGGCTCATCAGGTTGCCTACTACGCCAAAGGCCGCCATCGCCGCGGTCGCGCCGACCATCGACAGCGGGATGACCAGCGCAACCAGCAGGCAGACTCGATCCGGCGGCGCTGTTGATCGCGCGACCCGACGCGCAGTTGCTGGCGCGCAGCCCAGACCACGATCCACGCCGACGCGGTGGTCAGGCGCGCGTCGGCGGTCAGCGCACGAATTTCGCCGGCAAGGGCAGCACGCTCCGCATCGGCAGCGCGAACGAGGGCCGCAGGTAGAATGCCGAGGTTGAAGCCTTGGGCCGCGCCAACGGTCACCGACACGACCGGTCCGGGCAACGCTGGACCGACCGCAGCCACCAGTTCCGGATTGCCGCCACCGCTGCAGCCTGGGCCGCCTCAAAGTCCAGGGCGAGCGCCAGGTTGAGTGCAGCCACCACCAGTATTACGGCCATAGCAGCGCGACAAGCCATGGTCTGCAGTGTGCGGCGACGGACCAGCGACGGCTTGAAGCGGCGATGAGCGCTTTCTCAGGTTTGCCATAGCAGCGCGGTCGACGCAGGCGCCAGCAGCCCAGGGTCCGCACGCAGCCTACTTGCTGAAATCACGCGACAAAATCATCGGTGGCGCCAATGGCGAGCGCCGCGACCCAGCCCCGAACAACCAAATTTTTTGCGCAAATCCAAAGCCGCCGTACCGTCGCGCTCGAAACCGCAGCGTGCAACCCGCACGCAGTCCGCGGCGAGCGCATCAGGCCATGAAGAACTCTCATCTTCAGCCCGACCTGCTTTTCTGCAAACAGTGCCGACGGCACTTTCGCGGCAAGCGGCGCGAGTGCCCGACCGACGGCACGGAGTTGGAGCTGGTCACCGCCTTTTTGGGCCAGGCCGGCGACGAACTCGACGACCGCTACGTGCTGATTGAGCAGATTGGCGTGGGCGGCATGGGCACCGTGTTCCTGGCGCACGACAAGATCGCCGACCGCGACGTGGCGCTCAAGCTCCTGCGCGCCGAGTACGCCAGCAACGCGTCCAGCGCCCAGCGGTTCTTCCAAGAAGCCAAGCTGCTGCGGCAAATCCACCACGCCGCCGTGGTCGGGCTGCACCGCTTCAGCCGCACCGAGAGCGGCATGCTGCTCATCGACATGGAACTGGTGCAGGGCGAGTCGGTGCGCGACCGCATCCTGTCGATGGGTCGCGGCTTTGACCCGTTGTCGGCAATGATCATCTTGGACCACCTGCTGGCGGCACTGGCGGCCTGCCACGACGCCGGGGTGGTGCACTGCGACGTCAAGCCCGAGAACTTCATGCTGCCCAAAGAGGCCATCGTGCCGGGCAAGCTCGTCGACTTCGGCGTGGCGCAGGCCCCTGGGCCGGTGGTGCAGTCGTCCGATGTGGGCGTCATCGGCACGCCGGCCTACATGAGCCCGGAGCAAGTGCGCAGTGGCCCGGTCGATGCGCGCACCGACCTGTACCTGGTCGGCTGCGTGACGTACGAGCTGATGACCGGCGAGCCGCCTTTTACCAGCCAGAGCGCCTACGAGCTGTGCCAGGACCAACTGTTTACCGCGGCGCCCAAGCTGTCGTCGCGCATGCCGGCCGATCAGATTCCGGCGGGATTCGAGGCCTGGCTGATGCCGCTTTTGGCCAAGGATCCCAACCAACGGCCGTCGTCGGCCCGCACGGTGCGCGAACAGCTCAAAGTCATTCGCCACGAAGTGCGCCGCCAGATCGAAGAAGAGCGTCGGTCGCCGCTGCGGCCCCCGAGCGCCAGCCTGCTGCGCCGCGACTTGGTCCCACCGGCGGCCGCCACCCAGGCCGCGCCCACGCCGCAGCAGCCGCGGTTGGACCGCGAGATCGAAGCCGTGCGCGCGCTCATCGAAGTGCGTCAGCAGGCCAACGGCTCGGCGATGCTGTACGGCCCGGAAGCCATCGAGCAAATCCTGCGCCACGTGCTGCAAGGGCCGCTGGCCGAACTGCGCGACATCGGCGCCGACGTCGGTGGGCCGGTCGGACCGCATGTCGATGTTCGCCTGGCCTGCAATGGCGACGAGCGCGGCACCATCAGCCACCTGCTCGACACGCTGGGGGCGATTTCGGCGCACCTGGCGCGCATTCCTGAGCCGCGGCTGGAGATGCGCGCGGCTGTCGTCGGCGACCTGCCGGGCAATGGCCTGACGCTGGTGCCCGCGCTCGACCCGCTGGCGCTGATGGACCTGAGTCCCCTGACGCAAGTGCGGGTCGACGAGCACGTGGCGCGCTGGGCCGGCCGACGGGCGCTGGTCAAGCTGACGGCGCTGACCTCGGGGCCAGAGGCGCAGACCGTCATCTACGCGGCAAGTTTGAACGCATCGTAGGTTGACCGCAGCCTAATGCGTGTTTGCTTGGCCCGCCCGCTTTCGGGCCTGAGCCACCGCGATGCCCCGCCCGCTGTTGCCCCCAAGCGAAGTCCGCCCAGACGTCGTCGAGCGCTTTGCCAACAAGCACCAGGCCACGATCGACGAGGTCCGCAAGGCCGTCGCCGAAAACGACGTGGTGGTGGTCGGCATGGCCATCAACCCGCACCCTGGGCAGGCTCGGCGGGCGCTTGACGCGGCCGGCATCGCCTACAAGCGCATGGATTACGGCAGCTACCTGTCGATGTGGAAGCCGCGGCTGGCGCTCAAGATGTGGACCGGCTATCCGACCTTTCCGATGGTGTTCGTCAAAGGTGTGCTGGTCGGCGGCGCCAGCGACGTCAAGCGCCTGTTGGCGTCAGGCGAGTTGCAAGCAATGCTCAAGGCCCCGCGGCCGGCCCAGACCGCGTGAGGGCGGCGGCGCCAGCCATCGTGCTGGCTACGCTCAACGCCAAGTACTTTCACGCGTCGCTCGGCCTGCGCTACTTGCTGGCCAACCTGGGGGAGCTACGCGACCAAGCGCAGATCCGCGAGTTCACGATCCAGCAGAAGCCCGCGGACATTGCCGAGCGCCTGCTGGCTGGCGATCCGCGCATCGTGGGCCTTGGCGTGTACGTCTGGAATGTCCGCGAAACGGCGGCCGTCGTCGGCATCATCAAGGCCGTGGCGCCGCAAGTGCGGGTGGTGCTCGGCGGCCCGGAAGTCAGTTTTCCCAGCGATTGGCCGGCGGTTTGCGCGCTGGCTGACCACGTCGTGACGGGACAGGCCGATCACGCGTTTGCCGACCTGTGCCGGGCGATCCTGGCGGACGACGGCCCGGCCAAGTTGGTGGTCGGCGGTGAACTGGACCCGCGCACGCTGGCCCTGCCCTACGACCTGTATGACGCCCAAGACCTCGCGCACCGGCTGACCTACGTCGAGGCGTCGCGCGGCTGTCCGTTCAAGTGTGAGTTCTGCTTGTCAGCCCTGGACACCACGGCGCGGCCGGTGGACCTCGACGCGTTCTTCGCACACATGCAGGGCTTGCTCGACCGCGGTGCCCGCCAGTTCAAGTTCATCGACCGCACCTTCAACCTCGCGGCGGCGACGGCGGTGCGGATCCTGCGGTTCTTCCTGGATCGCTTGCAGCCCGACCTGCACCTGCACTTTGAGCTGGTGCCCGACCGCTTGCCGCCCGAGGTGGCGTCGTTGCTGGCCGAATTCCCGCCGGCGACCGTTCAGCTGGAGATCGGCGTGCAGACCTTTGACCCGGCCGTACAGGCGCGCATCTCGCGCAAGCAGGATGAGGCGAAGACCCTGGCCAACTTGCAGTGGCTGCGACAGCACACCCAGGCCCACTTGCACGTGGACCTGATTGCCGGGCTACCCGGCGAGGATCTCGCGGGTTTCGGCCGCGGCTTTGACCGGTTGGTAGCGCTGGGCCCGCAGGAGATTCAGCTAGGCATCTTGAAGCGCCTGCGGGGAGCGCCGATCCTTCGCCACGGGCAGGCGTTCGGGCTGCGATTCAACTCGGAGCCACCGTACGAGTTGCTGGCGAGCAATGACCTGTCGTTCGCTGACTTGCAGCGCGTCGGGCGCGTCGCGCGGCTGTGGGATCTGGTCGGCAATTCCGGGCGGTTTCCGAATGCCCGCCAACTGCTGCTGGGGCAGGCGGCGTTTGCGCGGCTGCTGGCGTTTGCCGATTGGGTGGCGGAGCAGGTCGGCCAGACCCACGCGATTGCCCAAGAGCGGCTGTTCTCGGTGGTGTTTGGCGGGTTGACACAAGCGCTGGGCGTGGCTGTGGCACAGGCCCGCGACGCGTTGGAGCGCGACTACGCGCGGGTGCCCGGCAAGGGGGCGCTGCGGTTGGTGGCGGTGGGACGCGTGCAAGACGGTGAGCCGCCGACGGCTTCGCATCGGGCGCGGCAGGTGCGGGCGGTGGCGACAGAGGTGTGACCGGGTCTTGCCCTTGCGCACGAGGCGCCGGTGCGACGCCATGCATGCAACGACGATCCCCGATGCGGTGCTCTTCCGCGCGCAAGGCTGTTTGGACGACCCTCGCCGAAAGCAGGCAGCGCTACGCCAGCCCCAACCGCCACAGCGAAGTCACCTCGGCCGCGCGCGCCGCATGCAGCGGGTCCAGAGTATCTTTGGCTTTGGGATGACGGGGCCGCGCATCCAGCCGCCCCAGCACTTGCAGCCCCGCGTCGGCCATCCATCCGAGCAACGTCGCGCGCGACCGCAAACCGATGTGCTCTGCCAGGTCACTGAGCACCAGCCACCCCTGTCCATCTGGCGTCAAGTGGGCGCGCAACCCGGCCAGGAACCCGCGCAGCATCTGGCTGTCGGGGTCGTAAATGGCCCGCTCCATCGGCGCGCTCGGCTTGCCCGGCAGCCACGGCGGGTTGCAGACCACCAGCGGCGCGCGTCCCGGCGGAAACAGGTCGCATTGCTGCACATCGACCACGTCGCGCATGCCCATCCGGTCCAGGTTGTCGCGTGCACACGCGATGGCCCGCGGATCCACATCGGTCGCGATGACCCGCTGCACGCCCCGTTGCGCCAAGACCGCCGTCAGCACGCCGGTGCCGGTGCCGATGTCGAATGCCAGTTCGGTGGCAGGCAGCGGTGCTTGGGCCACCAGGTCCACGTACTCGTCGCGAACCGGCGCAAACAAGCCGTAGTGCGGGTGTACCGTGCGGCCCAACGCCTGGACGAACACACCCTTGTGCCGCCATTGGTGGGCGCCGATCACGCCCAAAAGCTCGCGCAGCGACAGCACATACGGCTCAATGCGCTCCCCCAAGACTTCCATGCACGCCTGACGGACATCGGGCGCGCGGCGCAATTGCAGCGTGTGGTCGCCTAGCAGCTGCACCAGCACCTTGCCGAGCGTGCGCGCGCGCTGGGCCTGGGCCAGCCGAAACAGGTGGTAGGTGTCCAGCATCGTCTGGCCGGGCTTGACCTTGCGCGTGGCCCATTGGCGGTCGATGCGCCGCGCCATCGCGTCGACCAGTTGGCGGGCATTGTGGTAGTCGCCACGCCACAGCATCGCCGTCCCGGCGTTGGCCCAGCGGTAGGCATCGTCTGCGGTGGTGGTGTCGTCGACGAGCACGACCCGCGGCGGTGGGGGCAGGCCCGCCTCGGATTGCCAGAGCGCGCGCTGGGGCTTGCCGTCTTCGGTCCACTCGATTTTTGCCATGCGTCAGGCCACCGGTCCTTTGTTTAGCAGTGGACAATCACGGTCTTTACGCTCGAACAACCGGCACCCGGCCTGCGGCATGGTTTGCCGGGCAAGGCGGTTTGTCCAGTATTGGATTGAACGCTCGTTGTCTGGCGCTACTGCCTGGCGTGCGGCTGCGGCGCAACCTTTCCATCCTGACGCCGCCGGCCGTGCGTGTGATCGTCACCCAGCACCCCTCTGACAATTTCGCCCACCGAGCGCTGTTGCGCCCCGGCGCCCGCCATAGGCATGCTGCACGCCTCGCGGTCGCATCAGCAGCCGCAACCGGAGCAACGCCGATGTCCCTCGTTCGTCCCGCCGCGCTTGCAGTTCTGCTGGCCGTTGCACTCGCCGCTTGCGAAAACGTCGCCCCCGAACCCCAAGAAACGGCCACTGCACCCGACACCACCGAGGCCGACACTGCGCGCTCGCTGTTCGATGTCGAAAGCGACCTGGCGCCGCGCACCGACACCGCCACGGCCGAACTGACGCTACCCGACCTGCCGCCCGAAACCGCCGAGACGGCACCGACCGACGGCGGCTGTGGCGAGGCAGGCTGCGCCTGCAGCACCAACGGCACCTGCAACTCCGGCGTGTGCATCGAGGTCGGCGCGGCCAAGCAATGTGCGGCCCTGTGCGTGGCCAACTGCCCAGAAGGCTTTGGTTGCGTGGCCGTCACCGGCGCCAGCGGCGACGTGCAGAACATCTGCGCCCCCGCCAATCCGCGGCTGTGCGAGCCGTGCAACGCCGACAGTGACTGCAACAACGTAGTCGGCGGCGCCAACAACCGCTGCGTGCCCTACAGCGACCCCAGCGGGTCCCACCTGGGCAACTTCTGTGGCGTGCCGTGCGGCGAAGGCGGCAAGTGCGGCAGCGGCTACGCGTGCCAGGAAAAAGTCAGCTTGGGCGGCGTCAAGTCCAGCCAGTGCGTCAAGCAAGACCTGGTGTGCCCGTGCGACGCCCGCGCCGTGCAACTGAGCCTGGCCACGTCGTGCAGCAACGCCAGCGTGGTCGGCACCTGCCTGGGCAAGCGGTCGTGTTCAGCGGCTGGTCTATCCGCTTGCGATGCGCCCGCCGCCAAGGCCGAGGCCTGCAACCTCAAAGACGACGACTGCGACGGCCAGACCGACGAGCCGGGCGCGGGGCTCTGTGACGACGGCAACCCCTGCAACTACGACAATTGCGCCGGCGGGGCCGAGTGCCAGCACCCGCCCAAAAGCGGCCCGTGCAACGACGGCAGCACCTGCACCGGCAGCGACGCCTGCAGCGACGGCAACTGCGTCGGCAAGGCCATCGCCTGCGACGACAAGAACCCGTGCACCAGCGACGGCTGCGATGTGGCGAAAGGCTGCACGGTCGCTGCGGACGACGCGGCGGCTTGCAGCGACGACAGCCTGTGTACGGTCGGCGACGCATGCAAAGCCGGGGTGTGCATGCCGGGCGCCGCTACGCCGTGCGACGATGCCAACCCCTGTACCACCGATGCGTGCACGGCCAAGACCGGCTGCACCTTTGCCGACAACGCGCTGCCGTGCAGCGACGGCGACCTGTGCACGACGGCCGACACTTGCAAAGCGGGCGCCTGCGCCGGCGGCGGCAAGCTACCGTGCAGTGACGGCAACCCGTGCACCGACGACGCCTGTGACGCCAAGGCCGGCTGCGGGTTCACGCCCAATACCGCCAACTGCGACGATGGCAGCAACTGCACGACCGGCGATGCGTGCAAGGGCGGCATCTGCACGCCGGACAAGCCGGCACCGTGCGACGACAAGAACCCGTGCACGACGGAGACCTGCGACGCCAAGACCGGCTGCGCTTCGCTGCCCAATAGCCTTGCGTGCGACGACGGCAGCGCCTGTACCATCGGCGACCTGTGCGCTGGCGGCCAATGCACTGCCGGCAAGTCGATGGCCTGCGCCGACGGCAACCCCTGCACCGACGACAGCTGCGACGCCAAGTCGGGCTGCGTGTTCACCCCCAACGCTGCGCCGTGCAACGACAACAGCCAGTGCACCGACGGCGACGCCTGTGCAGGGGCAGCGTGCGTGCCGGGCAAGGCCAAGACCTGCGACGACAGCAACCCCTGCACGACCGACTTGTGCGAACCGGCCAAAGGCTGCACGGCCGTCAACAACACCGCGCCCTGCGACGACAACAACCTGTGCAGCGAGGGCGACGCCTGCGCCACCGGCAAGTGCGCCCCAGGCAAAGCCAAGACCTGCGACGACGGCAACCCGTGCACGACCGAGCTGTGCGATGCCGCCAAGGGCTGCGTACCGATCAGCAACTCAGAGGCGTGCAGCGACAACAACCTGTGCACCGAAGGCGACGGCTGCCAGGGCGGCGTGTGCAAGCCGGGCAAAGGCAAGCTGTGCGACGACAATAATGTGTGCACCAGCGACCTGTGCGACCCGGCGCAGGGCTGCACCGGCGCCGCCAACACGGCGCCCTGCGACGACGGCAGCGTGTGCACGCTCGGCGACCTCTGCAAAGACAAGGCCTGTGCGTCCGGCAAAGCCGCCAACTGCGACGACGGCAACCCCTGCAGCGACGACAGCTGCGACAAAGCCAACGGTTGCGTGCACGCGCCCAACAGCGCTGGCTGCAGCGACGCCAACGTATGCACCAAAGACGACGCCTGCCAGGGCGGCCAGTGCGTGCCGGGCGGCCCCATCGACTGCGACGACGGCAAGGTCTGCACCGCCGACAGCTGCGACGCCAAGAAAGGCTGCGGCCACGCCGACAACACCCAACCGTGCGACGACGGCAGCGTGTGTACCAGCGGCGACGTCTGCGGTTCGGGCGCGTGCAAGCCCGGGTCGGCCATCAACTGCGACGACGGCAACCCGTGCACCGACGACAGCTGCGACAAGGCCACCGGCTGTAAGCACGTCCACAACACCGCGCCGTGCACCGACAACAATGCGTGCACGCTGAGCGACACCTGCAAAGCCGGCATCTGCACGCCGGCCGCGCCGAGCGCCTGCGACGACAACAACCCGTGCACCTCGGAGTCGTGCGACCCCAAGGCCGGCTGCCAAAAGACCAACAACACCATGCCGTGCAGCGACGGGTCG
>SXRM01000343.1 GCA_005792545.1 Pseudomonadota bacterium | reverse complement strand
GGCGCCGCGCAGCCACTGTCGGTCGCGGCCGGCGGGCTTGCGGCGGCCGGCGCACCCGCGTCTTCGGGTGCTCCAGCGCCGTTGCCGCCGGTAAAGCCACCGTCCGGGTCTTCGAGCCGGGGCGGCGCGTCGGGATCGCCCGACCGGCCGGGATCGCCATCGGCGCGCGCGGTCCGCCCTGCGTCGCTCGAGCGCGCGGTATCCGCACCCGCCGTATCGGAGTCTGTGGCGGTGCCTGAGTCGGTTTCGGTGTCTGCGGTCGCGACAGCGTCCGCGCCCCCCGTGGTGTCCGCGGCTTGTGCATCCGTCGTCGCGATGTCGGCGCCCGCATCGGCTGCGGTGTCGGCGGCGACATCGGCTTGGACGGCGTCCACACCGGCATCGGGCTTGGCCGCGTCCACTGCGCTGTCCAGGGCACCCGTGTCAGCGCTGGCGTCAGCGGTCGAGTCCTTGACGCCTGCGTCCACCGATCCCGCGTCGCCGGCGTCCGCGCCGTCGGCCACGCCGCCAGCTGGCTTCTTGTTCTTCCAGGCGTCGATGTAGGCCAACACCTGGGGGTCGCCGTCGCTGTAGCCCAGCGCCCACAGGCCGAGGTTGACGTCACTGGTGTGCAGGTAATCGACGCGCATTTGCAGCGCTTTGAGGTTGTCGCACCACGACTGCACCCAGCCGCCAGCGCTGTCCTTGGTGACGAAAAACGGCGACTCTGAGGACGAGTCCCACACCCAGCCGCCCGCCGCAGCTGCGAGGTCCTGCGCCTTGCTGTACGTGATCGAGGTGCCTTTGGCCGTCGCCTTGCTGCCAGGTTTGTCGGTCGCCGACGGCCAGCTGTAGCCGTAGAGCGGCAGGCCCAGGATGAACTTGGGCTTGTTCTTGGCCTTGCCGTACAGCACGTAGTCGTCGACCACCCACTGCAGCGTCTTGTGGGTCCACGGTGCCTTTGCGGCCATCGGCAGCTGCGGGCCCGGCGCGCCGCCGCCCCAGTGGATGGCGTAGGCCATCACGAACAAGCCGTCGGAGTGCTCGGCGAGGTACTGGTAGTTCCAGGCGCCGGACCAGTCGACGCACGGCGTGGCCAGGGTGACGTCGGCGCCCGGCAGCTTGCCTTTGAGCGTGGTGTTCAGTTCGTTGACAAAGGCGCTCATGTTGTCGCGGTCGGCTTTAGCCAGGCCTTCAAAGTCGATGTTGGCGCCGTCGCCACCGCCGGCCAGCACTGCGGCCACGATGTCGTTGACCGCCTGGGTGCGCGACGCCGGGGTCGCCAGGATCGCCGAGATGGCTGCGGTGCTGAACTGGGTAAAGCACAGCACCACCTGCACGCCCTTGCTGTGCGCGGTTGCGATTAACGTCTTTGATTCCGAGGTGTTCCAGCCGCTTGAATTGGACACGCCGCCGGTCGACAGGCCGACCGAGAACCAAGCCAGGGTTGTCAACGTCGGCCACGGCAGGATGGCGGTCTTCTTGGTCCAGTACGGCAAATAGCCGAACACCACCCGGCCGGGCTTCTTGGCTTGGGCCTGTAAGGCACCGAGTTTTTGGTGGTAGGCACCGTCAGCGGCGCCGAGCGGGCCGGGGGCTTCGCCCGCGTGCGCCGGGGCGTCGACCATGGCCTGGCGGTGTGGCGAGGCTTGCAGCAGCGCTTGCAGCCACGCGGCTTCCTCGGCGGCGCTCAGCTCCGGGCGATCGTGGTCGTCTGGGGGCAATTCCCAAGCCGCGGCGCGGCCGGTCGGTGCCAGCACCATCAAGCAAGCGGTGAACACAGCGAGTTGGCGCAACATGGCGACCTCCAGGGCGCGCGAGGGTGCCGATTGCGCGGCCCGGAAGCAATGCGCAAGGACCAGGGGCGCGAGATTCTTGGGGTGTGCAGGCTCCGTCGCTCGACCGCTAGGGCACGGCGGGGCAGTTGGCCATTTTCGCGACACCGCGCGACGTTCTGCTAGCCTTGCCGGCCGGAGGCGCCGTGGCGACGCAGACCCTGGTTTTGTCCGACTTGCACCTGGCCGATGCCGAAGCGGTCGATCCCGCCCGGCCGATGTGGAAGGCCTTCAAACGCCGCGAGTATTTCGTCGATGCCGACGTTGCTGCGCTGTTGCGCCATGCGGCCGACCGGGCCGAAGCAGCTGGCGACAAGCTTGAAGTCGTGTTCAACGGCGACGTGTTCGACTTCGACCCGATCCTGCGCATGCCCAATCCGCCGCCGTCGCCGATCCACTGGTTGAGCCGTGTGCGTGGGTTAGGCACCGAGCAGTGGATGAGCGCCTTCAAGATGGGCGTCATCGTCGACGATCACCCGATTTTTTTCGCCGCGTGCGGCGACGTGGTCCGGCGCGGTCACGATCTGGTGTTCGTTATGGGCAACCACGACATGGAGCTGGCGTGGCCGCAGGTCCAGGACAAGATCCGGCTGGCGCTCAACGTGCCGACCGCGATGCAGACCCATGTGCGGTTTTGTGAGTGGTTCTACCTGTCTGCCGGTGACACCTTCCTGACCCACGGCCACGTGTTCGACCCGTATTGCACGCTGCCCGACCTCATCAATCCGCTGATCTCGGTGCGCGGCAAGGCGCGCGTGCGGTTGCCGTTCGGCGAGGTCGCCAACCGCTACATGCTCAACGGCATGGGCTACTTCAACCCGCACGCCACCGCCAACTACATCATGAGCGCGATGCAGTACGTGCGGTTCTTCTTCAAGTACATGGTGCGCAGCCAGCCGCTGTTGCTGTGGACGTGGTTTTGGTCGGCGACGGCAACCCTGCTGGTAACGTTTGCCGACTTCTTGCGGCCGGCACTGCGCGACCCGTTGATGGTTGAAGAGAAAGTGGCGGCCATCGCCGAGCGCGCCAACGCCACGCCGGCCATGGTGCGGCAGCTTGCCGCCGCCGCGGTGCCGAGCGCCTGCACCAATCCCATCGCCATCGTCCGCGAGTTGTGGCTCGACCGGGCGGTGCTGTTCATGGGCATGGTGTGGGCGGCCTTCCAACTGGTGGTGTGGATCAACTTCGTGTGGCCGATTAGCCCACTATGGACGCTGTTACCGCTGTCGATGCTGTTCCCGCTGTTTTTGTCGTATTCGTTCAAGGTTCGCCCGGAAACCTTCAGCAAGCCGCTGGTCGACGGCAACCGCGCCGAGTGGATTGCGCGCATCACCGGTGCTCGCTTCGCCGTAGTCGGCCATACCCACATTCCTGAACTCAAACAGATCGGCGCATTGCGGTTGTGCAACGGCGGCTTCTGGTCGCCGGCGTTCGCTGAGCCCGACTGCAAGAGCCGTATTGGCGTGCAGAGTTTTGCGTGGCTGGTGCCGACGGCCGATGGCAGCCGCGAGCTGACGCTGTGGCAGTGGCCGGTCGGTGCCGCAGCGCCAGAACCGCTGCATGTCGCTGCGCGCGCGACCGCCTCTGGCAGCTTTCTGGCCGTGGTTGCCGATGCGGCCCGCTCGGTGGCGACGCGCAAGACCAAGGCGGTCAAGTCCGAGGCGCAGTAGCCGCCCTACAGGCCTTGCCACGTCTTGCGCCTGGGTGCATTCCCACCGCAAATCCCGTACTATCGCCCGCCGCGCGCGCCGGGGCAGGGCATGCGCGCGCAAGGCCGACCATGGACAAGACCCAATCACCGTACGCCACCACCCAGCAGTTCGCCGGGTTGTCCAGCCCGATTCCGCCGCCGCCGGCTCCAAAGTCGTGGGCGACCTTGCCATTATTCGCCGGGTTGAGCGAAGAAGCCGTCGAGCAGTTTCGCGCCGCCATGGAGCCGGTCCGCTATCCCGCGGGCACCCAGGTGCTGGTACAGGGCGAGCCGGGCGAGGACATGTACGTGCTCGAAGCGGGCACCATGCGCATCATCGTGCGCAACGACAAGAATGTAGTGGTGTTCGAGCGAACCGTCAGCGCACCGGCGCTGTTTGGCGAGATGGCGCTGATTACCCGCGAGCCGCGCACGGCCAGCATTGTCGCCGAAGACGAGCTGAGCTGCCTCAAGATCAACAAGCAGGCCGTGCAAGAGCTGTTTTCGCGCCACCCCAACACCGCCGTGTTCTTGACCCGTCTGGTCGGTGAGCGGCTGATGGAGTCCAAGGGCATCCGCAAGGTCGGCAAGTACGAGGTCATCGGCCGCTTGGGTTCGGGCGGCGTGGCGACCGTGTTCGAGGCCTGTCACCCGACGCTCGGCACGCCGGTGGCGCTCAAGATGCTGTCGCACGCGCTGGTGTTCGACGCTGGCTTTGCCGACCTGTTTCAGCACGAAGCACGGCTGGTAGCCCAGCTGAATCACGACCACATCGTGCGCGTGCTCGACACCGAGTCGGCCTACGGCACCCACTTCATCGTGATGGAGAAGTTGACCGGCGACCTGTTGGAGTCGCTCATCGACTCCGGCCAACCGCTCGACTGGCCCAACTGCCGGCGCATCTTGCGCGAGGTGTGCGACGCGCTGGCGTACTCGCACAAGCAGGGGCTGATTCACCGCGACATCAAGCCCGCCAACGTGTTTTTGCTGACCGACGGCAAGGTAAAACTGCTCGATTTTGGCATCGCCACCAATCCGGGCGGCGCGAGTTCCGGGCCAGGCGGCAAGGTCATGGGCACGCCGTACTACATGAGTCCCGAGCAGATTCTCGGCCAGCCGCTCGACGGCCGCGCCGACCTGTATTCGCTCGGGATTATGGCCTACGAGATGTGCTGTCGCGAATTGCCGTTCGATGGCGACACTTTGCAGCAGCTGTTCGCGCGCCATATCAACATGCCGACGCCGGATCCGCGGTGGGTGGTGCCGGAGATTCTCGAGGACCTGTGCGAGTTTATTCGTCGCGCGACCGCCAAATTGCCGGAGGATCGCTTCGCCAGCTGCACCGAGGCCGCCAACTTCCTCAAGGCCGCCGCTGAAGTGCCGGTGCTCGACCGCTTTGCGATGAGCTCGCTGTCGGTGACCTACCACACCAGCAAGCGCGAGCTGGTCGAGCGGGTGCTGGCCGAGGCCGTTGCCAAGCTGGAAGGTCAGAGCGGTGTCGCACTGTTTGCTGCGCACCGTGGGGCCGTTGAGGACGACGTCAACTAGGCGTCTGCGGCGCGACGGGCGAAGCTTGGTGGCCGATCAGAACAAAAACGCCACGCTGGCCACGTAGCGCGGCTCCCACTGCCAGTTGCCGCTCCACAGCGACCGTTCGACGCCATCGGCGGCATTGCTGACCATTTGCAGCTCGTGCTTGAAGGCGTAGCCCTCGACCGGCCGAAAGTTCAGGCCGACGGTCAACTTGTCGACGTCGTACTGGTTGCGCGCGGCCTGGTTGGGGTCGTTTTGCTCCACGCGCAGCACTGCCGTGCAGACGGCATCGTTCAAGTCCGCCGGCAGCCGATCCCACAACCACGGCACGGTAAAGTGCAGGTTGGCCTGCGCGTACCAGCCAAACAGTTCCGTCGGCACGGGCGCCCGCGTGTTGGCGGGACTCGACGGCGAAAACCCCTGCACGTAGCCAGGATCGACCCAGGCGCGCACCAGCTCGCCTTGCAGCTCCAAGCGGCCCAGCCGCGCTGTCGCGTCCAGGCTGGCCATCCGCACCATCCGGCCCTGGTCGTCGTACTCGCCGCGGTAACCGCTGCCAGCGACCTCGAACTTGAGCGACGGCGCCCACGCGACGCGGCCGACCAGCGCCTTGTCGTCGTTGTTGTCCTCGCCTTTGCCGCCAATTGCGCCCTTGAAACCCTGCGCCTCGGTGATCTTGGCGTCCAAGCCGTTGATGGCATAGGCCTCGTAGCTCACGGAGTGGTCGCCGATCTCGAACTTGCCAAAGACGCCCGCGCCGGTCTCAAACCACGTCGATGGCGTAATGGTGGTCAGGGCCAGCGGCCGATCGGTCAGATCCTGGCTCGGCGCATCGTGGCGCAGGTTGTAGGCGCCAAACGGCACCAGCACCACCCCGGCACGAAAGTTGAGCCAGTCCGCCGCTTTGAAGTCCACCACTGCGAATTCCAGTAGCGCTTCGCCGGTCGCCTGTACGCCGTCGCGCTTGGTCGGGCTGCCGCCGAACTCGAACTCCAGCTCGGTCGCCGTGGTAATCCGCGGGTGGATCTGGCTGTAAAAGAACAGCACGTAGCGGTGGTGGTTGAAGTACGAGTCCTGCCCCGCCGCTTTGACGAACTCGACCTCGCCGTAGCCGCCGAGCGTGGTCTTATTGTGGACGTTGACGAGCTTATCGGTCAGGTTGTTGAGCAGGCTGGTGCGCTCGTACATCGCCTGGCGGGCGGCGTTGTCGTTCGGCGTACCCAAAGCCGTGGGCGTCGGATCGTGCGCCGACCGGGAAGGATCGTCGCCGTCCAACTCCAGGCGCGGACCGTCGGTCGGCGTGGCCGTCGCCGGGGGATCGCCCCAAGCGAAGCCGGGAAATGCCAGGGCCAGCCCAACGGCAAGCCACGCCGACCGATTTGGTGTCATCACAACCCCCGCAGTGCCCGGCCGCCTACTTGCACAGTGCCGCCACGTCCAAGCCCCAGACGGCCTTGATGGCGGCGAGACCCGCGACCGTGTCGACTTTGGCCGGGTCGTCCTGCTCGACTTTGTCCAGCGTTTCGGTGTGCTTGGTGCCCTTGGCCTTGTCGAAAGCCGCCACCCGCGGCTTGACGATGCGCCAGAACGCCCGCGCTTCGGCCAGCTTGACCACCGCCGACTTGCCGGCCGCGATCTCCTGGAACTCGTGACCCAACGACAGCGCAAAGACCTGCTGCATCTTGCTGTCGAGTTCGGCGGCGAGCGTCGTCAGCTCCGGCGGCAGCGTCGTCAGAGCCTCCGCGTTGCCAGCCTTGCCCTCTTTGGTCAGCGCTGCTTCCAAGATCGCCTTGCCGCCCAAAAGCTTGGGCCAGATGTCCTTGGCCAGCGTGGTGCCGCAGTTGGCGTCGCGCTTGGCGACCAGGCCCGCGAGGCCGGCCTCGACTTTGCCGTCAAAGCTCTTGCCGTAGGCGGCCATCAGCTCGTCCCAGTCTTTGCGGCTGCCCGAGAAGAAGTAGCCGTACCAGGCCGCGTAGAAGTAGTGCAGCAGCCCTTTTTGGATGAGCTGGCCGTGCCACTGGACACCGCCAACAGCATCGCTGGCGGCCGTGGTGGTGGCGCCGGCGGCGAGGCTTGCGCAAATCTGGGTGTCGATGAGCGTGCCGAGGTCGGCGCCCGCGTTGTCGGCGTGCTTGTCCTTGCGCTTCTTGACGCTGGCCTGCAGCGTCGCCGATTCGACATAGAGGCTGGCAAGCTTAGTCGGGTCGCTGGGCGTGGTCGCCGTCGCGCTGTACTTGTCGCAGCCGCCGCCGAACATCGCCGCGTCGAGCTTGGCATCGCCGACGATGGCCTTGATCTTCTCGTACGCCACCACCCGCAGCAGGTATGGGTCTGCATTGGCCTGGTCGAATGGCTTGTAGGTCGTCGAACCTGCGGTGCTGCTGCCATCTGCGGGGCTGGCGCCGTCTGCTGCGGTCGCGTCACCGGCGGTGGCGGCATCGGCGGTGCTGGTGGGTGCACTCTCGGCGCACGCCGCCAGGCCGAACACCAGGCCGGCGGCCATCGAGTAGCGAGAAATCTTGGACATGGGGAACTCCGTGCGCCCAAAGTGGCGCTAAAAAACGCAGGTCATTTGACCCGACAAACGTGGCTGCCTTTGTCGTCCACCGCGCAGGTGCGGGCGGCGCCCTTGGAGTCGGGCTTGCAGTCGGCGTTGGTAAAGCACTCGTAGTTGCGGAAGGCGGCCTGGCCCACTGAGCCGAGACCGGGCGCGCAAATTGGCGCGGTGGGTGCCCCTTGCAGGCAGCGCTTGCCATTGCTGTCGCAGCACTGCGACCCCGGGCACTCGTTGCTCTCCAGTACGCCGTCGCCGTTGTTGTCTTTGATGCAGCAGACTGCCGTGCACTGGTCGGTGCCCGGTTGCTGCACGCAGACGACCCCGGTCTGCAAAGTGGCGCTGACGCCGACGTAAGTCACGGTGCCGTAGTAGGGATCGACGACCTTGCGGCCCGGCTCGCCGCGGTTGGTGTCGAAGTACTCGTAGATGCCAGGTTTGGCGAAGGTGTGGCGCCACCATGCGAAGCGTTCGGTGCCGCCGTCGACTTTTTCGGTGCCGATGGGTCCGCCTTCGACCAGGCTCGGCGAATACAGTTCGTCGTTGCCAAAACCGGTGACGTTGGCCGGGATCGCCGGTTGCAAGTTGCGCCATTCGACTGTTTCGCCGACGTCGATGACCACGCACGGCTTGGAGAGGCCGTCGCCGGTGATCTTGACGACGGCGGCTGCCTTGCTTCCGGTCGAATCTTGGACATACGGCGGCGTCTGCCTGGCCGTACAGCCGACCGCGCACGCGGCGGTGATCCAAAGCCACTTCATCGGCAATCTCCGGTCGCGCCGGCTAGGGCAAGGGCTGCGGGTGCGGGACGGGCGTACACCCGCAAGCCGAGGCCCGGGGCGTCCAGCGCCGGTCGCGCCGGGAAACGAGCGACCTCGCCCCAGCCAACGGGTGCCGTTTGGCCCTCGCGCACGCTGACCAGCGCCGTGCGCGGCCAGCCGCCGCCGGGAGCCAGCGCGGCAGCGACGTCGGCGGGTTTGTCCACCCGCAGGGCCCGTATTGTCGGGGCTAGCAAGCGGACCACGCCTACTTCGGAACCACCGGCCAGGGCCAGGCTGTCTGCCGGGCGGGCAGCCAGCCAGCTGGCCAGCGCGGCGTCGGGAGCGGGCCGGTGGGTCTGGCTGATACCCGGCGCGGCCTGGACCACTGCCAGCGCTGCGGCTGCAGCCAGCAAAGGCGGGGCGGCGCGACCAACGGCAACCGCCACTGCGACAAGGCACGCGGCGCCCACCAAGGCCAGCAACGGCCACACGTGACGCGGGTGGTCGGGATTCTGGCCGGCGACGATCCAGATGGCGTAGGCGACCGCGGCGGCCCACCACCAGCCCGGGGTAGCGTGCTGGCGGGAGCGCACCCAGACCACGGCGGCGACCAATGCCAGGCCGCCGCAGACCGCGCCGCCCTGGTCGGCCAGGTGCCCGGCCCACTGATCCACGCGCAAGCCTGCGGTGGCGGCGGTGTTGCCCCACTGGCCAAAATGGCCGGCGCCGAAGGAAGTCAGCTGCCGCAGTAGTTCAAACGGGCCCCCGGCCAGGGCCGCAAGCGGCACCGCCCAGGCAGCTACGCCGGCCGCCAGCCATCCCCACGCTGCACGCGGCAACGCGAGCATCAGCACCAGCGCTGCTGGCCACACCGACAACCGTACGCCAAGCGCGAGCGCGATCAGGACCGCGGCGGCGGGCAGCGCCTGCGATGCCAACAGGCACGCCGCCGCAACCAGCACATGCGCCGCCAGGGCATCGGGTCGCGGCGCCAGGTCGCCCAGCCATAGCGGGGGCAACGCCGCGTAGGCCAGGCCTGCGGCCAAGGCGGTGCCCCGATTGGCGAAGCGTGCGACGGCCCACGCCACCGTGGCGGCAGCCGCGGCGGCACCCGCCACGCTCGGCCACGCCAACGGCGCCGCGTCGGGCGCACCAAAAGCTCGCGCCAACCTGGCAAGTGCGATGTACACCGGATAGCCCGGCGCGTGCGGGCTGTGACGCGCCAGGTCGAAGGTGTCGAGCGCCCGCACGAAGTTGGCGCCGTCGTGGTCCCAGGGTGTGGTGGGCAGCCAGGGTGCGCGCGACGCGATGACCGCTCCTGCCACAGCAAGCAACGCCCACGGCCACCAGCGGGGTTGGGCGGCGGGCGCGGGCAAGGCAGCGTGATGACTGCGATGGGGCTGGGTTTGGAGCGTTTGGGAGGTCACGGCCAGGATTGAAACTGAAAGTGATAATCACTTTCATTTGCAAGTTTGGCATGGGTGTGTGGCTGGCGTCAATGCCCCGGCGCAACAAACTGCCGGCGGGCGTCAGGGGATTGTCATGGGCGGGTCGTGAAACTGCACGAAGGCAGCGACCGGTGCAGAAACCGCAGCTGCCGGGCGAAGCAGCGGCCAGCCGGACAACCGCGACGCCGTGGGGGCGGCCCACCTTTCAGGTTTGCCCAATCCCCCAAAACCGCCCACCATCCGCTCGCTTGTCGCTCGCCGGCTCCGCGCCAAACCCAGGTCGCCCGCCGCGCGTCCAACCCGCCCCGGAGGTTGTCATGCACGCCCGTTTCGCCCGTTCGTCCTTGGTTCGCCCGCTGTGGTGGTTGGCGCTGTCGTCGTTTGCGCTGGCCTTGCCTGCGGCGGCTGAGCCCGCCGAGGCCCTGCCGACCGCCCTTTGGCAGCTGCTCAAGCAGGCCTTCGGCGAACCCGTGCGCACGGTCGAGCCGGTGTGGCAGCCGGGGTCGGTCAGCCTGTCGCACAGCGACCGCACCCTGTCGGTGTCGTGGTCGGGCAACCTGCAGGTTGGCGCGGCTGGTGCGGTTGAAGTGCCACTGGTGGCGGCTGGCGGTGCAGTGACCAGCGTGACCTGGGGCGGCAAAGCGGCCGAGTGGAGCGTGCGTGGTGGGATGGTGGTCTTGCGCCTGAGCGCCGACGACAGCCGGCGCGACAGCGTGCAGATCCAGGCGCAGTGGCCGCTCGATCCGCGCACGGGTGGCGCGGTGGTGGTGCCGCTGCCGCCGTGGCCGCGCGGGCAGGTCAGCAACGATGCGGGCGAGCTGGAGGTCTTGGGCGCCGATGACGACACTGCGGCTGCCGGAACGCGAGCGCTGCTGGTGCGCAGCCAGCAGAGTCAGGCCCCGCGGGTGCGCAAGGCGACGTACAAGGTGGCAGTTGGCGCCGGTGCGGCGGTGGTCGAATTGCGCGTCGACATCGAAGCCCGCGGCCAGCGCGGCACCGTCAAGCTCGCGCCGCGCAGCCTGGCGCTGATGGACCTGTCAGTCGACGGCAAGCCCGTGGCGCCGGCCGCCAACGACGACGGCGAAGACGGCGAGGACCACCTGGTCGAGATCTCCGGCAAGGGCATGCGAATCGTGGTCGCGCGCCTGCAGGTCAAGGTCGAAGGCGACGGCGAAGACCAGGAACTCGACATCGGCCGGGTGCCGTCGCCGATTACCGAAGTTGAGGTGCGGTTGCCCGGCAAGCGCGGCGTGCGCTTGGACCCCGAAGTGCCGGTGCAGACCCAGGTTTTGGGCGGCCAGTCGGTGGCGCATGCGTGGCTGCCGCCGGGCGAATCGCTGCACCTGACCTTTGCGGCCGTCGAGGGCGGCGCGGTCGAGCGTACAGTGCGCTTTAGCGCCGAAACCTGGCAGGTGCTGACGCTGGGCGAAGGCCTGGTGCGCGGCAAGGCCACCATCGACTTGCAGATCGTGCAAGGCAAGGCCACCAGCCTTTTGGTGCAGGTGCCAACCGACGCTGTGGTCGCCAACGTCGAAGGTGGCGACATCACCACCTGGGACGTGCTGGCGGCCTCTGGCGACCAGCCGCGCCGCCTCAAGGTGGGTTTCGCCGACGACAAGTCAGGCGGCACCGGTGCCACGGCCCGTCAGATCAAGGTCAGCTTCGAGCTGCCAACCGACAAGACTGCGGGCGGGCAGTTGCAGGCGCCGGTGTTGCGGCCGCTTGGCGCGTTTCGAGAGAACGGCGCAGTCGCGCTGCTCGACGGCGACAAGATGGGCTTTGCGCCGATCGAAGGTGCCGCGGGCTGGCTGCGTGCTGGTCTGGAAGCGCTGCCCGCGGGCGTCCGCAAGGACCTCGATGGCCGCGCCGATCAGGTGTGGCGCCACATCGGTGCGCCACCGGCCTTGCCGACCACCTTGGCGGCGGCCCGCGTGCGGCAGGTGCGGCTGGAAGCGCGCAGCACGGCGCTGGTGCGCGTCGACGAACGGGCGCTGCGCGACAGTCACGTAGTCGTGGTGGACATCAAAGCGGGGCGGACCGACAAGATCGTGCTCGATCTGCCCGAAAAAGTGGGCGAACCGCGGGTGGTGGCGCCAAGCCTGTCGCGCGTCACGGCCCACGAAGGCGGCAAGCCCGACGCCGGCCGCAAGTGGTGGGAGCTGCGGTTTTCGAGCGCCTTGGAAGGTTCGGTGCAGCTGCAGATCGACCTGGAGATGCTGATCGCCAAGGACGCCAAGACCCTGAACCTGCCCGACATTCGCGTGCAAGGTGCGGAGTTGGAAACCGATACTGTGGCGCTATCGGCCGAACCGGGTCTGGAACTCGTTCCCAGTGCAAAAGGCGAGACGCGGGTGCTGCCGACCACCGAATTGCCCGAAGCCGTGGCGCGCCAGGCCGGTCGCGACCTGGTGGCCGGTTTCCGGTCCTTGCGCGGGCCGATCCAGGTCGAGCTGAACGTGCTGCGCCGCGCGACCGTGGCCACGCTCGATGCGTTTGCCAAGTCGGTGTGGGTCGACAGCCACCTGCTGCCCGATGGTCGCATCGCCAGCAAAGCCGTGGTGCTGCTGCAGAGCGCCGGTCGGCCGGTGTTGCGCATCGGTCTGCCCAAAGGTGCCGAGGTGCTGGCGCTGACGGTCGACGGCAACAACGTCAAAGCCGTGCGCGACGAAAAGGGCGAACTCGCCGTGCCGCTTGGCGGTGGGGCGCTGCTGCGGGTCGAGGTTCGCTACGAGGTCCGCGGCAGCGAATTGGGGATGCTGGCCCGCGCAACGGTGGTGGCCCCGCGCTTCGACGTGCGTCAAGGGCCGCTGTATTGGCGATTGCGGGTGCCCGGCGACCGCCACCAGTACGGCGTCACCACCGACCTGCGCAAGGATGAAGGCTACGGCCACGCCGAAGCACCGCCGCCGCCCAAAGATGACCTGGTGCCGCTGCCGCTGCCGTTCGAGGCGCGCGACTTGTTCTTTTCGGCCGCGGTGCGTGACGCCGGTGGGGAGGCCAGCGTGGCGCTGTGGCTGGGTTTCCAGCCGCCGGTTAGTGTCGGGTGGCTGCTGGTCGCAGGCGGCATCGGCCTTGCGGTGCTATTGTGGCGGCGCGGCAAGCGCGGCTACAAGCCTTTTGGCCCGGGCGGCGCGGCACTGCTGGTCGGCGTTGGCATCTTGTGGATGGGCGACCGGATCGGCGATCTGTTGGACCTCGCCTCGGTCGTTGGGGTCATCGCCGTTGCTGTGGTCGTCGCGGTCAAAGGCGCGCGTTGGCTGACCAGCCGCAAGCCGGCAACCCGGTCGGTCGTCGTGGACAACCCGCCACCTGCGCCGCCACCACCACCACCGGCACCGCCCAAACCTGCCGCGGCGGCCGACGACGACCAGGGGGGTGAGTCGTGAACGCCCCGAGTCCCTGCGGCGGCCGCATCGCTCTGGTCGTGGTCCTGGTGCTGGCGGCGTGCGCTAAAGCCAGCCCCGGGCGCTACCTGGCCAAGGGCGAGGGCAAGGCAGCCGCTTCACCGGCACCCACGTCCACGCTAGAGGCCATGCAGCAGGCGGGCGGCGAGGGCGAAAGCGGCGATGTCGCGGCCAAGTCATTGAGCGGCAACGCAGAACCCGCGGATGGACAGGCTTTCGGCGGACTCAAGCTGCGCGGGCAAGGGGTTGGCGGCGGAGGCGTCGGCACCAAAGGTCTGGCAGGTCCAGCCAGGCACAAGTTTCCGGCTGTCGCGCCGTCCGCCAGTGCCAGGGTGTTCGCACAGGCCGAAGAAAGCGACGACCGCAGCCATGATGCACTCAAGAAAGCGGAGCAAACCGACAAGAAGGCGATCGGCCGCGACGACAGCGTCGCTTGGCGCGCCAAGAACAAGGAGAAAGCGGAGGCCGGCGTCGTTCTGCGCGCCACCGGCGAACCGGCCGGCGCTGGCCCAGCCGAACCCAAGCCCGAGGCGCCGCGCAGCGAAAAGGTTGTATTGGGCAAACAATCCAGCGACAAAGTTGCCAACCTCCTGCTCGGCGACAGCGATGGCAGCCTGGACCTACCCGCTGAACCGGCCTCCCCACCGCCGGACCACCATGGCGACGCCTGCCACGCCGACCCGGCCCCGCCGCGGCCGATGCCCAAGCGTTGCCACCTGGCGCCCAACTACTTTGCGGGGGCCGCGGCCTGGCAACGGCGCCTCGCGGCCCTGGCCGAATTGCCCCCAGAACTCGCGCGGTTGGCGGCGCGCACGCCGGGTGGCGCCGACCTACAACCACCAGAAACTACTGCGCTGTCGGTCAGCGCGCGCCTGGACCGCGACCACATCGCCGCGCCGGGCCTGGTGTGGCTGCGGGTGGCGCTGCGCAGTACCGACCGCTGGGGCATGCGGCGGCCGCCGTTTGATCTGGCGGTGACGGTGGGCCCGCAGTTGGCCAAACGCGGCGACGATGCCTGCAAACATCTCGAAGCCATCGCCGGCTACTTGGAACCGCAGGACCGCCTGACCGTGGTGGTCGGTGCTGGCCAGGACCAGTACGACGGCATCGGCGGCTCGGAAGCCATCCAGCGCGTGCGGGCTTTGTGCAGCAGCCTCCCCGCCATCGGTCAGACCGCGCTTGGCGACCAACACCGCACCGCGCGACAGCTTTTGGGCGTGCACGCTGCGGCCCAGCATCGGGTCGCCGGCACCCGCGCTGTGGTGTTGGTGGGTGCGGCAAACGACCTGGACGACGGCGACTTGCAGCAAAGCGTCACCGAGGCCTTGGCCGAGCCGACGTTGTCGAGCGTAGTGCTGGCCGAGCCGACCGCGACCGACACCGCCTGGCGGCTCGCAGAGCTGGGCCATGGCCTCGTCGCGCTGGGACCCAAGGGCGCCGAGCAAGCCGGCGCGCGCTCACTGTGGCAGGCTTGGGGCCGGGTGGTGGCGCGGTTGGTGCGCGTGGACATTCGGCTTTCGGGCACCGCCGTCGCGCACCGGGTGCTGGGGTCGCGGGTATTGGACGACCAGGAAACGGCGCGGGTGCGCCGCCAAGAGCGCGCCGTCGATGCCAACCTGGCCCGCGTGGCCGGCGTGCAGCGCGACCGCGACAACGACGGCGAGGGCATGACCATGCTCATCCCCGCGTTCCTGGGCAGCGACGAGCACGTCATCGACATGCTGGTCCACGTCGATGGCGCGGGGCCGGTGGCCGACGTGGTGGTCGACTACAAAGACCTGGTGCGGATGTCGAACCAGAAAGCCATGGCGCGCGCAGCGTTGCACGACCTGCCGACGTCCGGTGGCCGAGTGGCGGCGCAGCCCGAGCAACCGACTACGGATGACTGGCGGGCCATCGAGCAATTTCGCGAGCAGGTGCGGCATGGCGACAGCACCTCGGTTCAGAATCTGGTGCGGTCCTGGAACCAGAGCGGCGGTCCGGCGGGCTTCGTGGCCCTGGCACAGGCGGTGGCGCCGATGGTGGGGCCCGCGGAGCGGCGGCCGGCGCTGCTGGCGGCCATCGAGACCTGGACGGCGCACGCGCGCGGGTGCCATGTCGCGGTGGGGCGATAGGCCGAGCGACGAAATACTGAGAATCTGAGGCAAAAGTGAGACGGAAGTGAGACTGCGCGCGCACCGCGCCGGTCAACCCGTTGATCTTGCTTGATGTAAGAGCTGGCACACGGCTTGCAAAGCACTAGCGTTGCCGCGGCCGGCGCGCTTGTCGCCCCAGCACGCGGCGCCTATCCTGCCCGCGGAGGTGCAGCATGGCCCGCGACGAGCTTTGGACCTGGGAGGACATCGTGCACCTGCCTGAACACGAACAACCTGAAATCATTGGCGGAAAGCCGTATTGGAAGGCCACGCCGCGGGTGCGGCATGGCCACGTGGTCGTGCAACTGGGTGCGGCGCTCAGCCCGTTGCAGCGCCTCGGCCGCAAATCAGGTTGGTGGATCTGTGCCGATTGCGCCATCCGGCTGAACCCGCAGGGCATCGTCGGACCAGATCTCGCCGGCTGGCGCAAAGAACACCTGCCCGACCTGCCCGACGATTGGCCGTGCGACGTGCGCCCCGAATGGGTATGCGAAGTGCTGTCGCCCACCAACGCCTGGTACGACCGCGGCACCAAAGCGCGCTTGTACGCAGAGGCCGGCATCCCTTGGTACTGGATCGTCGACCCCGCCGAGCGCATGGTCGATGTGCTGCAGCTCGACGGCGACCGCTGGCAGGTGTTCGGCTGCTTTGCCGACCCGGATCGGCTGGCGCTGCCACCGTTCGAAGGCGCCGAGATAGCCGTAGACGAGCTTTTCGCGCCCAAACCGGGCACACAGAGCCCGTAAGCCGACTGGCTACACCATCAACCCCACCAGCGCCGCGGTCATGTATCCGACCACGCTGCCGCCGACCATGGCGCGAAACCCCAGCTCTGCCAAGTCCTTGCGCCGCTCTGGCGCCATTCCCGACACGCCGCCGATTTGGATGGCGATCGAGCTGAAGTTGGCGAAGCCGCACAGGGCATAGGCCGTGATGACCGCCGCGCGCGGCGAAATGGCGTCAGTGCTGCCCAATTGCTTGGCGAGGTCGAGGTAGGCCACGAACTCGTTGACCACCATCTTGACGCCGAGCAGCTTGCCGACCTCTTTGGCCTCGCTGGCGCCGATGCCGATGAGCCAGGCCACCGGCGTGAAAATCCACCCGAAGATCTCTTGCAGCGTGATACCCTGGATGCCGACCAGGCCGAGCGCCCATCCCAGCAGCGCATTGGCCACGGCGACCAGCGCGATGAACGCCAGCAACATGCCGCCGACGTTGAGCAAAAGCTGCATGCCGTCGCTCGCGCCAGAGGCCGCGGCGTCCAAGATGTTGCTGTGCAGCTTGGGGACTTCGATGCGGTCTTCGGGGCCAGTGACCGGCTTTTCAGTCTCGGGCACCAGCAGCTTACTGACGAGCACCGTGCACGGCGCGGCCATGATACTGGCCGTCAGCAGGTGCCCAGCAATGTCGGGGAAATGCTTATTGAGCATGCCCACGTACGCCGCCAGCACGCCGCCGGCCACCGTGCCAAAACCGCCGACCATGATGCAGTGCAACTCGCTGCGGGTGGCCTGGCTCAAGAACGGCTTGACCATCAGTGGCGCCTCGGTCTGGCCCAGGAAGATGTTGCCGACGGTGCTCAGCGACTCGGCGCCCGACGTGCCCATCCAGCGCGCGAGGTAGCGACTGAAAAAGCGCACGATCTGCACCATCAGCCCGGTGTGGTAGCCGATGGTCATCAGCGACGAAAAGAAGATGATGGTCGGCAGCACCTGAAAGGCCACCAGGGCATAGGGCGCGTCCATGGCGTTGCCGAACAAGAAACGCGCGCCCTCGTTGGAGAAATTCATCAGCTGCACGAACGCTTCGTTGATGGCGGTGAAGAGTCGGTTCGCGAACGCCGTCTTCAAGATGAGCGCCGCCAGCACCAGTTGCATGGCCGTGCCAGCCAGCACGACCCGCCACGGGAACTTCTGACCCGGCTTGCGCTCGCGAAACTGCCAGCACAGCGCAATCATCACCACGATGCCCAGCACGGCTTGCAGGCGCTCGGCCCACGTGCCGCCGGCCTGGCCTTTGTCGAAGCGGACGGGCGTGGGGGCGGCTGCTGCGCTCGCAGACGTCCCCGTCCCTGTCTCT
>SXRM01000342.1 GCA_005792545.1 Pseudomonadota bacterium | reverse complement strand
GCCAGCGACAGGTCGCGCTGGGTCTGGCAGGGCTTGGTCAGCGCGATTTCGATCTTGCCCGGTCGGCCTTCGCTGTGGTAGCGCAAGGCGTCGGTTTGCAACGACATGGTGGCGACTCGGCGGCGCCGAAGGTGGGCGCGGGGCGGCTTCATACTCCGATTGGTGGGGTTGGGGAAGCGGGGGCGGTGGGCGCTCAGCTTCGCAGGGGCAGGACGACAGGCTCAGGATCAGGGCCGGGTGGCAGGGTCGGTCGGCGGCACGACGGATTTGCAGATGGGTCGTTGCGCTAGCGCGACAAGGTCACCCGCACCCAGCGGCTGTCGCGGTCCTCGTGCAGGTCGGGTTCGCTGCCGTTGTGTTGGCGCATGTCGCGCCGCATGCGGGGCCAGCCGCGGTCGCGGCCTTCCATGTAGCGCAGGGCCTGCATGAAGTTGGCCAGTAGTTCGTTGCGCGAGCGCGGGTCCGCCCGCCATCACCGATTCGCGGCTCATGTGGTTGGGCAACGTGCCTGGGTTGGTGACCACGACGCGGTCGGCAAAGACTTCCAGCAGGATGCGCGATCCGGTCATCGCGTAGTCGCGGTGGCAGACGGCATTGACCAGGGCTTCGCGCAGCGTGCTGACCGGTACAGGTGTACGGTCCACGCGGTCGGCGCCGTCGTGAAGCTCACTGCGGCCGCTGGCGCGGAACCAGCCAAGTGCCCGGTCCACCTGTTCGTCGATGCGGCCGCGCGCCTCGGCCACGTGCAACACCGGGTCGGCGCGGTCGGTGCCGTCGTAGGCCACGCACTCGATCCAAAAGCTGCCGGTCTGGGCATGGCCTTGCGGGTTTTTTCCGAAGGCCAAAAGGCCGTACAGCGTTGCGTTGAGCTGGCCGGCGCGCTCGAGCAGAGCGCCGCGAATGCGCAGATCGGCGGCAATGGGCAATTCCAGGTCCGCGCCCAAGTCGATGCCGAGGGTGGCCACGTAACGCGCAAAGGCGTTGGGCTCGATATCGTCCACGCCTGAGGCGGAGACGGCCTGCTCCTCGGTCACGATATAGCCAAAGATGTTGAGAAGCTCCTGCAACTCGGAAGGGGTCGGCTCGACGCTGGCGCGGCCGCGGCGCACGTAGACTCGTCCACCGTACTTGAGCGGCTCAAACCCGCGCTGGTGCGCGACTTCGACCCAGTGCAGCCAACCGGCGCCCGACTCGAGCTTGCCCAAGCGGGCGCTGCACGCAAACGACAGACCAGACTGGAGAAATCCAGTCAGGCGCTCGCTGACGGTCTCGGGATCCTCGCGGACGCCCACGATGGCGCGCGTCTGGTCGTCGACGCCAAGGACAAGCAAACCGCCCTTGGTGTTGGCGAATGCCGCTAGGGCGGGGCCGATTTGGCGCAAGTCAACGCCGCGCTTGAACTCGGTGGTGTCGTCTTCGCCGGTGGCGATGCGCTGTTGCAGGTCGGCGAGGGTCAGCGTCGGTGTACCTGTTGCTGGCAGAGTAAGTGCACTGGTATTGCGGTGCTACGCTATTCCGAACTCAACCACATGGAAATGTACTGCTCAATCGCATCTGGCCCGTTGGCGACTGCATCGTCAAACGCCTGCGACAGGCCTTGAGTTGTCCCTTCGTAGTTGGTCAATGAGCGATTCCAGTAGTAGTCGTGGTGCACCACGAAAAACCGGGGCGACTCGTCAGCCCCATAGTTTGCACCGACTTCAAGGCCGTACCGGTAGCTGATTCCCCGCCCGTCGTCCGTACGATTTTGCCAACTGCGCTTGCCCCAGTAAGGTCGCGCAATTCCAAGGTGGTGTGCGACGCTTTCGTCGTACTTGAGCACTACTTTCAGCGTAAAGCCATTGTCAACGCAGACTTCAAAGGGACGCCGCCGAACCAGAGTGGAGCGCCACCAACCCCTGCTTTCCTGAACCATAGCGCTTCCGAACCAGAGTTCGCCCAAAACCTCCAAAGGTGGCACGAGGCTTGAGGCAATGGCCTCGTTTCTTGCCTTGGACGCTTCGAGTTCGCGCTCACGCGTCAATTTCGAGCGCTCGCGATCGGCAAGCGCTGCAACGTGCCGATCGTCCCGGTCCGCTAGCACACGCCGCACCCTCGCTTCCCAGTCCACGTTCACCTCGGCTCGAAACGGCAATGACAAGCGGCCGCCGGAACCTATCAATGACAAAACCAACGAGGGCCCGCCCTGTCAAGCCCACACGCTTGACGGGCAATTTATTGACCACTTTTCCCCCGCAAATACACTGCCACCCGCGCCCAACCCGCGCCCGGAACGCCGCCATGCCCACCGACCAAGCCTTCGTCCCCGGCCCCGCCGAACGGGTCCCCGAGCCCCGGCCGCCGGTCAACTACGACGCCATCCGCAAGGTCCACCTCATCGGCATCGGCGGCTCGGCGATGGGCAACTTCGCCGGCATGCTGCAAGCACGCGGGTTGCAGGTCCGCGGCTCCGACGCCGGCGTGTTCGACCCCATGCGCAAGAACCTGGTCGACTGGGGCATCCCGTTTGCCGAGGGCTACCGCGCCGACAACCTCGACTGGGGCCCGGATCTGGTCATCGTCGGCAACGTCGCCCGCCGCGACAACCCCGAAGCCGTGCGCGTGGTCGCAGATGCCCTGCCCTACGCCAGCTTTCCCGAAGCGCTAGGCGAGTGGATGTTGCGCGGCCGCATCCCGGTC
>SXRM01000341.1 GCA_005792545.1 Pseudomonadota bacterium | reverse complement strand
TGGCGGCCTGATGGCCGCCGACTGCAAGCGGATTCCAGCCACCAGCTTGGCCCTGCCGCAATGGCGGTGATCCAGGAGCTTTGCTGCGCCTGGGGGCGACGCCGCCAATGCCTGGCGAGTGCGGTTCGCTGGGCTGTTACATTGCGACAACCGAAAAGTCCTCAAGCAGGCGAATGTAGCCGAGCGAGCTCTCGCGGCCAAAGAGGCGCCCGGCGGTCGCCAACTGGGCCATGCCCGCTTCGTTTGTTTTCCAGCGTGCTTGAATGCTTGGTCGAAACTCACGGCCGCCATGGAACACGGGAAACCACGATGCGGCACCTTCGCCCTTTTCCCGACCCATGCTTTGGCTGGTCAAGTTGTCGATCCGGCAGAGCCTGGCACCAGGCGGCAACTGTGTGCGATCCGCAAGTTGCGCATCAGTTGCCGCCACAAGTGTCCCATCCTCGCGCAAAACGCGTGTGTATTCGCCAGCACCGACGCCCCGATCTTTGTCCGAATAGAGCTGGCGATACTTGACTTGGGCCCTGTCCTTGCAATACCACACCAGGAAGTCACAAACTCCTGATATTATGTCATTAGTCTGCCCCGAAGTCTTGACGAACGGCACGATTGCACAGCGCGAGTTGGCGCCATAGACCTCGTCCAATAGGGCAGCAACGAGATGTACGTTGTCCTCGCCGATCTGCACAAAAACACTACCGCTCTCGGTCAACAACTCCCGCGCCACGACCAACCGGTCCCGCAAGTAACTCAAGTAGCTGTGAATCCCCAGCTTCCAGGTATCGCGAAACGCCTTGACCTGCTCGGGCTGGCGCGTGGCATCAGTCGCCTTGCCGTCGGTGATTTCACGCTTGCGCGTACTCACCTGCCAGTTGCTGTTGAACTTGATGCCATACGGCGGGTCAAAGTAGATGCACTGCACCCGCCCCTTGAGGTTCTCGCGCACCGCCAGCGAGTTCATCACCAACAGCGAGTCCCCCAAGATGAACCGGTTGCTCCAATTCTGCTTGTCGTGGTGCTGGTACGCCGCCACCAGTTCATCAAAGCCGACGCCATCGAAATCGGCAAACAAGTCTGCCTGCGCCGGCTTGCCGTCCTTCTTCTGCGCCTGCAAGTCGTCGATGAGCGCCTTGGGCGCCACCTTCTCCTGCACGTAGATCGCCGGCGCGCGCACTTCGAGGTCGGCGCTGTCCTGCTCGTCCTTGCCCTTCCAGACCAGTTGCGGGTCGAGCGACGGGTCGCGCGGGTAGCGCACTACCTTGGCTGCCCTGTCGTCGTCGGGGACGAACTCGGACAGTTCGGCGGTGGGGATAGTGGTGCGCTTGTCGGTGTGGCGGATGGTTGTGGTGGGCATGCTCAAGTTTCCTTCACAAATGCAGCTTGTTATACCCCTCTCCCCTCAGCGGGAGAGGGGTCGGCCGCGCTCGCGGCCGGGGGTGAGGGCTCCGAAAGCCAGCGGTCACCGTCGCGGTCCGCGGCTGGTGCTTCTGCACCCTCACCCTGCGCAACCGCCTGGGGGCGGTCGCGCTGTCCCTCTCCCGCAGAGGGGAGAGGGACACTGAAATCGCAGGCCTCCAGAATTCGGGCAAGAACGCCGGCCATGTCCTGTCGAGCTTCGCGATTGGCGAAACGCAGAACGCGGACTTGGTGCCCAGCAAGGTATGCGTCGCGCTCGGCATCCGAAGCGAGGCCCTGCGCTGTCGCGTGCTGCGATCCGTCGAGTTCGATGGCGAGTCGCGCGGCTGGGCAATAGAAGTCCAGCACAAAGCGGTCGAAGCGCTGTTGCCGGCGGAACTTGTGGCCGGCGAGTTTGCGATCCCGCAAGCTGTCCCAAAGCGCCGACTCTTCGGGCGTCGCGTTCGCCCGCAACCGCCGCGGCGCAATACTGTCGGCAGCATGCTCAGCCAGTCCGTTCTTACCCATGCCTCAGCCCTCCCCGTCGCCCTGCCCGGGCGCACCGGCAGCCCGCCGCCCGCGCTGCTTGGGTGCTCGCCGGGTCGCAGACAAGACTCTCTGACTGGGCTCGTCCGACAAACCAGCCTGAATCCAAGCCACCGTACCCGACCATGTCGGATTGACCCAGAGCAACTCGGCCACGGCCGGCAGATGCAGCACCAACTGCGGCAGGTGCGCTTGCTTCATCTTGTCGTCACGCGACAGGCATCGGCTGTCAGCGTTCAACGCGGTCGCAATGACATGCGCGTCGTTGCGCAGTGCTTGAACGCTGCCAGTCAGGCGAACAGAGCCGATTGCAGCGTTGACATCAGTACGTTGACCGGCCACTGGGACAACACGGCCCGCTGAGCGCAGGGCGCCAAGCCAGCCCAGGGCAAATTGCGAGGCGTGCGTTTGCCCATTCGGCCGCAGCTTGAGCCACTCTGCCATCAATTGATCACTTTGTGCCACGCGAATCGCAGTGTTGGCCTGCACAGCGAGCAGGGCCACCACGCACGCCTTCTGCTTATCCAAGTCCACGCGCTCTGGCATTGCGGTGCGCGCCACCGATGTGTCGACGACGAGCTTCAACGCTTGCCTCGGAACTCGTGTGCCATGCTCGCCTCAAGAAACCGCAAATCTGCTTGAGCGGCGGCTTGCGTCAAATCCTCCGGCCAATCGGGCAACATGCCTTCTGCTGTCATTGGCGTCGGCGTCACCTTGGTTGCACCAGATTCATCACGTTCAAACCAGTGCGCGCGCACCAAGTCAGCGTTGAACTGATGCGCCTCAAGGTCAGCGACGGCTGCTTGCACGCCGCGAACCAGCGCTATGCTGTGGGTCTCGGCGAACACGGTGGCGCCGCGCAAGGCTGCAGCGAGAAGCAGGCGCCCCATGACGACTTGCGCCTCAGGGTGCAAGTGCAGTTCAGGCTGCTCGATGTGCACAACGTCCTCTGGCCCAGCCGCCTGCAACGCGACGACGACAGGCAGGACCTGACCGACGCCAAATCCGACGTCGGCGATGTTCACCAGGTCAGCGCCGCTCTTAGTGTAGGGGTTCAGTGTGCGCCCGACGCGAATCGAGACCCTCACATCAGATACCTCTTCAACACTTAGCCGGCTGGCAAGGCCCATGGTCGCGAGGTCTGCTTCGCACGCTGCGAGCTTTGCCGGTTCGCGCTTCTGCCATAGGTTGAGATAGCCGGCCGTGTACATGTGGAACCACCCGGCGTAGTTGCCCAATTGCGGCCGTGTCGCCAAATACTCCCGCTCAGGGTTGCCGCGCAGGCCAGGAACGTGCATCCACCGGCCGAGCAGACGTGCCAGATTTGGGCCTGGCGAGAACGCGCCGAATGTGGGATCGCCAGCCGGCGGTGCAAGCCTGACGTCACACCGGTTGCGGTGGACAGTTAGCTTTTCGGCGATGGCGCCCGAGATGCCCAAGGGAACCGCGAAGTCGCGAATTGTCGCTGCTGCCACCGACTTGCCCGGAATCAGGCCGACATACCCGCTGGCGCCCAGTTGGGCGAGCCTGACATGCTCCAGTTCAATACGCTTTTCGGTGCTCAAGCTGAAAGTGTGCACGCGAAAAGTCTGCCCAAAGCGAAACCCGAAGTTCAACTCACTCGCGGGCGTGCCCTTGCCGTTGCCCGACCACAGGCACTCTGCGGCACGGTCAAACGATACGTTGGGGCCACCGAAGGCCAACGGGCCCATGTCAACCGGGGCAAAATAGGTCTGCTTCAGCAACAACGCGGGCTGCAAGAACGACGACTTGCCAGCAGAGTTCCGACCGCAAAGCAGCGTGAGGCCGCCCACTTCCAGTTCGCAATTGTCGCGAAACGACTTGAACCCCTTGACGGCAATCGCCCGGAGCTTGCCAAAGTCAGTCGCCACTTTGATTCGCTTGGTCACCATACCTACCGCCTACGCCACCTAGCGCGCCAGTCCTACACAGCTTGCGATCGGCCGAGCACGCTTCGCCGACCTGCGTGCAGCGTGTCCACTAATCCACCCAATCCGGAAACGGCTTTGCTTCGACGTCCGGCGAGTACGCGCGCAAATTGCGCCGCTTGCGCTCCCACGTCCAGATGTGGACCAAGAAGGTCCTGTCCCTTGCTTTCAACTGATTCGCCGCCAAGACAATAGCAGTATCCACAAGCGAAAACCCTTGCTGCGCAAACCCGCTCGAGCCGTCAAGGCCCACTGTGGCCCAGACCGCCAGCAGTCGCCGCGTCTCTTCCGGCCGCGGCATTGCATCCACGGCAAAGAGTGCGTCTTCTTGCTGGGCAACTGCCGCCTCCAAGTCGGCAGCAATCGCGATGGCCGTCTTGCGAATCAAGCCCTTGTCGGTGTGATCTTCAGCAACATGTGCGGCCAATTCGTACCAGCATGGCCAAGGCACGACGAGCCGCGCACGCTCAGTTCGCGCGACTTTGATGCGTCGACGCACTTCGGCGAACTCGCCATGGCTGCCACGCACGCCGTAGTATGCGATCAGGTATCCGGTATCCAGAACGTAGAATCGCGCGGTCATTTCCAACCCCGCGCTTCGCGGATCGCGGCCTCCGATTCGGCCATACGTTCGAGCGCTCCCGCGAGGCTCTTTGCCTCAAAGTCCGGATCCAACCGGCTGCGGTACAGCTCGCGAGCGACTGCGTCGCCCAGGTGCCCAGACCTGATGAAGAATTTGGCATCGGGCAAGTCCATCAACGGTACGAGCGTGCTGGCCTTGGTGCGTTCGTCCCAATAGCAGAGCACGACGCCGCTCATCTCCTCGTCGTTGACGGCGTCAAGCAGGCCAGTATTCTGCGTCGTCAACAACACCCGCAACTTGTTCCGCTCCGCGACGCCCGCAACAAAGTCGAGTAGATGCCGCATCTGGCTCGGATGCACGCCGCGGTCGATGTCTTCGATGCAGACGATTGCACCCTGCGGTGCGATTTCCAAGGCGGTCGCCACCGCAATCGCGTGCAGCGTGCCGTCAGACAGTAAGGTGGCTGGGCAGTCAACGTCGGCCAAGCGGATCTTGAACGACACCATGCCAGTGCCCTGGAATGGCATCACCTCCAGCTTGGCCTCGGATTGCTCCAGCAAACGAGCGACAAACTCTCGAATGCGACCGAACTGCGCCTTCTGCGTTGCCGTGCCATCGGCCAACCAATTCAGGGCAGCAGGGACGTTGGAGCAGTCGCGAACGTGATCGCCCGCGACTTCCCGCACCGGCATCCGCATGCGAGCAGGCACCGGGTCGACTACTGCCACCGTCCCAAAACCCTCGCGCAAGCGCTCCGCCATTAGCGCGAATCCATCGTGCAACAGATGTGGCACATGGCCACCATTGCCCAATATTGAACAGTTGCCCGGGTGGGCCCAGCTTTTGACGCCCAAGGTTGGCGATGTCGCCGTGACCACCGAGTCGCCGGACTCTCCAGAAGTGTCGAATTGCAATTCGGTGCCATTGTGGCCGCGTTCAAAAACCGACAGCGTCGACCGAATGGGTTTGCCGCTAGTGCGGCGCACTTCAAAGGTATACTCGACGGCGCCCGCGCCCGTGTGCAGGCCGATGGCAAAACTCTGCGCGCCCTTGCGTATACACTCCGCGTGCCCACCGCGAACAGGAACCGCCGCATTCACGTCGCCAGGGAGGCCGATTTCCGCGAGTTGGCGGCCGCGCAGAATGCCTGCCGCAATGTCCATACCCTCGATGACATTGCTCTTCCCCGCCCCATTGCGCCCAATCAAAATCGTCACCGGCGTCCGCAACTCCAGCGTCGCATCGGCAAAACCCTTGAAGTTGATAAACCGGTACATGCATCACCTCGGACTGCAAATGCTACACCAGCGCCCCGACTTGCGGAACCACTGGCCGCACCGCCAACCGCGCCCGCCCCGCCAGATGCGACCGGATGGTCTGCGCTGTGGCCCACGGGTCCTTGACCTCGACGATGTCCCAGCGCCCAAAGGCACCCAGCGCCGTCACCGCGGGGCACCAAAACGCTTCGGTCTGGCCGACCTTGACCGGCTTGTCCGCCTTGGGCTTGCCGCTGCACTCCACCAGCAGATTCAACAGGTCGTCATCGCCGTAGCCGTCGTCGATGCACACCACGAAGTCGGGAAAATACTGGTGGCCTTTGCCGCCAGTGGTGTACGGCACCGAAAACCCGAGCCGCTCGTTCTTGGCGTACCTGTCCACTTCGGCCATGCCTTCTAGTTGTTGCGCGACCACCTGCTCCCACTCGTGGGTGTCGCAGGCCACGAAGTTGAAGTGGCACCGGTCGGCGCGTGTCTCGTGGACCTCCTTGCGGGTGTCGAAGGCAATGCCGACAGTAGAGCCCTCAGGCTCAAAGCGGCGCAGGATGGCGCGCAGCTTCTTTTCGCCGCGCACGCCGCGCTCGATGCTGGCGTAGATCTTGTCTGCCGCGTCATGGGCATGTTCGATGAGCAGAAGCAATTGCGCGAAGGTGCCCGGCGCGCACACCACGCACTGCGCCAGCCAGTCCTTGCTGATAGCCAACACTTCCGGAAAGCGCCACGTCTGCACGCCAGGATCCCAGCGTGGCACGCTCACGTCTTCGCCTTTGGCCTTGCGCTCGGCGACTTCCAGGTTGTCGCTCTCCTTGGTCGGTGCACCGTTGTGGGCATCGCCGCGGAAGTACTTTTCGAGCACCAGCTTGCTCAGGCGAAAGGCGACCTCTTGCTCGCGGTGGTCCCGCAGGGCTTGCAGGTCGTGGACGACGGCACGGCCGACGACAGGCGCGTTCACGGTAGCGGTCGCCAGGGACTCGGTCGTCAGTTCCATCGTCGACTTCTCGGTGAAATGGGCGTGCAGCGCCTCGCGAGGCAACTCCCATTGGTACCCGGCGACACGCGGATAGCGGACGGCGAGATGGTCGCGCTCAGGCAGCGCCAGCACGCGCGTCACCTTTGTGTCTTTGGGGTCGTTCTTGCCGCCGGCCTGGATGAACTGGAAAGGCACCCCGTACACGTCGGCGTACTCCGGCGGAAAGCACTCGATGTCGACCTGCGCACCGTCGGTCAATTCAAGCGTGCGCAACTCGGTCGCAAATGTGGTGCGGCGCAGTCCGCGGCCGACTACTTGCTCGCACAGCAGTTGGGTACCAAAGGCGCGCACGCCGAGAATATGCGTCACCGTGTTGACGTCCCAGCCCTCGGTCAGCATCGACACCGATACCACGCAGCGGATCGACTCGCCGAGCTTACCCCGCTTGCCAACGGTGTTCATCACCTCGCGCAACAGGTCCTTGTCCGTCACCGCCTCGGGGTCCCGGCCCGGAAAGCGCGCCTTGAGTTCGTGCTTCCATTGCGCAATCTGTGGACCGAGCAACTTTTTGACGTCGTCGGACATGGCGTCGTCGCGTTCCAGTTGTTCGCTGTCGATGAGCAGCGTGGTGGGCGGCTCGAGGCCAGCGATGGCCTTGGCATTCGAAAACAGCAGCAGGTTGCCAGCCGTCGCCACCGCGCCCAACTCGGTCTTGCCGATTTCGACGCCAGCGATGTAGTCGTAGACCAGCTTCGACGTCGCTGTGTTGTTGCAGACCACGATGAACACCGGTGGCATCCGGCCGGCCTTCTGCGCGTCGGCGTCGTCTTCCCAGCGCTCGAAGTCCAACACGTAGTGCCCGTATAGGCTGTGCAGCGCGCCCTCCAGCGCCGTGGGCAAGATTGCAGGGCCGCTGAGGTCGGTCTGCTTTGCGTTCTTCTTGGGCAAATCGTCCTTGATGTGCGGCCACAGCTCGCGGTACATCGGCTTGTCGGCGACAGCCGTGTTGTCCTCGATTGGCACACGCGGCACTTTGACAATGCCGGCCTCGATGGCGTCGATGAGCGAGAAGTCAGAAACCACCCACGGGAACAAATAACCCTCACCGTAACCAGAGCCCGACAGGAAAAACGGCGTCGCTGACAGGTCATAGACGGCGCGAATGCCGTGTTTGCGGGCGATGGCAAGCAAGCCACTCAACCAAACACGCGCTTCTTCGTTGCGCTGCTTCGCCTCCTTCTTCTCGTCGCCGCTCAGCTTTGCGAGGTCATCTGCCGTTTCGCCGTCGTCAACTTTGGCCTTGCCCATGTAGCAGTGGTGCGCTTCGTCGTTCAGCACCACGATATTCTTGCGATTGCCGAACGCGCGGCAGACCCGCCGGGCCACTTGGTCTGCCGTCTCCTTGAACACGCCCTTGTCGGCTTGGCCCGCAGTCAGGATGGTCTTGGTCAGCTTGGACGCGTCGCCAAGCTCGCGCGGCAAAAACGTGTGGTAATTGGTCACCACGATGGTCGCCGCCGACAACTGGCCCATACGTTCGGGCGGTACGAGATCGAGGTCACGGTAGATGTTGTCGGGGTCGCTGGGCAGCAGCACGCGCAGGCGGTCTTTGATGGTCAAGCCCGGTGCGACGACCAGAAAGCACTCCGAGAAAAGGCCCTTGGTGCGGTCGTGGTGGCGGTTGAGCACCTGCCACGCGATGAGCATTGCCATGACTGCGGTCTTGCCGGTGCCGGTGGCGAGCTTGAACGCAAGGCGGTACAGGCCCGCATTGAACTCGCCGGCGACTTCAATCAGCTTGTTCTCGATCCAGGTGCAACCGACTTTGGCCGCAACCTCAGTCAGGAACATGGCAGCTTCCAGCGCTTCGATTTGACACCAATACAGGCGGCGGCCACGGTCCGCTTGCGTCCAGTGGTCGAGCAGTTCCTTGGAGACCGACGAAATACCGCGGCGCCCGCCGTCGCGCCAACTCTGCAACTCGCGCCGCACCTCGTTGACGAACTGGTTCTCTTCAAGGCGGTCGCCGGTCCACTCCTCGTTCAGCGCCAGCGACGGCTGCCTGGACTTCTTGGCCGACTTGGCAATCGGCACGAACCGCGCACTCGCCCGCCGGCCGACAAGGATGTCGGGCGTGATGCCCGAGCGATCGAACCGCCAGTGGCGCTCAGGCATGGCAAACGGCGAGTTGACGATGGGGTTGTCGAGCCTGGTGGTCATTTGGCGCTCCGGCAATGCGGTCGCGGTGTTGTAGAGCAACGACCGTGGGGCGTCAACCCTGCATTAGTTCGACGACTTGGCTTGGCGACCACTCATCCTGCGAACCCGCCTGGCGGCGTTGGCGTGGCGACCCCTCACCCTGCGCGCTCGCCTGGCGGCGTTGGCGTGGCGACCCCTCACCCTGCGCGCTCGCCTGGCGGCGGTCGCGCTGTCCCTCTCCCGCAGAGGGGAGAGGGACGATGCAAAAGCGCAAGGGCGGGCGTATGGTTCTACCCCTCGCCCCTCTGCGGGAGAGGGGTCGGCCGCGCAAGCGGCCGGGGGTGAGGGGTTCAAGCCCCCGGACCAGCGGCAAGGAGGGACCGAATGCGCTTGGTGACCTGGAACGTGCAGGGTGGCGGCAAGCACGGCGACGCACAGCGTGCCTTCCTGCTCTCTCAGGCGCCTGATGTCGTGGCGTTGCAAGAAGTCGCCGCTGGGGCCTGGCCTGCGTGGCAGGAGGGCTTGCAGGCGGCAGGGCTGCCGCACAGCAGGACGACCCTGAACGGCGCCGAGAAGAAGGGCTTGGTGCTTGCGAGCCGCTACCCATTGGGCCAAACGCTCAAGCAGAAATACTGGCTGCCGCACGACCCCACGCCAGTTCTCGCCGCCGTGGTGCTTGACCCTCAGCGGCCGGTCGAGGTGCATGTCGCCCATGTGCCCAACGGCAGCGGCGGCAATCCCAAGCTCGAAGTATTTGACGCCCTCGCCCTGTCTCTGCAGCAGCCGGCTCAGCATCCACGAATCCTGTGTGGCGATTTCAACTCGCCCTGCGAAGAATCCGAGGACGGCACCACCCTGTGCACCTACCCCTCCGGGAGACGCCCCAAGTCGTTTCCCACCAACAGCGGCGAGTGGGAGCGGGCCTGGCACGCGCGCGAGTGGCAAGTCATGCACGGTCTGCAGCGTTACGACCTGACCGACGTCTTTCGTGGCTTGTATGGTTTCGCCGAGCCGGCGTGGTCCAAACGCGATGTACGCCTGGGCCACGAGTCCTGGCGCCGACGCTTTGACCACATCTTCGCCTCGCGCGACGCAGGTGCCGTACGCTGTTGGCATGACTACGAACCGGAGGAGGATGGGATCAGCGACCACGTTCCGGTCCTGGCCGACTTCGACGTCGGCGCGGATTGGGTGCCGCAGTGCGCCGAGTTCGAGTATGCGTGGGAGGACGCGGTGGCGCAGCGATACCATCGACCGCAACGGCTCGAACGGGGGCCCGGTCTGGCGGACGTGTCCGGCTACTGGATCATTGGCGACTGGCGCGACGAAGATGCGGTCGTCGTGCTGCGCATGCGCAGTGCCACGGAGAAGTTCTGGCCCGGCGACCATTTGTATGCTGCGCGCGTATTCGAGGCGGAGGGCACGCTTGACCGCGTGGCTCAAGAGTGGTTGATGCGCACACGGTTGACTGATTTGACCACGCTCGTGGAGGTCGTTTGGGATGACCAGTAGCGGCCCCACCGAGTGCGTGCGCCCACGTGCGGACGCGACCCCTCACCCTGCGCGCTCGCCTGGCGGCGTTGGCGTGGCGACCCCTCACCCCGCCCGCCCGCCTGCCGGCGGTCGCGCTGTCCCTCTCCCGCCGTGGGGAGAGGGACAAGGCAAAAACGCAAGCGCTGGCAAATGGTTCTACCCCTCTCCCCTCGGCGGGAGAGGGGTCGGCCGCGCAAGCGGCCGGGGGTGAGGGTTCCGATCTGCCCCCCCACCGCCGGAATTGTCCACGTCCATCGTCGAATTATCCTCATCTACCCCACAATTATCCACGCCACGACCAGAATTATCCACGACCTAGCCTCAAATACCGCCGACAACGCCCGAAATGTCCCCGCAAACTTCAAAAATGTTCCCGCCCGCCAGGCAAAAGTCAGCCCCGGCCTCGGCATTGTGTGCGACACTCGCTGCAACGCCCTTGGTCACCCCAAGATCGACTTCCCCAACTGCAAGGCCTAAGCTCGCCGCGCCGCCCGCCGCCTGACAGCGGTCCGGGGCGCTGCCGAGGCTGGCCATGACTACGCGCGTGCCTTTGCCGTCCCTGTCCTGGAGCCTGCCCCTGTCCCTGTCCCTGTCCCTGAGCCTGAGTCTGTCCCTGAGCCTGCCCCTGTCCCTGTCCCTGTCCCTGAGCCTGAGTCTGTCCCTGAGCCTGACTTCTGTCCCCGCCCACGCCGCCGACCGCATCGTCTACGTCCAACCGCTCGCCCCCGCCCCAGGGCCCGACGTCACTCAGGCCGTCGAAAACGGCCTGCGCGCAGTCTTTCCAGTGCAGGTGCGTTGGCTGCCAGCGGTGCCGTTGCCCAAGGTGGCGTTCTTCCCTGCGCGGCGCCGCTGGCGCGCCGAAAAGCTGCTGG
>SXRM01000340.1 GCA_005792545.1 Pseudomonadota bacterium | reverse complement strand
ATGCATCCCAGCATGCCTTGTTGCTCCTTGCATCCTCCCTGCGGCGTGCCGCAAGCACGCCTCCGTCGGTCGCCGCGTCGCGTCGCGCCTTCTGGGCGCCTCGCGACCCTCGTGTGCGGCATATTTTGCATACACCCTCTTCGCGCAGCGCGTGCGGTCAAGCAAAGGTGCCACGGCGGGCCGCGAAAGGCAATTGCAGGCGCAGTTCGCTGAAAAACTCCGTGGATTCGCCGCTTTGGCGGCGCTTGCTATTGAGCGATGCACACCCCGGCCACACACTTGGCCGACTGCGGATCGGGGCACGCGCACACGACCTCGCTGGTGCATGCCTTGGCTTTGTAGGCCTTGACCAGCATGGTCATGTACAGAAACAGCGGCTTGGCGGGGCCCATGGTGGTGACGTTGACAAAGGTCGGGCAGCCGCAGCCGAGCGTATTGGACACCTTGAACTTGCAGTCGGCGTCGGCGGCGCACTTGGCCCCGGTCGCCAGTGCTTTGGCGGCGGCATCGTCCAGCTCTTTGCACGTCAACGACTTTGTCTCGCACTTGCCGCCGGTGCACACGCCGACGTTGGCCAAGGTGTCGGTGCAGGGTCCGCCACAGGCTTTGGCGCAGCCCGACTTCTTCCATTCTGGGGTGTAGTCGGTCAGGTTCTGGGTGTCGGCGGACAAGCCGTTGTGCCACAGCGAGCAGTCCGTGCAATTGGCGCTGGCGGTCGACAGCTTGTGGCACTCGAAGAACTCTTTGCAGGTGACGGCGCTGTCCTTGAGCTTGGTGAACGTCGCCAACTTGGTTGCGCACGGGTCGCTGACCTCGGCCACCGTCTCTGGCTTGACGTCGGCCGCCGCGACCTCTGCTACAACCTCTGCGACCGTCTCGGCGGTGTCGGCGACTTCGGCGACTGTCTCAGGTGCGGCGTCGACGGCCACGTCGGGCTCGGGTTCGGTGTCGACTGCGACGTCTGGTGCCGTGTCGGCTGCCGCGTCGGCGGTTTCGCTGGCGGTCTCGGCGGCGCCCAAGCCCAGGTCGCCGGCAATCGCGTCAGCATTGCTGGTGCCCGTCAAAGCGCCGGCATCGCCTTCTTCGCAAGCGGCAACAGCGCACACAAGCGTCACGGCGGCCAGGGCGCGCGCCAAGGACAAAGGCAAAGTGGACATGGGACGTGGCTCCATCGGCTGCCGCCGGGGATGCGCGCAGCCAGGGTGCGACGGCCGGTCGGGCAGTCGCAGCGGGAGTTCAGCCTAGCAGACGGCAGCGCTGGGGGCCAAAACCGCGCCCGCCCGCGGTGTGCGAGTCGCGCGGCCTGCATGTTTTTTCACGCCTTGCGGGCGCAAATCCAAACCCGAGCGCCCATTCTTTTTTAGGTTTGTAATTTCAAGCCATTGGCTAGCGGCCTTGGCGGCGCATCGACCGCCTGGCGGAAACTTTCATCCCAGGTATCCGACGCGGGCCTGTTGCCGGGCGCCGCCAATGCGCCTAACCTTGGAACACGCGCCCCCGCGCCGTGGTCCCCGATGTCGCTCGCCGATGAACTGCACGCCCACGCGGCGTCGCTGCGGACCGCCCGCCGCCCGGCCGAGGTGTTTGGTCCCCTGGATGGCGCCGACCTCGATGCGCGCCTCGCTGCGCTATCCACCGCCTTTCACGCCTGGGCCGCCAAGGTCCATCCCGATCGCTTCGCCCACAGCGTCGACCTCACCGAACTGGCGACCGAGGCGTTTCAGACGCTCAGCGCCTGGCGCGACCTGGCTGAGCGGCAACTGCGGCGCTCGGCGCGCCACGGTGGCCAGTCGGTGCAGGTCGGTCGCCGCAACTACGAGGTGGTGCGCGAGCTGCGTGGCGGCGATATCTGCGACCTGTACGTGGTCGTCGACGAAGACGGTAGCGCCGACGATGAGTTGGTGCTCAAGGTCGTGCGCGACCCCGCCAACAACGATCTGCTGCAGAACGAAGCGCGGGTCTTGAACTTCCTGTGGTCGCGGCCACAAGACCAGGTCGACGTGTTCTGTCGCTACGTGCCGCGGCTGCGCGGCGCCTTGGACCTGCAAGATGGCCGCCGCGCCAACCTGCTGTCGCTCGCCGCCGACTACGTGACCCTGGCCGAAGTGCAGCGAGCCTTTCCCAGGGGCGTAGACGGCCGCACCGTGTCGTGGATGGGCAACCGCGTCTTTGAGTTTTTGGCCTGGTTGAATCGGCAAGGCGTGGTGCACGGCGCGGTGCTGCCCGATCACGTGCTCATCCACCCGGTGACCCACGGCGCCATGCTGGTCGACTGGTGCTACGCGGTCAGCGACTGGCGTTATCCCGACGGACCGCACTTGCAAGCGGTGCCGACGTCGCAGAAAAACCGCTACCCGCAAGAGGTGTTTCGCCGCGAGGCGGCGTCGCCACGGCTGGACGTCTACCTCGCGGCCAGCACACTGGCGCAGACGGCCGGCATGGATCTGTGGACCGGCAAACGGCCGGTCGATGTCGGTGACCCGAGCGCCCTGCCGATTCCAGAGGCCATGAACGAGATTCTGCGCGGCTGTCGCTTGGAGCGTGCGCAAGACCGCTTTGCCGACGCATTCGATGTGCTGGAGCGCTGGAAGATGGCCCAGCGCCGCGCCTATGGACCCCGCAAGTTCCACCCTTTCGCCATGCCGTCCGTCTGATCAACACGGCCCGCAGTGGCCGCTTGGAGTACAACACATGGGCTACACCAACTGGAGCGACGACGCCTACAGCCAGCTGTCGAGCGCGCGCACCACCCAGACCCGCGACCAGATCTTTGGCAACCGCCAGGTCGACCCGACCATGAACCCGCACGGCTTGCGCTTTCGCGAGAGCTGCGACTCGCCGCAGCACCCCGACAGTGTGCCGGTGGTGGTGGCGTTTGATGTGACGGGGTCGATGGGCACCATTCCCGAGCGGTTTGCGCGCGAAGAGCTGGGCGGCTTGATGCGCATGCTGGTCGACCGCGGCTACGTCGCCGACCCGCAGGTGCTGTTTGCCGCCATCGGCGACGCCTACACCGACGGCGGGCCGTTCCAGGTTGGCCAGTTTGAGTCCGGCCTGGAGATGGACATGTGGCTGACGCGGATCTGGATCGAAGGCGGCGGCGGCGGTCAGCGCCACGAGTCGTACGCCATGGCCCACTGGTTTGCCGCCAACCACACCCGCACCGATGCCTGGCAAAAGCGCGGCAAGAAGGGCTATTTGTTCACCATGGGCGACGAGATGACTTGGGACTTGCCGCGCGACCAGCTCAAGAAGGTGTTCGGCGACACGGCGGAAAAGGACTGCACTGCAAAGGAGGCCATCGCCAAAGCCTGCGAGCAGTGGGAGGTGTTCCACATCGTGGTGGCTGAGGGCTACCACGGCAAGGAGCCGGAGATCCTGCAGCAGTGGCAGGGGTTGCTCGGCGAGCGGGCGCTGGTGCTGCCCGATGCGCATGGCATCTGCGCGCTCATTGCCCAGACGGTCGGGCTGCACGAAGGCACGCTGGACGCACAGTCGGCGCGCCAGGACCTGGACGCCATGAACCTGGGCGGCAGCACTGCGGCGGCCGTCAGTACCGCCCTGGCTACGCTTGCCGGATCGAGCCTGGCGCGCCGCCCTGCCAAGGCCAACCTGCCCGCCGCCAAGTCGGTGGGCGGCGTGGACCGCCTGTAGGTGCCGCAGAAAATCTGCCCGATTTTCCACGCGCACCCCATGCTCGCTCACAGGGTCGCAAGCTCGCGTCTTTGCAAGCCGACTCGCCGCTCCGCACGTTGGCGCGGCGATCGACTGAATTCCGCACCGTATCTATCCCCATCAAGGAACCGCCCATGGCTGAACCCACTGCCCCGCAACTGGTGTTCTTGCACGGCCTGGAGTCCGGTCCTCACGGCGGCAAGTTCCAAGCGCTGCAGCAGTTGGATCCTGGTGTCATCGCTCCCGATTTTGAGGGCGTCTACGACTTGACCGCGCGGATGGCCATTGCCGAGCGCGAACTGGCCAGCTACGACAGGCTGGTGCTGGTCGGCTCCAGCTTCGGCGGGCTGCTGGCCGCGCTGTACGCCGATCGGTATCCAGAACGCGTAGCCGCCTGTGTGCTGTGCGCGCCGGCACTGATGGACGACCGCTGGCCAGCGGTGGCGGCGATTGCCCATGTGCCAGCGTTTACCGTGCTGTTGCACGCGCGTCAGGACGACATTGTCGACATCGCGTGGTCGCGGTCGTTCGCGGCGCGGCACGGCTTGCGGCTGGTCGAGGTGGACGACGGCCACCGCCTGAGTGACAGCCGGCCGCTGCTGGTGCAGCTGGCGGCCGAGGCCCTGGCGGCGGCGCGCGGCGGGGCGAGCTGACCCCGTCAGTGCTGGACGTCACCTGACAATCTGCGATCTAAACTACTGAAATCACATTGGACTATTGCAGGCGCATGCCGTGGCACGGCCCTTGCACAAGGCCAGGTCGCGCGCGCCACCGCGGTGCGTCGCCATCCGGCTCCGACCGCACCCGAGGCCACCATGTCCGCGATCCATGCCAACACCCGACCCACCTACAGCCGCAGCGACCGCGCGGCCGACCGCGACCTTGCGGTCGCCCTGCGGCTGGCTACCGCGCTGGCGCGTCGAGCGCCCGTGCATGTGCGCGACGATGCCCGCAGCGCGGCGCTGCTGACGTGGACGGAGCACCGCGACCGCCACGACCCGCTGCGCGGCCGAATGTCGACGTTCGCCTACCAGCGCATGTGCGGCAGCGCGCTCGATCTGGCGCGCGTGGACCGCTACCCCTATCACCAGTGCGCACGGCAGGTCGTCAGCGCCGATCTAGTTGCCAGCAGCCACTTGACCGCGGAACTGGCGCTGCGCCAGGCGCTGCTGCGCGCCGAGCCCACCCTGGACGCCGCCGAACGGGCCGTCCTTGAGCTTGTCTACGTTCGCGACCTGAGTTTTGCCGAGGCGAGCCAGGCTTGCGGTCGCAGCACGGACATCCTGGAGCGCGCCAGTCGGCGGTTGGTCGAGCGGCTGCGGCGGTCGATGCACGAGCAACAGCCGACCTAGCCGCAGGCCCGTCAGTCGCGGTCGCGGCGCTCGCCTTTGTCCGGCCGCGCGCCGCCTTCAGGTCTGTTGGGCCGGTCGCCCTTCTTGATGCCGTCGGCCTTGGCGGCGCCGTCTTTGCCGCCCTTGCCCGGCGCGTCCGCCTTGCCGTCTTTGCCTGCCTTGCCGTCCTTGTCCTTGTCGGCCCGCTCTGCGCGTTCCTTGTGGCGGGCCTGCATGCGCGCGCGCAGGTCGTCGCGGCCGCTCAGGCCTTTCTTACCCAGTGTCGCCGCCAGGTGGTGGTGCTTGCCGCGTTCTCGCCCGAACTTGACCTTATCGAAGCGCCCCGCCTTGCCAACGCCGCCCTTGTCGGCGCGCAGCCGTTCCATGGCGCCCAAGCGCTGACCGCGGCCGCGGTGCAGGTCATCGTCGTCTTGGGCGACCTCGACCTGGCCATGTAGCGTATGCACCTCGGTGCCGGCCGCATCGTCGTGATCGACCACGAACTCTGTGCCGCGCACGCCCATCACGGCAGCGTTGGTCTTGATGTAGAAGCGTAGGTCGGCCGGTGTCCCCGGCTTGGCTGCGACCGGCGCCGGCGGCTTGGCGACGTTGGCGTTCAGGTTGCCTTTGTGCAGGACCAGGCCCGCGGCGCCTGCCAATGGCTTGGCGATCTCGGCATCGGTGCCGCTCGACAGCGTGACGTGGGTGCCGTCGCCAAACAGGATCCGCACGGCAGCCCTTGCGCCCACCTGCAACCGATCGCCAGTCTGCAGCTCGTCGCCCTCCTCCGCAGCCTCGGCTTTGCCCGCGCGCACGAGCTTACAGCCATCGGCGCCGCTGACGGCCTCCAGCACCGGCGGCCCGGCGGCATAGGCCGGACTGCCTGCGATGGCCATGCCCATGCTGATCCACAAAACCGCAACGTGCTTCATTTGCTCTCCATGGTCCACGCCCCCGACCAGTCGCGCGCCGGCGGCTGGTCCAGCCAGTACTGACACCGCTGCGCCATCAAGGTGTAAAGCGCATTGGGATGGCTTTCGGCCAAGGCCGCGAAACCCGCCTGCGCCTGCCCGAACTGCTCCGCCAGGTAGAGGTCGCGCGCCGCTTGCCAGGCCGCCAGCTCGGCCACGTCGAACGGGGCAGGGCGCAATTCAACGAGCTCGACCGGCTCTTTCTTGCCCTTGACCCGCACGAAGTCCACCGTCCGCGCATGGTACCTGCCGCCGAGCGCCTGCGCAGCCTGCAAGGTGTCGGCGCTGGTCAGAATCGCGGCGCCGTAGGTCTTGGTCAGCGATTCCAGCCGCGCGGCGAGGTTGACGCGGTCGCCAAGCGCCGTATAGGCCAGGTTGCGCTCGCTGCCCATATTGCCGACGCTGACGGTGCCGGTGGCCACGCCGACGCCAATGTGCAGGTCGATGTCCCAGCGGGCTTTGACGCCCGGGCGCAGCTGCTCGACGGCCGCGATCATCGCCACGGCAGCGTCCAGGGCGGCGCGCGGGTGATCGGCCAGTTCGAGCGGCGCGCCCCAAAATGCCATCACCGCGTCGCCGATGTACTTGTCGAGCGTACCTTTGTGCTCAAAAACGATCTCCGTCATGCGGCCGAGGTAGTGGTTCAAGAAAGCCACGAGTTCGCGCGGATCGATGCGCTCGGACACCGTGGTAAAGCTGCGAATATCCGAAAACAGGATCGTCAGCGCCTTCTTTTCACCGCCCAGCCGCAGCCCTGTCGGGTCGGCCAGCATCTTGTCGACCAGCGCCGGCGACACGTAGCGCGAAAATGCCGTTTTGATAAAGGCGCGCGACTGCTGCTCTTGGAAGTAGCGGACGCCAATCGTGGCCGCCACCGCCAGCCACAGGCCCAGGTGCACGACACCGGTGTCCAGCCACACCCCGCGGGTGAACAGCCACAAATCGGCACCCGCGAGCGCAAGCAGCACCAACCCCGCGCCGGCCAGGCCGCGCACGGCGGGCAGCCTGTGTAGCCCCAGCGCCAGACCAATTCCCAGCACCAGCACGGCCAGCGTCAGCCACCACGCATCGCTTGCGCGGTCGCGGGCAACAAAAGCCGAGCCATCGAGCAGGTTGGCCAAAAGCGTTGCGTGGCCCTCGACGCCGGGCACGTTGGCATCGAAGGGAAAGGCGCGCATGTCGTGGGCGCCGAGCGCGGTCAAGCCCACCAGCACGTGGGCCTGCCGCAGTTTGCCCAGCACGGCCGCATCGCCGGCCAGCACGGCCGACGCCGGCACGTAGCCAAACGACCGACCGGCGCCGTAGAAGTTCAAGCGCAAGTGGCCCGCGCCATCGACCGGCAGCGCAGCGCCGCCCGGCTTGCGCAAGGCCAGCAAGCGACCGTCGGGGGTCACCTCGGCCTGCGCCTTGCCGCCCCACGCGACTTGCGCCATTGCCAATGCCAACGCCGGCTGCAGCTTGCCCGCCACGGCCATCACCGCGTAGCTGGTCCGCACCACGCCGTCCGGGTCCAAGAAGGCATTGAAGAAGCCGGCGCGCCGCGCCTGATCCGCGAACAGGTCCAGGTTGGCCACCACGGTGACGGCGTGCAAGAGCGGCGACCGCGCGACCACGAGCTTGCTGCCCTTGGGCTTGGCCAGGCCGAACAGCCCAAGGCTCGGCGGAACTGTCCGCGCAAACTGATCTTCGTCGGCGGGGCACTCGCTGGGGCCATCGCGCAGCGGGATGCACGGCGAGTCAGTCTGCCAGCCGAGCACGACCTTGTCGGCGTGCCTGGCGATAGCGCCAGCCAGCAGCGGATCAGTCTCGTGCTCGTCGGCGAGCGACGCCAGGCCCTTTGCGGTCAGCGCCTGCCGCAGGCCGTCGGTCGCCCGCGGATCCGCCTCGGAGAAAACCATGTCCAAGCCGATACTTTTGGCGTCCGCCGAACCGATGGCATCGATAAGCGCAGCCAGCACGTCGCGATGCCACGGCCAGCGGCCATAGCGAGCCAACGCCTCGCTGTCCACCGCGACCACGACAATGTCGGCCGGGGCGTGCCGCGTGCCGCGCAGCGCAAAGCGCACGTCGGTCGCCAGGTTGGAGACGCTGAGCAACGCTCGCTGCCAGGTTGGCGCGCCGCCGGGCGGAGCATGGCGATCCAGTCGCGCCGTCACGTGCACCGCCGCGCAACACAGCGCCAGCAGGGCAAGGGCGACGGCGAGACGTTTCATGGATCTGTGTGGTTGCAGGGGGGCGCGCCAAACGCAAGCACGCGCGCCAGCCTACGAACCGGCGACCTTGCCGCCCTTGTCCAGGCCGTCGAGCAGTTCGACCAACGTGCCCGCTTGCGCGGCAAACGCTTTGCGCGCGCGCGCCGACAACCCGGGCTGCGGCACGTTGCCGGTCGAGGTCGGGTCGAGGTATTTGCCGTTCTTCTTGCAGCCAAAGTGCAGGTGCGGACCCGTCGACCGACCGGTGGTACCGACCAGGCCAATGACCTGACCTTTTTCGACGCGGTCGCCAACCGACAGGCCAGCAGCGAAGCGATGCAGGTGCATGTACTCGGTGGTGTAGCCCTCGCCGTGACGCAGGCGGACCAGGTTGCCGGCCGCGCCAGCCTTGTGCGCCGACACCAGGGTGCCGTCGGCCGCCGCATACACCGGCGTGCCGGTTGGTGCCGCGAAGTCGACGCCGTAGTGCGCCTTCATTTGGTGCAGGATTGGGTGCAGGCGCATACCAAAGCCACTGGTCGTGCGGCCCGACCGCAGCGGCTGGCGCAAGAACATTGCCTCTTGCGAACTGCCGTCCGCCGCGTAGTAGCCTTCGCCCTCGCTGTCGCGGTAGTGCAGGGCCGTGGTCTGGGTGCCGACCACCGGCCGTACTTGTACCGCAGCAATGCCCAGGTGGCGCACCAGCTGGTCGCCGTCCATCAGCTTATCGTAGACCAGGCGCACTTCGTCGCCGGGGTGCAGTTCGACGGGTGCGTGCAGGCGATCGGACAGCAGTTGTCCCAGGTTGGCGGCCAGCACTTCGTCGCCGCCGCAGCGGCGGATCGCCTGCTCCAAGCCGCCGCTGATGGGGCAGCGCAAGGCCTGGCGCACCAACGTGCCCGGCAGGCCGCCTTCGGCTGCGGCAAAGCCAGCGCCCGGGCTGTCGCCACGGGTAACTGTCACGCCTTCGCCATGGGCCGGCGCGACCACCAGCGCCACCAGCGACGAACCGTCCGCCAGCGCCGTGTCGCCGCGGACGGCAAACCGCGCCCACAACCGCCAGCCGGCCTGCAGTCGCTCGGGCTTGCGCAGCTTGGCGTAGGCCTCGATGACCTGGCGTTGCGCCGCCCCTTGGATAAACAGGTGCCCCAGCGCCACCCCCAGGCTCTCGCCAGGCTGTACCGTGCAACTGCGGGTCATTTCTTGCGTTTTCTTGCCAGTGGCGGCCGGAGCCGTCACGTGCACAGCTGGCCGCGGACCCTGCGCTGCCGTGCCAGCGTCCAAGGCGCCCGCTTCGAGATCGCTGGCATTGGCCATGGCGTTGGCCGGCAAGTGGGCGCGATTGTCGTGCTGAAGCGCCGTCAGCCGCTGCAGGGCATCCAGGCTGGCCGGCTCAGGGTCGGCGTGCCACATCGACCATAGGTTGGCGCCGACGACCGCACTGACCACCGCCACCGTCAGGAGCGACGACCATATGGCGCTGCGGTAGTGGGCACGACGCAAACCCAAAGGGGCCTCCCGAACGCGAAGGGTCGGACGCGGGCGACCATAAACGGCAGGGGCTTTTTTGTCAACGGGCGATTGGGCATGGGCCAGGGCGATCGCTAGATCGCTAACCTCCGAAACAGTTGACAGATAATGCCTACCGCGATCAACTGGTTTGCCGCAGACCTGTGATCTGCGGCGGCCCGCCGTGACACCTGGCGAACTAATCAGTGAACTATACAAGGTT
>SXRM01000339.1 GCA_005792545.1 Pseudomonadota bacterium | reverse complement strand
GAAGCTGACGCAAGACGTGCGCGAGATGCCCGAGGTCACCAGCGGCATGGCCGAAAAAGCCGCGGAATTTCGCGCGTCTGGTGGCGAACTCTACGTGCCAGCTACGGAAAGCGTGGAAACGTCTCGACCCGGATGAACTCGCGGGCGACGCCCGGCAACACCTCGAGACCAAACGCAAACGGCGTTACGATCGGCACAAACGGCGTCTTCTTGGTCTTGCCGAGCGTGGAGATGTCGATCGACCACTGCGAGGTCGTCACCAGCTGCGGGCCGTTGGCGAGCTTGAACTCGCCGCGCTCAATGATCTCAAGCACCTGGCCCTTGTTGCCCTTGTAGAGTCGGTAAGCGGGCGTGATGTTGAACAGGTCCTGGTAGCCATTGTCGAGAAAGCGGAACTCGTAGCGGCGGACCGTCTCTTCGTCCTGGTTTTCCCAGGCGCCATAGAGGTCCGTAACCGAGGCCGGCACCCAGCCTTGCGGGGCAGGCTGTTGATGAACATCCGCGGGCGCGTCGTCGCCAGCAACAGTATCTGAGGTCGTCTCCGCACCGGCTGCATCGGCCGCCGCGTCCGCGTCGACGGCCGGCAAGGTGATCGTCGCACTGCAAGCACATACCAGCGCCGCGAGCGCCGCGAGCACCCAGGCCAGGCGATGGGCGGGACGGCGCCTGCTCACGCGCCCCGCGCGAACAGCGTCAGGTCGCGGCCGACGCGGTCGGCCATCTCCATGCACACGGACAACTCGGGGTGGCGGACCACCCAGAAGCCGTCCGAGACCAGGGTCTGCAGCCAGTTGCGGCGCATCGAGCCGACCGGCAGCAGGTTCTCCCACACCAGATACGGTCCAAACTCCTTGCGCAGTTGCTCGGCGCCAGAGATGCGAACGATGCGGCCTTCGCCCATGCTGCGCTTGAAGATGGTGGCGACGTTGTAGCGCCGCTGCACCCGACCCTCGAAGCGGCCCCAGCACACGATCCGCGCCCACTCGACAAAGGTGTCGAAGTCACAGGCGTAGTTCATCTGATCGACCTGGCGCGCCCCGGGCGGCCGGCCGCCAATCTCGCCGAACACCACCTCGCCGTCGGCCTTGAGGTACCACTCCATGTGGGTGAAGCCGTCGCGAAAGCCCAGCGCTTCGATGACCTTGTGGCCCATCTCGACACCGCCGCGCAGCGCCGCCTGATCGACGTTCCGAAGCGCGATGACCTGCGGGCTGATCCACTCGTTGGTGCGCGCAATCAAGGGGCGCGGCCGGTACCAGGCGACGTTGTGGTAGCGAATGTGGCCGTTGCAGGTCAGGGTGTCAAAGGTGAACTCCTCGCCGTCGATGAACTCTTCGACGCTGACCTCGGCCACGCCGCGCAGTTGCGGCAGCACGGCTTCCAGGCGGCGCGCATCCTCAACGCGGTGGGTGTTGGCGCTGCCGGCCCCGGCGATCGGCTTACAGATGAGCGGGTAGCCGATCTTCTCCGCGGCGGCGCGAATCTCGTTTTCGGTGCGGGCGCGGGCGTGGCGCGGCGTGCGAACACCGGCGGCGTCCAGGCGCTGCTTCATCACTTCCTTATCGCGAAAGGGCAGCGTTTCGTCGACGGTCAGGCCGGGCACGTGCAAGGCCTCGCGCAGACGGGCACCAAGCAGCATCCAGAACTCGCCCAGCACCTCGACGCGGTCGACGCGACGGCGACCGACCCACTGGCGGACCCGGGCAACGACGTCGGTTTCGTCAAACAGGTTGGGGACTTGCAAGTAGCCAGACAGGTGACGCTTGGTCAGTTGCGGCAGCGTGCCCGCGGTCTGGTCACCGACTCCCCACACCCGCGCGCCGACCATTGACAAGCCGCGCACGAATTCGGGCATCTCGGTCGGATAGCCTGGAGAAATGAAGACGACGTCCATGCAGCACCTCGGTGCGCGAGGGTAAAGCGGACCGGGCTGTGGGTGCAAGGCGCAGAGCTTCGTTAAGGCAAGGTGGGTGGCGGCCGCTCGCCCGCCCCATCTGCCGCCGTGCCGGCAACTGGCAGGCTCGCCGCCTCGGCCGCCCGGCGCAAGGCCACGGTGTACGGCCGCTCGCTCTGGCGGCCACCATGGCCTTGGACGACCAGACGGTAGGCACCAGGGCCAAGTGCCAACAACGCTTTGGCGCCATCGGCGCCCGCAGACAGCCGCAGCAGATCGCGACCCGCGACGTCTTGGACGGCGCACACGAACCCGACAGCGCCGTCGCCGCCACACAGTAGCTCAAGGCCGGCCACGGCAGTGGCTTCGCGCAAGTCCAGGCCAAAGGCGTCGCGATCACCGGCGGGCATCAGCACGCCGCGGCGCTGCCAACCGCCGCCGGGCAGTGCTGGGCCGTCGGTCAGGGCAGCGAGCGCCGCAGCCGGCAGCCAAGCTTGACCGCCCGCCGCCTCGTCGCCAACCTCTGTTTCCCACGTAGCGGCGTCCACCATCGCCCATCCGACGCGGTAGGGGTCATCGGGCGCGTTGGCGCCAGCCGGCAAGGCGCGCAGCTCCAGGCGCACAGGCTGAGCGGCACCGGCAAGCCCCGGCAACTTCGCAACCGTGCCAGGTGGAACTGTCACCGTCCATGGCTGGGCGCCGGCGAGCGTGACCTGAACGCCAAGGCCCACCGAGGGCGGCGCATGCAGCGTCAGCGCCACCACCTGGCCAATCGGCACGGGCAGCGCAAGCTGATCGACGTCGCCGACGCCGCCGAGTACACCAGCCACCGCATGATCGAAAGGCTGCCACGGGACCAGCCACGGCCCCTCGGCAAGGTCGTTAGGTTCGCGCTCTTGGGGAATCAGGTTGGCGCAATCTGCAGCGCGCGTGCACCCAGTGGGCAGCCACGGCTGCAGGCTGACGGCATAGGGGGTGTCGGGCGCCTGGCCTTTCTTGGCGCGAACCTGCAAAAGCGACCCGGCGGGCAACGCCTGCACGTCGAGGTTGGGGATGACCACCGGTTGGCCTTTGGCAGGCGAGCGCACCAGTAGCGGTTTTTGATCGGGCCCGAGCAGCACCAGCTCCCACTCGACATCGGGAGCGCCGGTCACCGACAACGCCAAGGCCTCGCCCGGCTGGGCGCCGCCGGGCCCCAGCGCAAAGTGGTCGACGTCGCCTTCGGGCGACAGGCAGCCTTGCAGCGACGTTCCGGCGGTTAGCGTGGGCAAGTCCGACCGTGCAACGTCGTCGGGCTCCAGGGCCTCGCCTGGCTGCGCGGGTCGCGAAAACACGGCCAATTCGTAAGCGCCGCCGACCACCTCATCCGTCTTGGCTTTGCCGGCTCTACACACCACCCGCACCATCGATGCGCCGGCCGTGGTGCCCAGAGGCCCGAACGCCGGGCGGACGCCGCGCGCGAACCGAGCCTTACGCAAGAGCTTGCCGCCCGCGTCGTCGTGAACCTCGAGCTCTGCGCACGCGGGTCCGCTGCGCAGCTCGACCTGCATTGCCTGACCTGGCGCGACCGCGGGCAACCGGAACCAGTCGGCGTCGACGACAGCGGGCACAGCCGCCATCTTTGGCCGCTTGCCCTTGGCAGGCGGTTTGGCCGCTGGCGCTTCTGGCGGCGGCTCGGGCAGTGCGGGCGCAACTGCGCGCGCCAGCGTGCCGGCGACCACCGCGTTGGCGCTCAGCGGTTGGGCGCGATCCGGGCTGTCGTTGGGCTCAGTCTCGACGAGGCGCTCGGCGCGCACGACAGCGCCGGCGGCACTCGCCACGGCCTGTGGGCCAGCAGGCGCGCCGACATCGGGAAATAAGTCGCGCTGAGCAATCGGCGCGTCGGCGTTGCGCCGGCAAGCACCGGCCAGCAGCAAGCAGAGCGCGAGCGCGGCGCCGGCTAGGGCTCGTAGAAAATCGAGGCGATTTTCTACCAACGCCGCCTGCTGCCTGAGCCGGTCGCAAGCTCGCGGCTGTGCCAGCCGACTCGCCGCTCCTTCGCGTGCCAGGGTCGGTCGAATCGTAGCAGCCCGCGCGTCTACTGCCCGTCGCACCGCTTGATGACTTCGCCGGTAATGTCCAGCGCTTCGGCGACGTAGATGGCGACCTGACGGTTGAGCACCACGCCCAGGCCACGCTCTTTGGCAATCGCGTCGACCTTGGCCTTGATGGTGTCTTCGATGGGCTTGAGCAGCTCGCCCTCTTTCTTGGCGAGTTCGTCCACGATCTCGCGCTTCTTCTTTTCGTGCTCCAGTACCTCGCCCTCAAACTTGCGGCCCTTGTCTTGCAGCGCAATGACTTTGGCCTTGAGCTCTTCGGTGGGCTTGCCGCCATTGGCCTGCAGCGCGTTTTCGATTTCCTGGCGGGCGTTGACCAGCTCCTTTTCGCGCTTGCCGAGGTCTTTTTCGCGAGCTTCCAGCTGGCCCTGCTTGGCCTTGCGCAAGTCATCGAACTTCTTTTGCGCGGCCTTGCCGGCAACGGTGGTCTTGAGCACCTTTTGCAGATCGACAATGCCGATCTTGACCTCGGCAAAGGCAGATGCGGCCATGGGCGCGACGGCGACACAACCCGCCACCGTCAAAGCGAGCACGGTCATCCAGTTGCGTGCAAATCGGATCGCTGCCATCGCCGTCACCTCAGCAAGTGCGGCGAAATCGCGGCCGCAAAAAAAAGGGCGGCAAAAGGTAGGGCACGCCGGGCGGGTGTCAAGGTGCAGCACGCCGTCCGCGCCGGCACCCTCGATGAATGAAACCTCGCCGGCGTGCTGCATCGCAGGCCGCATTCGCGGACTGCCGCGGGGGTTCGGGGGCGGCCCCCCCCCGAGTTTCTACCTAGCAAGTGAGCGGCGACGGGCAATCTACAGGCCGACCTGCACCAACTGGCCGTCAATGTACGCCAAACCCTGCAGCTTGTCGGTCTGCACGCGCACGAAGCCCTTGCCACCGGCACCGCCCTTGCCTGCGCTGCCGCCGCCGCTGCCGGTGCCGCCTTGGGCACCGCCATTGAGGCCTTGACCGCCGTTGCCGCCACCGCCAAAGGTCATGCCGTTGCCGCCGCCCAGCCCGCCCTTGGCGCTGACCGCGGCCTGCAAGTTCACCAGCGGCGCAATGAGGTGGATGGTGCCGCCGCCGCCGCCCCCACCGCCGCCGCCGGCTCCCGAGCGGCCCGATCCACCACCGCCGCCGACCGGATAGGTGACCGTGATGGGCGAGTACTTGTTGCCGGTGCCAGCCAGGTTGGATCCGGAACCCACGCCGCCGCCGCCGCCATCGGCAGCGATACCGGTGCCAGCCACCACGATCTGGGCGTTGCTGCACAGCAAAAGTGCGCCGCCGCCGCCACCGCCGCCACCGGGACCGCCTGCGAAGCCGGGCGTGCCGCCGGCCGCCTTGCCCGAACCGCTGGTCGCTGAACCGCCGCCGCCAAAACCAGCAAAGCCGCCAAAGCCGCCGGCTGCGCCGCCCGATCCGCCAGCCACCAAAGTCGAGTCGCCAAAGGGTCCGCCCGGTTGGCCCTCGGGGGGGCCAGACGAGCACGACGATCCGGTGGTGCCGCCGGCCGCCGCGCCATACGCGCTGCCATTGGTGGCGCCGCCTGCCGAAGCACTGCCGGCGCTACCGGCCGCACCGCCCTCGGCGCGACCGCCGCCCCCACCACCGGATCCGCCACAACCGCCGCCGCCGCCGCCGCCACCCGCGCCCGGTCCGCCGTCGCCGCCCTTGCCGCCACCCGTGCCACACGGACCCGCAGGACCGGCACCGGGACCATGGCCCTTGCCGTTGGCGGCCGTGCAACCGGGGCCGGAGACGAAAGCGCCACCATCAAAGCCGCCTGCACCCGAGCCACCCTTGCCGCCCGCGGCATTGACGCTGCCGGCGCCGCCGAGCGCACCCTTGGCGTCGATACTGCCCTGCACGTCGATGCTGCCTTGGGCCAGGATGGCCAGGGCCCGCTTGCCCTGGACCTTGACTGCCGCGCCCGCCAGGACCTTGAAGCTTTTGGTGTCGAACACCAGGATGTGCGGCAGCGGCACGCCAAGCCCCTGCTCGAGCTGAGGAACCTCGTAGACGCCATTGGCGCCTACGGCAACGACCGGGTTGCCGCCGCTGGTGATGGTGCCGGCGTCGGTGTCGATGACGCCCGCGGCCGCGATGACCACGTCGCCGAGCGCACCGGTCGGCGCCTTGCCTACCACGCCGCAATTGACCGCGGCCTTGCTGCACTTGCCGTTGACGCACTGGCCTTCTAAGCACTGGTTGGGTCCGGTGCACGCGTCGCCGAGCTTGCACGCCGGGCCGCCAGCTTTGCAGACGCCACTAGCGCAAGCGTCGGGGTTGGTGCACGGGTTATTGTCATTGCACGGTGAGGTGTTGGGCACGTAGTCGCAGGCGCCGCTCTTGGGATCGCAGCCGTCGTTGGTGCAGGGGTTGCCGTCGTCGCACTTCTTGGCGGCGCCGTTGGGCTTGCAGACGCCGGCCGCGCAGGTGCCCGGGTTGCAGCTGTCGCCGCCGACGGCGCACGGGCCGGGCGGCGCATTGGCTGCCAGACACTGCCCCGCCTGGCAAGACTCGGTGGTGCATGGGTTGCCATCGTCGGGGCAGACGCCGGTCGGGCACGTCCCGGTGCAGCCGGGGATTTGTGCGTGGGTGCAGGTCCCAGTCTGCAGGTCGCAGCCGTCGGTCGTGCAGGGGTTGGCGTCGACGCAGTTCTTGGGCTTGCCGCCCTGGCAGGCGCCTTGGGCACAGCTCGCTCCCTGGTTGCAGGGGTTGCCGTCGCTGCACGCAGCGCCGCTGCCCAAGGCGACGTTCTTGCAGGTTCCGGCCGGGTCGCAACTGTCGATGGTGCAGGCGTTGCCGTCGTCGCAGCCTTTGGCCTGGCCGCCGCTGCAGTTGCCGCCGGTGCACTTTTCGCCGGCCGTGCAGGCCTGGCCGTCGTCACAGGGCGCGCCTTCGACTTTGGCGGTGTACTTGCAGCCACCGTCGAGCAGGTTGCACTTGGCATCGACGCAGGGATCGGTGCTGGTGCACGGCTTGGGCTTGCCGCCGCTGCAACTGCCGGCGGCGCACAGATCGCCAACCGTGCACAGGTTGTCGTCGTTGCACGGCGCACCGTCGTCGGGCTTTTGCACGCAGCCGGTCGCTGCGGCGCAGGAATCGACGGTGCACGGGTTGCTGTCGTTGCAGTCCTTGGCCTTGCCCGCGATGCAAACGCCGTTCTGACACTGGTCGCCGACGGTGCAGGCGTTCTGGTCCGCGTCGCACTGCAGTTCGCCCGGCTGGTGGCTGCAGCCCTTGGCGGGGTCGCAAACGTCGGTCGTGCACTGATTCTTGTCGTCGCAGGCTGCGTCGTCGGTCAGGCCGTTGCAGTCGTTGTCCTGGCCGTCGCAGGTCTCTTTGGCGGCGGGCGGCGCCTGACACGCCGACAGCCCGCCGACGGCGCATGCGCGCACGCCGGGGCACATGCCGATGACTTTGCCGCCCGAGTCCTTGGCGACGCTCGAACAAGTCGTGGACAGCTTCTTGGCCGTCGCCGCCTCCGAGCACGCGCAGTCGGCCGGCTCGCCGCCTGTGACCCCGGGTTGGCGTTGGCACTGCTTGGCCGGCTTGCCGCTGGTCGAGGTCACGTCGGCGCACTTGTAGCCGGTCGGGCACTCGCCGTCGGCCGCGCAGGGCGTGCCGCAAAAATGGCCCTGCGCGCCCTGGTCGATGCACACCGACTGGCCGGTCGAGAAGCCTTGGACCTGGCAGTCGTTGTCCACCGAGCACGGATCGCACAGCCGCGCAAAGCGGTCGAGGCACACGGTCAGGCTGTCGCCGGTGCTGGTGGTCACAAGCGAACACTTCTGGGTGTCCGGGCAGGTCTCTACGCAAGTCTGGGCACAGAATTTGCCCTTGCTGGTATCCAGGCACAGCGAGTTGTCGCAATCGCTGTTTTGCAGGCACTGACAGCCGGCGGCGCCCGGGCAAGCGACTTTGGCGTCGTGCCCGCTGGTGTCTTTGAGGCCGCCCGATCCGTTGTCCTTGTCGAGCGCGCTGTCAAAGCCGAAAACGCTGCCGGTGTCGGCAAGCTGCGTGTCGCCGGCCGGCATCGGTTCCGTGCACGCGACAGCCACCAACAGGCAGGCAAATGTGATCGGGAGGCGGTACTTCATACCGCCGATGCTACGCCCGCGACAGGCTACTTGCCAGTCGCGCTCGCATCCGCTGCCAGGATGGCCGCAACCGCCTCGGGGTAGCTTTCGGCCTCGTCGCCTTGCAGCCGCGCCCGCAAGATGCCGGCGCCGTCGAAGATGTCGAGCACCGGCAGGCCGGGGGCATCGGGCAGGTAGTGGGCCCACTGGGCGGCGCCCCACTCGGTGGCTTCGATCTTGCGGATGACCACATCCATCGCCGGGCGGCTGGCCGCGAACGCCTCGAGCTTGGGCGACAGCTCCAAGCACGGCGCGCACCAGGTGGCCCAGTAATCGACGATGGTCACCTTGCCGGGCACGGGCAGCGCCGCGACCTCTGGCACTTGCGACTTTTGGCCCACGGCCGCTGGTTTGGATTTGACGATAGGCGGCGCGACCACCGGGGCCGCAAAGCTCCAATTCACGTTTAGACCAAAGAACAGCGACGGCCCCTGCACCACCTGCTGGCCGTTGACGTCGTTGTGCATCGGCATGCGGTAGGACGCCGAGAATCCGAGCCAGTCCAATGGGTTGCTGAAGATTCCCGGCGACAGGTAGGCGTTGGTGCCGCCGCCATTGGGAAAGGTCTCGCGCGGGCCATCCAGCCCTTTGGGCGCGTAGGTCGGTAGCCCCCGGTACTGCACGTCACCGACAACGCCCAGCGACAGGTAGCGCTCGACCGCAGTCACGCGCACGCCGAAATTAGCGCGGACCTCGTCGCCCCAGCCAAAACCGTCGGCTGCGGTGGTCTGCGGCGAACGCCACTGGGCGCCGCCGTGGACCATCACACGGCTGAACGGCACCCAAGCTGCATCGGCGTCGGCAAGCAGCCACCACACGCCGCGGCCGATGTTGAGCTCGCGAGCACCACCGCTGTTGTTCTGGCCAGACAAGAAGCTGCTCTCACTGCTTGCGGCCAGGTACACGCCAGTAGGGGCGACGGCGCCGAGCGAAATGCCAAAGCGCGGACCAGACTTGATGTCGAACAATTGCGTCAGGTCCTGGCGCAAGCGCAGCTCCAGGTCCCCGACGCCAGAGTAGGTCGCGGGATCGACTAACGCTTCGGATTTCCAGATCTCGACCCACGGCACGATGGCGGTCAGACCCATGCCCCATGGCGCATCCACGCCCGCGGCCAGCGACGCCAGCTGCATCTTGACCTTCATCTGCAGGTAGTTCTCGATCTCGGCCTTGCCCTCGTAGAGCTGATCGGCGCCCGACTGCAGGTACACGATCGACGCGCGCGCGCGCCACGCATTGGTGGCGGCCGCTGGATTGGCGCTGGTGCTGAGGGCGTCTCCCACCGGGAGCGACGGATTGGCTCAGGTCGCGCACTGGGCCCAAGCGGGCCCAACCGAAACCACAGCCACCGCCACCGCAATCGCGGCGAGGGCGCACAGGGCTGTCAACTTCACGATTTCTCGCATCTTGCCGCGCGGGTTGTGCGCGGCTACTTCATGAACGGGGCAATCACACCGGCGATGCCGGTCTGCGGCAATCCATTGATTTTCTTAAGAACCTTGCGGGTCTTGGCGTCAATAATCAAGTTGAGCGGCGTGGAGCCAGCGACGTTGATCGGCGCGACGTTGCGATCGGGGTCGACGCCCACAGCGCCTTGGCCCTTGAAGCTCTTGATCCAGTCCTTAGCCAGCTGCAGCGCGGGCAAGGAGCCCTGCTGTGCACCGTCATACAGCACCTGATAAATGCCGACGTCGGGGTACTTGGCGAGCAGCGACTTGAAAGTTGTGGTCTCTTGCTTGCACGGTCCGCACCAGCCCGCCGAGACGTTGAACAGCACGACCTTGAAGCCGAGGTCGGCGTACTCGCTGAGCTTGATGATGCGCGGCTCTTCGTTGCCGGTGGTGGTGGTCAACAAGCTGCCATCGCCGTCGGTATCGAGGTAGCCAACCATGGCAAAATCTTCCAAGATATCGCCCTCTTCAATGTGCTTGTTGAGCTTGGGCACGCACTTGGGGGCCTGCTTGTCCGAAGGCACGCACTGCTTGCTTTTGCTGGCGCCAATGGCGACGCAACCGTAGCCACTGGGGCAACTGTCGCCGGTTCCGCAAGGTGCACTGCAAAACTGCTCCTTGGTGTGGTTGTACGTCAGGCACATGCCGCCCGCGCCACCGTCTTTGGTCGCGCAGTTGTCGGCGGCACTGCACGCCGCGCACAAACTGCCATCGCCCAAGCACGAACCCGAACTGTGGACGCACGCCGCACCGCCTTCAGCCACTTCTTTGCATTCCGCAAACCGCTGGCATTCGAACTTGCCCAGGTTGCACGACCGCGAACAGAACTTGCCACTGCCCATCCCGACGCAACGCCCGCCAGCGCCGCACTGCGCGTCTGTCGCACACTGTGCGCAGAAACCACGACGCGTGCAGAGGTTCTTGTCCGACCCGTCCTTGTTGACGCCCTGCTTGGTGCAGGCAAAGGTCTCGGGGCATTCCGCGTCCTTGCTGCACTCGGCCGAGCAGTACACCTGCGGTGAGTCTTTTGTCGCGCCGCCGATACACGACAGGCCCTCCGGGCAAGCGCCCGTGATCGCGCACGAAATGCCGATGTCGGGGTTCAAGGTTGGCCCGGTTGTCGCCCCACTGTCGGCGCCAGCGTGGGTCACGTCGGCTTTGCTGGCGACGGTGGCGTCAGACTCAATGATGCCGCCGCCGGTGCCCGCGGTCGTCTGATTGGCGTCTTCGGCAGTTGCACCACCGGAGCCCCCAGGCGCTGGTGCAGCGGCCTGACACGCGCCGAAGGCGCCACTAAAGCAAAGGATGGCTGCAGCCAGCCGCATGCGAGAAAGGTTACCCATGTTGGACGGCTCCGGTACGCGAAGGGGTCGTGGTGCGGTCGTGGCTGCCTGCCCGCCCGCTCGCGAACCGGGCAGGATACGGTGGCTGCGGTGGCATGACAAGCGCCTTCTTGCCTGACTGTGGCCGCCTTGCCCCAGACCGCGCGACCGCCTATGGTCCGCCGCATGACCAGACCGCCGCCCAAGCCCGCACCTGCCGACCCCAACGAGCCGCTGCGGTTGAGCAAGCGCATGGCCGAACTGGGCCTGTGCTCGCGCCGCGAAGCCGACGACTACATCGCGCGGGGTCTGGTGCAGGTCGATGGCCTGGTGGTGTCCGAACTCGGCAGCAAGGTCCACCGCGGTCAGCGCATTGAGCTTTTGGCCAAGGCGGCGGAGCAGCAAGCGAGCCTGGCGACGGTGCTTTTGCACAAGCCCGTCGGCTTCGTGTCGGGCCAGGCCGAACACGGCTACCCACATGCGATCGAGCTGGTCGTCGAGCCCAACCGCGATCGCAGCTTTGGCGGCGGCGAGCTCAAGCCCGAGCAACGGGTGGGCCTGGTGGCCGCGGGGCGCCTGGACATCGACAGCACGGGGCTACTGGTGCTGACCCAAGACGGCCGCGTCGCCCGCCAGTTGATTGGCGAAGACCGCCAGGTCGACAAGGAGTATCTGGTGCGCGTACGCGGCGAGGTGACGCCGCACGCCATCAACACCTTGCGTCACGGCCTGTGGCTCGACGGCCAGGCGCTGCTGCCCGCGCAGGTCGATCGGCCCAACCCCGATCAGCTGCGGTTCGTGCTGCGCGAAGGCAAGAAGCGCCAGATCCGCCGCATGTGCACGCTGGTCGGCCTGGAGGTCATCGGGCTCAAGCGCATTCGCATCGGCAACGTGCGGCTGGGGCGCTTGCCGATGGGCCAGTGGCGCTTTTTGCGGCCCGGCGAGCATTTCTGACCGCCGTCCCCCTTGCCGGTGCGCCCGCGGCTGCTTACTTGCGCGCGCGCACGCGGCCGGGCGCCGCGCTGCCGATTCCGTCGACTTCCACGCGGTCGCTGTATCCATCGGGCCGCACGAGGTTTTCCCATGAGCGACAACACCTTCGCTGCGCGTTCCTCGTTGAACGTTGGCGATCGCACCTACACCTACTACAGCCTGCCCGCGCTCGAACAAGCAGGCTACCCGATGGCGCGTCTGCCGGTGTCGATGCGGATCCTGCTCGAGAACCTGCTGCGCCACGAAGATGGCAGTTCGGTCAAGCGCGCCGACATCGAGACGGTCGCCGGCTGGCAGCCTAGCAAGCATCCCGAAGTCGAGATCGCCTTTCGCGTCGCCCGCGTGATCCTGCAGGACTTTACCGGTGTACCGGCG
>SXRM01000338.1 GCA_005792545.1 Pseudomonadota bacterium | reverse complement strand
GCCGTCAGCGCGACCGGTGATCATCGAAGACGGCTGTTTCGTCGGCTCGCGCGCGATTGTGGTCGAGGGCGTGCACGTGCAGGAAGAAGCTGTCATCGGCGCTGGCGTGGTGCTGACCGCGTCGACGGCGATTCTGGACGTGAGCGGTCCGACCGTGGTTGAGCACCGCGGCCAGGTGCCCGCGCGATCGGTGGTCATCCCTGGCACCCGGCCCAAGGCGTTCCCGGCTGGCGAGTACGGCGTACCGTGCGCGCTCATCATCGGCCAGCGCAAAGCCTCGACCGACAAGAAAACCAGCCTTAATCAAGCGTTGCGCGAGTTCAACGTACCAGCCTGAGTCCGCGCTTCGCTGCGCTCGGCCCTGTCAGAACGGTGCCGCGGGCCGCGTCTGATGACCCGGTGCGCGCGCGCCAGCAGTTGACGTAATCCGCGTCGCTTGCCGGTGAATCCCGCGTCGCTGGCGGCGTTCTTGCGCCGTTCTACCGCCTTAGAGGTCCCCGATGATTCGCGCGATTTCCCCGTTCGTCGCAGCGCTGGTCGCGCTGACGGCGTGCTCCAAGCCAACGCCACCAACTGCGCCCCAGGCCGGATCCGCACAGCCCGCAGCGCAAAGTGGCTCAGCGCAAGGTCTGTCCGCGGCGCCGGCCGCCGATGTGACGGTCACCTTTGCCATGCCGCGCGGCGACGTCGATCACCCGGCGATGGGCGCGGTCGCTTTCAATCAGCCGATGGTGCCGGTTGCGGCGGTGGACGAGCCGATTGCGGCCACGCAGGTCCACCTCGATCCGCCGGCAGGCCTCGCTGTGCGCTGGCTAGGCACCAGCACTCTGGGCTTTTTTCCGACGACGAAACTGAGCGGGTCAACCACCTACACCGTCAAGGTCGACGCGCTGACGGCGCTGTCCGGCAAGGCCTCGGCGCCGCACCAGTACACGTTTCGCACGGCGTCAGCGCAGGTCGTCGAGACAACGCCGCGCGATGGCCAAGGCGAAGTGGCGACGTCGTCGCGCATCACGTTGGTTTTCGACCAGGCGGTGGACCCGGTCAGCGTCGCGGCCGCGGCCAAGCTGTCGGTTGGGGACCTGCCGGGGCCGGTGTTTGACGTGCGGAAGGCCACCGCGGCCGAGATCGCCGCATGGCGCAACCCTGCCGGCCAACCGGCGCGCGCCGACACGGCCGACCTTGTCGACCGGGTGATGCTGGTGCTGCCGCGAACCCCACTGCCAGCCAACAGCCAGGTCGCCCTGGTGCTTTCGCCGAGCATCAAAAGCCTGGAAGGCCCTGAGCTCAGCCGCGAGCCGTTTCGGCTTAGCTTTGCCACGCTGGGCGATGTACGCGTGGTGTCAGTGGGCTGTGACAAGAACCCTTGCGATCCAGATGCTTGGGCGCCGATCACGGTGGCATTCAACAACAGCTTGCCGTGGTCGGGTGGCTACGACGAGGACGCGGACCCGAGCGCCAAGGCCAAGAACCTGGGGCGCTTTGTGCGCGTCACCCCGTCGGTGCCCGGGTTTTCCGCTTCCTGCTACGGCTCGAACTGTCGGCTGAGCGGGCGCGCACCGACACCGGCCGGCTCAACTGCACCGCCGGTGGCAGTCTGGAAGCCCGAAACCACCTACACGGTCGAGGTGCTGGCCGGAATGCCCGATGTGCACGGCCAGACGCTCAAGGTGGCGCACAAGGCGACGGTGCATTTCGGCCACCGATCGCCTGAGCTGGAGCTCTTGACGGACGGCAATGTGTTCGAGCGCAAGGAAGGCCCGCACCGGCTGGCGCTCGCCATCCGCAACGTTGCCAAGCTGCAAGCGCGCGCGCAGCGGGTCACGCCGGAGACGCTGACCAAGGCGCTCAATTGGAGCGACCCGCCGCCCGTTCCGCCCGGATCGCGGCCGCCGCCTCCTAACCCGGATGGTCCGCGGTTTGATGTCGAGGTCCCGCTGACCGGCACACGCGGCGTCGACACCGACGAGCGGGCCGTCGTCGACGTGGACGTCGCGGTGGGCGGCGATGGCAAGGCGGGCGTGGCGCTGCTGCGCATTGAGGCGGTGGACCAAAAAGACGGCCCGCAGCGCATCGAGCGCATGCTGCGCTGGACCGACCTGCACGTGCTCGCCAAAGCCGCCGACGGCACCAGCGTGTTCTGGGTCACCAGCTACGCCACCGGCAAGCCCGTCGCCGGCTGCAAGCTGCGCGTCCAAAAGCGCGACGGAACCGAGATTTGGCAAGGCGCGACCAATGCCGAAGGTCTCGCCACCGCGCCCGGCGACCTGTGGCAGCGCGACAAGCGCGACTGGCGCGACCGCGGTGACGACGACGGCGGCGAAGAACCCGCGCCGCCAGCCGCCTACGTCGCCACCGCGACGCTGGGCGATGACTGGACCTACCTGATGCTCCATGGCGAGCAAGCGGGCGATTACGTGGACCGCTCGGGCGAGGCGGGCACGCGCGGGCTGCTCTTCACCGACAAAACGCTCTACAAGCGCGGCGAGGCGGTGCAATTCAAGGGCATCGTGCGGGCGCTGGGACCAGCTGGCCTCGGGCTGGCCAAAGCCGGACAGCCCGTGGTGGTCGAGCTGCGCGACGACGCCAATCGGTCGCTGGGCAAGCTTGAGACGACGCTCAGCGATAACGGTAGCTTCGACGGGTCGCTGCCGCTGCCAGCCGCGGGCTCGCTCGGTTCGCACCAATTGGTGGCCAAGACCGGCAGCCTGTCCCTGGCCGCCTCGTTGGAAGTACGAGTATTTCGTACCCCAAAGTTCCGGATGGAGGCGACGGTGATGGCGCCCCACCACGTGGTCGGCGACCCGGTCGCGGTGCAGGTGCTGGCGGGCTATTACAGCGGCGGACCGCTCGGCGCTGCGCCGCTAAAGGTCGCGGTATCGGGCTACGCGAGCACCTTTACGCCGCCCGGGTGGGCCGAATTTTCGTTTGGTCGCGGATACTGGACTTCCGCGGATCCGCTGATCGCCAACACGGTCCGTCAGGAGTTGACGGGCACGCTCGATGCCGCCGGCAAGGCAACGCTGTCGATGCCGACCAAAGACCTGCGCATCGCAGGGTCGTTGCCCTTGGAACTGGAGTGCACGGCGGAGGATCCCAACGCCCAGCCGGTCTCCAAGACCGCCCAGACCTGGCTGCATCCGGCCAGTGTCCATGCCGGCGTGCGGCTGGCCAAGGCCCTGGTGCAGGTGGGCGAGCCGATTGCCATGGAGCTGATTGCCCCTGACGTGCTGGGCAAAGCGGTCGCGGGCGCCCGGCTGCGCGTGGACGTCATCCAGCGCAGTCACTTGCAGGTGCGCCAGGAAGGCGTGGGCGGTGTCGTGGACTGGAAAACCGAGGAAAAGGACACTCCGGCTGGATCGTGCGACCTGACCAGCGGCGCGACGCCAGCCAACTGTGCGGTGCCGACTGCGCTGCCGGGCCTGCACCTGGTCAACGTGACGGCGACCGATGCCAAGGGGCGCAAGTCGCACACCCAAGTTACGCTGTACGTGCACGGCAAAGGCGAGGCCCGCTGGGATGCCGCCGAGCGCGACGGTCCGCGGCTGGTGCCCGATCAGCCGAAGTACAAAGTCGGCGACACTGCCAAGATTCTGGTCAAAAACCTGCGCCCGGGCCTGCAGGCGCTGCTGACTGAAGAGCGCGACGGCGTTTTGCGCACGCAACTGCTAACCCTGGAAGGCGAGGCGCCGACCGTGCAGGTACCGATCCTGCCGCGCCACGCCCCCAATTTCTGGGTGGGACTGGCGGTGTTCCGCGGCCGGTCGGCGCGGGCTGAGGTGGGCGTTCCGGACATCGGCGCGCCCGCCATCGAGGTCCTGTATGCACCCATCCAAGTCGAGGTCGCCGACCGCGCGTTGCAGGTACAGGTGGCGACCGACAAGGCCAAGTACCGGCCGCGCGAAAAGGTCCAGGTGTCACTGCAAGTGCGTGACGCGACGGGCAAACCGGCAGCGGGCGAAGTGGCGCTGTGGGCAGTGGACGAGGGCGTTATCGCGCTGTCGGGTCAGACGCGCCCTGATCCCCTGGCGGCCATCTACGCTTCGGCCGAACTGGGCGTCGCCAACTTCGCGACGGTGCTCGACCTCATCCGCGGCCGCGTCGGCGAAGACAAGGGCAAAGACGGCGGCGGTGGTGGCGCGCGCGGCGACTTCAAGGACGTACCGGTATGGCTGCCCAAAGTCGCAGTCGGCGCCGATGGCAAGGCGACGGCGACTTTTGCGCTGCCCGACAACCTGACTTCGTACCGGCTGATGGCGGTGGCGCTGTCCGGTCCAGAGCGCGCCGGCAGCGGCGAGACGACGCTAACCGTCGACAAGCCGTTGATGCTGCTGGCGACCGCGCCGGTGCAGGTCCACGTCGGCGACGAGTTCGAGCTAGCGCTGGTGCTGCGCAATCGTTCCGGTGCGGCAGCGACGGGGACCTCAAGCGCGACGGTGACGGCAGCTGGCGGCCAGGCAACGCTGATCGGACCGGCGCAGACGGCCTGGAAGCTGGCCGCCGACCAGGCCCAGGAAGTGGCGTTCCGTGTGCGGGCGACCGCGGCTGGCGCCACCAAAGTGACGGTTCACACCCAGGCCGGGGCGGACCAGGATGCGGTCGAACACACGGTCCAGGTCGTCGACCCGATGCCAGCGGAATCCGTAGCAACCTACGGCGTGGCGCAGGGCCCGGTGCGCGAAGCACTGACCAAGAGCCCGACCGCCCGCGCAGGCGTCGGCGGCTTGCAAGTGCGCGTGGCCGGCAGCGCGGTGGCCGGCCTTCAGGGGTCGATCGACTGGCTGATGGGCTACCCGTACGGCTGCACCGAGCAGCTTGCCTCGCAACTGCAGGCCTTTTTGTGGACCGAGCGTCTGGCGGACCACTATCAGGTGGCGCCGACGGTCCGGGAGACCGGAAGACAGCGCGCCCAGCAGGCCATCGACAAGATCGTCGCCAACCGCGCGGGCAGCGCAGCGGCGTTTGCACTGTGGCCTGGCGGCGACGAACCGCATGTCGGCGCGACGGCATGGGCGCTGCGGTTGCTGTACGAGGCCCAGGCGGCCGGCCTGCGGGTCGACGCCACGCTGGTCAAGGACGGCGCGGCGTGGCTGCGGCAGCGACTAGCAGACGACGGCAAGGCGCACCATGGACCTGATGGGCCAGCCGAAGAGGAACTGCCGATGGGCCGACGGGATGGTCGCACGGAGGCCACGGCGATGGGCGACGCCGATCGCGCGCTGGCGGTGGCAACGCTGGCGGCGCTGGGTCAGCCGGCGCCGGCCGAACTCGACGCGCTGTTCGCCCGCCGCGCCCAATTGCCAACCGACGCGCAGCTTTTCGTGGCCGAGGCGGCGGCGATGCAGGCGGGGCCGGCGCTGGACAAGGCCCGGACGCTGGTCGACGAACTGACGCGCACCGCGCACCTGGACGCAGCCACCGCCCATATCGAACCCGGGGGCGAAGCGCTGGCGTGGGGCACAACCGTTCGCAGTAATGCTCTGTTGCTGGCCGTCATGCTCAAGGCGACGCCCGACCATCCGCTGTTGCCACGGCTAGCGCGCTGGTTGCTAGAGAAGCGCCGCGACGACCGCTGGGGCACCACGCAGGACAACGCCTGGGCACTGCGCGGGTTGGGCGCGTGGATGCAAGGTCAAGACCAGGGTGGCATTGGCGGCCAGGTCTCGGTATTGCTTGGTGGCAAGGCGATCGGCTCGGGCATGATCAAACCCAAGTCGCTGGATTCGCTAGTTTTTGATGTAGCGGATGCCAATCTGCCCGCCGGTCAGCAACCGTTGGACATCCAGCCGAGCGGCGCCGACCGCGTGCATTACACTTTGCGCTACACCTACAGTCCCGCGGCAGACGCCGAAGTCGCCCGCAACGCCGGCCTGTTCGTGCAGCGGCTGGTCTACGACGCCTCGGGCAAGAAGGGCCCGGTGCAGCTGCAGCGCGGCGACCACGTGGCCGTGGCTGTGGTGGTGCTGGCCGATCGCGAGCGCAGCGATGTCGCCGTGGTCGACCAGCTGCCTGCCGGCCTCGAGCCGCTAGACGACGGGCTGCGCACGACCTCTCGCGCAGCACTGGAGCAGATGACGGAGTTGCGCCAGCGGCTGATAGGCCCGGACCTGCCGCGCGCAACCGCGCAGCACAGTCGCTATGCACATCAGGCCGAGTGGGAGGGCGACCGCGCCGATCGCCGCGAACTGATCGGCCGGGAGGTGCGCTGGTTTGTCGATGAGATGTCGGCCGGCGTGCACGTGTTCACCTACGTTGCGCGGGCGGCGGTGCGCGGGTCGTTCCTGGGTCGCGGCGCGCGGGCTGAGGCGATGTACGCGCCGGAAGTGTTTGGAACCACGGGTCCCAATCGGCTGACCATTCGCTGATGGCTGCTTGGGCTCGGCCGCGCTGGAGTCGGACCCTGCGCTGGTGCGGGCTGGCCGCGCTGGCGGGCGGGCTGGCGTGGGCGCTGTTGCGCCTGGGCGTGCTGGCACCGGTAGATCCGCGCGCGGCGCTCGTGGAGCGCTATGCCCTGACGAGGATCCTGGACCGCGACGGTCGGGTGCTGCACGCGTTGACCGCCGCCACGCGCGCACGCCACCGACCGCTGCGACTGGCCGACGTGTCGCCGCATCTGGTGTGGGCGACGCTCGCCGCGGAGGACCAGCGCTTCTGGCAGCACCCGGGCGTCGACACTCTCGCCGCCTTGCGCGCACTGGGGCAGAACCTGCGCAGCGGTCGCTTAGTGTCGGGCGCTTCGACCTTGACGCAGCAGGTGTGCAAGTGGATCGCCCCGCGCGGCCGATCGCTGCCAGCCAAGCTGCGCGAGGCGGGAGCGGCGCTGAGCCTCGAGGGCGCGCTGTCCAAGCCCGAAATCCTGGAGCTCTACCTGGAATTCGCGCCCTATGGCGGCCTGCACCACGGCGCCGAGCAGGCTGCGCAGGCTTGGCTCGGCAAGCCAGCGGGGCAGTTGAGCGTGGCGGAAGCCGCGTGGCTGGCAGTGCTGCCGCGGTCGCCGGCGCGGCTGGACCCTGGCCGTGACCCGGCGGCGGCGTTGCCGGCGCAGCGACGACTGCTCGACCGCATGTTTGCGCTGGGCTGGATTGACGCAAGCGAACGGCAGACTGCGCTGGATCAGCCGATTCGGATTGCCCCCGATCCGAGCCGCGTGCGCGCCCAGCATCTGGTCGACGCCTTACCGCACCACATCGGCCAGGGGCTGCGGGCGCGGCCGGTCGCGGTGCGCACGACCCTCGATGGGGTGTTGCAGCGCGATGTCCAGGCCATCGCCGCACGCCAGGTGCTGACGCTGCGTGCCCGCGGCGTCGGCAATGGCGCGGTAGTGGTGCTGGACAACGCGAGCGGCGAGGTCCGCGCGTGGGTCGGTTCGGTCGGCTACGGCGACGGCGACCACGGCGGCGCCAACAACGGTGCGCTGGCCTTGCGCCAACCCGGCTCGGCGCTCAAGCCTTTCGTGTACGCGCGGGCGTTCGAGCAGGGGTTGTCACCCGCGAGCGTCCTGGCCGACCTGCCTGCGCAATACCGGACACCGCAAGGCACTTGGACGCCGGGCAACTATGGCGGACGCTTCCGCGGGCCGGTGCGCGCACGGGTGGCGTTGGCAGCGAGTCTGAACCTGCCGGCCGTGGCCGTGGCCGACCAGATCGGCGCGGCCGCCATCCTGCGCGACCTGCACGCGGCGGGCATCACGTCACTGTACGCCGATCCGACCCACTATGGGCTGGGCATTGCGCTTGGCGACGGCGAGGTGACGCTGACCGACTTGACGGCCGCGTTCGCGGTGTTCGTCCGCGGCGGCGTGTGGCGGCAGCCCACTATGTGGTCGGCCATCGAGAATCGCGACGGTCACACCGAAGTCGCTCGGCCGGCCATGGAGCACCGGGTCTACTCTGCCGAGGTCGCGTGGCAGGTGGCCAGTATTCTGAGCGACCCGGAGGCCAGAAGCCTCGCCTTTGGCCGCGGTGGCCCTTTGGAGCTGCCGTTTTGGACCATCGCCAAGACTGGGACCTCCAAGGGTTTTCGCGACAACTGGTCGCTTGGGGCGACGACGCGGTACACAGTCGGGGTCTGGGTCGGCAACTTCGACGGCACACCGATGCGCGACGTGTCGGGCGCCACCGGGGCGGCACCGATTTTGCGCGACGTGCTGCTCCGGTTGCAAGGCGAACAGGCTAGCCCGCCGCCCGCGCGCCCCGCGGGGCTGCGGCCAGCCCAAGTCTGCTCACTGTCTGGCCTTGCGGCGACTGCGGCGTGCGGTCACGGCGTGCGCGAATGGTTGCGGCCAGACCAGACGCCGACGCCCTGCGACTGGCACCAAATGCAAGACGGCAGAAGCGTTGTGCACGTGCCGGTGCAGTACCGCGCTTGGGCCGCCTCGGTACCCAACCTGCTGACGGCCGCCGCGACCGCTGCGGGGTCAGCCGGCGTGACAACTCCGCTCACCATCACAGCGCCCGTCGACGGCGCCCGCCTGGTGGTCGACCCGTCGCTGGACCGCACTGCTCAGCAATTGGGCTTGCGCGCGCGCGCCGCGCACCGCAACTGGCGACTGCGCTGGATGGTAGACGACAAACTCGTTGCCGATGCCCAGGCCGCTGATGTGCCCGTGCTGTGGCCAATCGCTGCCGGTGCGCACGTGGTGCGCGTGCAAGCCACAGACGAAACGGGCCGGTCGGTGGCGCAAGACAGCGTGCGGATTGAAGTCCTGGAGCCGCGGCGGCTGTCGCGCAAGTAGCAGGCTAATCGGCTGTCGCTTGCCGCTGGAACGCCGCCTTATGCCCGCACAGCCGCAAGTGCGCCAGCTTGGCGAGCGTCATGCCGGGCAGTGCCTGCGCCAGGGCCCACTCGGCCGGGGCCGAAGTGTGCGACATCAGCGTGTTGTCGGTGCACACACAGGCGCGAATTCCGGCGTCGATCCACTGCGGCAGGGGGTGTTCGGCCGGCGCGGCGATAGCCCCGACGTGCACGTTGGAGGTCAGGTTGACTTCGATGGTCACGCCGCGGGCAACGACCAACGCCGCCACGTCCGGGTCGTGCAGGACCGTGCAGCCGTGGCCGATGCGCTCTGCGCCCAAGCGCTCAATGGCTACTGCAATCTCGGCAGGCGGCCGCCCTTCACCGGCGTGCACGGTCCGGCCCAGGCCCAATTGGCCAGCCGCCTGAAACACGTCGGCGTAGTCGGCCAGCCGATAGCGATGCCCGGGCGCCGGCGCACCGGCCAGATCGAGCCCGACTACCCCCGGTCGCGTCTGGGCGGCGCGGACCAACTGACCCAGCAGCTCAGGTGGCTCGCCGTACAGGCCGCACAACACCAACCCCGCGCGACCGCCGATACCCTCGAGCGCGGCGTCAACGATGGCCCCGAGGCTGGCGCCGCCGTGCAATTGCGGCGCAAACCGGATCTCAAGCGTGGTCACGCCCTCTTGTGCGGCGTCTTCGCAGATTTCTGCGGCCACTTGGCGCACGGCTGCGGGCGACTGCAGCACGGCGAGCGTGGTGCGAAAACAGTCCAACGCGGCCTGCAGCCCCATGCCGGTGTAGAACCCGAACGGCTCCGCGACTATCACGCCCTGCTGGGCCGCAAGCTGCCGCAAGGTGGCGGGCCGCAGCGAGCCGTCCAGGTGGCGGTGCAGGTCGGACAGGCCGAGCGCAACCCCCAAGGTCGCCATCAGTCGATTTCGAGGCCCGAGAAGCGCCCGCTGCCGCCTGCGGCCGGTGTGGCAGGCGCCGGAGGCGGTGAACCGCGCGACACGCCAGGGCTCGGCTGGGCGGGCGGATCCGGCGTGCGCATTGGCGCCGGCTGCCGCGCGGCGTTGGCCGCGGCTCCGGTCATGCGCACTTCTTCGCCGGTCTGCGACCGCGCGTAGACGTGGTCGCCGTCCACGCGCAGCTGACCCAACTCCGCAGGCCCGCCGCGGCCTTGCAGCTCGCGCACCAACGCAGCGAAATTGAGGCGCAATAGCGCCGCAAACGGGTCGATGCCGCCGCCAGCCGATGCAGTGGCGACCGCCGGACCCGCCCCGCCGGTCTGGGCGCGGGCCAGCAGCGCCGCGGTCATCAGCGCGAGCACGTCGGCCGGCAGGTGGCGCATGCGCTCCCAGATGTCGGACAGCGACGATCCGGCGGCTTGAAATTCCTGATGCGTGCTGCCCGAAATCTCGGCGCGGTCGGTCTTGCAATCGATGGCCACGACATTGCGGAAGCTGACGCCGGTCAGGTTGGCCTCGCGCAGGTCGACGTTGATGAGCACGGCGTTGGCAAAGTTGGCCCGGAACAGGTTGGCGCCGCGCAAGTTGACGTTGCACAGCACGGCGCCCGACAGATTGACGTTGTCGAGCACCGCGCCGCCCTGTCGCGCGTCTGCAAAGCTGGTGTTGAGCAGCATGGCCTCGCACAAGGTCGCGTGGTTGAGATCCGACTGGGCAAAATCACAGCCAACCACCAGCGCGCGGCCGAAATTGGCGTTGGTCAGCGGTGTCTCGACAAACCGCGAGTCGAACAGCCGCGCGGCCGGCCAGTGCAGCTCCTGACCGTGCCCGTTGGCGATTTCGCAGTTGTGCAGCTCGGCCCGATCGAAGCGGCTGCCGCGCAACAGCACACCGCGCGCCTGCCAGCGGTTGGCGTGCCAGCCGGCGGCGTGCACGCCGACCATCTTGGTACCGGTCATGCGCACGTGGTTCAGCCGCACCGCGGGCGCATCGACCGGAGGAAGGTCCACCGGACCAATCTCGCAGCGTTCGAGCGCGCCGCTTTGCAGGGCGCTGCGCAGTTCAGAGGCGTTGGAAATGGTTGTCAGGTCGCTCATGGTACCTAGCCTAGCCGGATCCGGGCGTGGCGAAAAGCGCAGCCTGCCGGCAGGACAGGGCTATTGCAAGATCCAAGTTTTTTGGGTGCGGACAGGCCTCTGTGCCTGTCTGGGCAACGCGCAATCGCTCGACTGAACCGGACAGGGATGGCACTCTGTCCGCGCCCAACACTGAGAATTGCGACTTTGCGACCGCCCTGGCCGGCAGGACCGCAATGGGGCGCAAATCCAAACCCGAGCGCCCATTCTTTTTTAGGTTTGTAATTTCAAGCCATTGGCTAGCGGCCTTGGCGGCGCATCGACCGCCTGGCGGAAACTTTCATCCCAGGTATCCGACGCCCATGCACAACGCAGCCT
>SXRM01000337.1 GCA_005792545.1 Pseudomonadota bacterium | reverse complement strand
GCTGCGTTGTGCATGGGCGTCGGATACCTGGGATGAAAGTTTCCGCCAGGCGGTCGATGCGCCGCCAAGGCCGCTAGCCAATGGCTTGAAATTACAAACCTAAAAAAGAATGGGCGCTCGGGTTTGGATTTGCGCCCTGCGGGCGGGCAGTCCTTGTCGCCCCGGTCCTCCGTGCCAGCATCGGCACCGCAGGCAGCAAGCGTTGCCCGCGCCGAGGTCGCGCCGTGCTCATCCAGTTCGCGGTCGAGAACTACAGGTCTTTCCGCGACCGCTGTGTGCTGAGTTTGCGTGCCTCTGGCGATGTGGCACCGGACGCTGCGTTGTTCGCGCACATTGCCGAAGTCGGACCCGTCGCCAGGGCTGTGGCGCTCTACGGTGCCAATGCGTCGGGCAAGTCGAACTTACTGCGGGCGATGGTGGCCGGCGCGCGGACTGCGGTACGCGGAACGACCGCCGCTGACAGTCCGCTACCTCAGCAGCCTTTCAAACTGGCGCTCGAAGCTGGGCGGGCGAGCGTTGTCGAGTATGTGTACGCCGTCGGTGACAAGGTTCTGACCTACGAGCTTGTGACCCAAGCCGGCGCGGTCTTGGCTGAGCGCCTGACGCAAAACCTCGGCGGTGCGGAAATTCCGCTGTTCGACAGGAAGGCGCCGGATTCCAATGGCACGGCAAGTATCGCGTTCGGTCCGGCTTTGCACCATGGGCAGGACCGCGCTGCGTTTCTTGAATTCGTTGCTGCGGGCACTCGGCCCAACCAGCCGTTGGTCGCGGAAGCGTTGGCGCGCAATGTCCACGAATTGCGGTGGGCCACCGACTGGCTGCGAGGCCTCGCGGATTCGATGCCTGGCCAGTTTGGCCGTGATTTGGGCTCTGATGCGGAACAGCACCTGGCCCGCAGCTTGGAAGACGTTGGCCAGCGACGCACGTTTGTCGAGCAGGTCGTCAGTCGCGCCGACGCAGGGATTGTGGGCGTGGCGATTGAGCGCGGGCCGCTAGCTGGAACCAGCCTCCAAATTCGTAGCGCTGAAACCCGTGTCCGCTACCTTCAGGGGCGAAGCACCGACGTAAAGCAACAGGCCGCCCTATTCGCCGCGCAATCCGCTGCATTCGCCACGGACCGCGACCCTGTTCGGGCAGCGAAAGGCGCGGCGGATGCCGCGGCGCAGGCTGCGGCGTCGGCCGCACATGCACAGAGCCTCGACCGTGAACTCAGCGATGCGAACCGTGCCCTGGCAGCAGCCGTGGACAGCGCGCGAACCCTGCGCTTCGATCACGCGCCGTCCGGCACGGCGACTTTCGCGCTGGACGACGAATCTGAAGGAACTGTCCAACTCCTCACACTGGCCAACCGGCTCTACGACGCCCGCAAGACCCACGTGCCGCTCCTCGTCGACGAACTCGAATCCAGCCTGCACCCCCACCTGGCTCGCCACCTGCTCGGTCTTTTTCGCGAAGGGGATCGCGGCGGCCGCTCGCAGATCATCTTCACTACGCACAGCCCGGACCTGCTGGACGATTCGTTGGTGCCAATCGATGGCACCTGGTTCGTCGAAAAGGACGCCGGCGGCGCTTCGCACCTGCACAGCCTCGCTGACTTCGACGCCGGGCAACTCGAACGCCTCAAGGGCCAATTGCGGCAAGGCTACCTCGTCGGCCGCTTTGGCGGCATTCCGTTGCTCGGTGACCCCGCCGAGCTCGTTGCCGCTGATGCCGTGCCGCGGGGCGCACCGTGAGCCTGCAACGGCGCCAGCGCGGGACACGCGACGCTCGGCTGTTCATCGTCGCGACCGAAGGCGCCAAGGCCGAGCCCGCGTACTTCGCCCACCTCCGGCAGCTTCGCATCGTCGGCCCAAGGGTTCACATCGAAGTCGTTCCCACGCCAACAGTGGGCGTCGACGCCGGCAGGTCGGCACCCGAATACGTGTTGAACCGCGCGATTGTAGCCAGCAAAGACTTAGCGTTCCGTGCCGATCTGGACGAAATCTGGCTGGTGCTTGACGTCGACCGCTGGGGCGCGCAGCTATCGCAAATGGCGAGCGTCGCGCGAACAAAGCAGGTCCAACTAGCGGCGACCAACCCTTGCTTTGAGTTTTGGTTGCTGCTGCATTTCGCACACAGCGCGCCTATCGCGAAGTGCGACGACGCCAAAGTTGCGCTGGTGTCGTTCCAGCCGGTCCTGGACGCCTTGGCCACGGCCCATGTCGACCGGGCCTGCACGTCGGCGCGCCAGTTGGACCCCGGTCGAGGCAACCGGTGGCCACAGGCCACGGGGAGTGACCTGTACCGGCTTTTTGATGCCTTGCGCGATGCTGGGGCGTTCGCGGGTGTTGAGCGCGTGGGCTAGCGTGCGAGCAATGGGGCAGCGGCGCGGGTTCACTACCCGCTGTCCCTACCGGACCGCACTCCGACAGCCCACTCCATGCCTGCGGACCCCATCGGATCGCGATCCGATGGCACCATCCACGCCTGCGGACCCTATCGGATCGCGATCCGATGGCACCATCCACGCCTGCGGGGCCTACCGGAACGCGATCCGATAGCACCATCCACGCCTGCGGGGCCTGCCGGATTGCAATCAGGGCACTGGCTCCGCGGCGGCAGCCTTCTTCTTGGCGGGCACCGGCGGCAAGAAGAACGCATCGGTCCACGCCTGCTGCCGGCCCTTGGCGACTGCGTGCTTCTGCAGGTCCGCTTCCAGGGTCTTGAGCGCCCCATTGGCAACCAGGCGCCACTTCTCGCGGTCAGTCGCCGCGGCATCGCGGTTGACGTCGGCCTGGATGCGCCCGTCCAAGGCCATCGCCCCGTTGTTGATGGCGCTTTGCAGCGGCTTGGTATGGGCTTCGACCAGCGCCTTGGGCGTGTCGCCAACGCCGAGCGCCAACACCAGTTCTTTGCAGGTCTCGACCAGCCGGCCAAGGTGGAGTTTAAGCACCACTGACAGCGACTTGGGAAAGAAACGTAGAAACAGCAACGCCTTGCGATTGAGGTTCACATGGGCGAGCACACCGTTGTGGGTCGCGGCAATCACCTCGCCGGCCTCGGCGTCGCGCAATCGCACCAACGCATTGGCCTTGGTGATGCCATCCCAGCCGGCGAGCGAGGCGGCAAAGATGGCGTCCCACTGGGCCAGCGCCTTCTGGGCGGGCGGCGCGAACTTGGCCAGGTCTGGCTCGGTCTGCGCAGCTGCGGCGAGGTTGGCGAGCGGCCACACTAGGAACTGGCGGGCGTCCAGCAGCGTGTCGTCGGCTTGGATTTCGCGGCGGGCCATGGGTACTCCTTGGGCGCGTGTATGCGCGCGGGCGATGGTAG
>SXRM01000336.1 GCA_005792545.1 Pseudomonadota bacterium | reverse complement strand
CGCTCTACCGCTGAGCTATTCCCGCGAACGAACCGCCGAGGGCGGTTGCCGCACTTGCGCGACCCGGCTGGGGCGCGAAGCGGCCGGCAGTATAAGGTGGGTCACGCAAGCCGTCAACGGCGGGTGGACGCCGCCGTCTACTCGGCGTTCATGTCCACGCTGACGGTGGCCGTGCCGCCGGCCTTGACCGTGGCGCCCGCCGTCTTGGTGACCGTGCCTTTGATGAGTGTCACTGTGTACTTGCCGGCCGGCAGCGTGATCGTCTGCGGCGTCAGGCCGTACTCTTTGCCCTTGATCACCACTTTGGCCCAGGGCTTGGCTGACACGGTCAGCTTGCCGGGTCCCGCCGGGGCTTCTTTCTTTTCGCCGGGCGAAGTAGCAACCGAAGTTCCCTTGTCTTTTTCTAGCTTGAACTCAAAGGTCTCGTCCTTGGTGACCATGCGATCAACGGTCTCGGTTTTGTGACCTTCGGCCTTGATCTCGATCTTGACCGCGTCGCCCGCTTTGACGTTGGCGATCTTGCCGGTGCCGCCGACCAGGGCCAGCGCCTGGCCGTTGACAGTGACGACCGCATTGTCGGGCGCAACCTTGACGAAGACGTTGGGTGCAACTGCGGCCGCCTGCGGAGCGGCCTCGGCTTTCTTGGCGATCTCTGGCACCTTGAGTTCGACCACCTCGCCGCCCTTCTGGACATCGATTTCCTGGTCAACGCCCTTGCCGTCCGCGTTCTTGGCGATGACTTTGTGCTTGCCCGCCTCGACCTCGACGTCGCAGGAATCCTTGCTCATGCACTCGGGCTTGCCATCGACCAGGATCTCTGCGGCACCCGGAGCCTTGATAAAGAACTTGAGCTTGGGCTTTTCGGCTGGCGCCAGCGGAACCGCGACCGCCGCAGTGGAGGGCTGTTCGTCTTTCTTGCCGAGCAAGACGAAGGCGCCAATGCCGATCGCCACCGCCAACAGCGCGCCGATGCCAATCAGCAGTCCGGTGTTCGACTGCTTCTGCACGATGATCTGCGAGGCGCCCTGCATCGGAACGGCAACCTGGCTTTTGCTGCGCATCGCCGCCATTGCATCGGGGATTGCCATAGTGCGATCGCCATCGCCGGCCATCGCACCGTCAGGCAGCGCCATGGTGCGCTCGTCGTCACCGCCCATCGCTCGAGCTTGCGGCTGCGACCCGGTGCCCGGTTTGCGCTGGCCCGACAGCGTGTTGCCCCCGCGCTTGTGGGCCTCCAGCATCGCCGCCTCGTTGACGGCGTCCGAGCGCAGTTGGGCGATTTGTTCAGCGAACAGGTCCTGCATGTAACCGTTGAGGTTGATGGCGTCCGGGTCCGGCACGGCCGAAAAGAACCAGCGGTTCAGTTCGTTGACGAACTGCCCGACGTCTTTTTGGCGATCATTGACGTCCTTTGCCAGCGAGCGCAGCACAATCGCGTCGAGTTCCTTGGGCACTTCGGGGTTGAGCTCGCTCGGCGGCGGCACCTCGGCCTTGAGCACGTTGTTCAACGTCTCAAAGTCGGTCTCGCCGACGAACAGACGTTTGCCGGTCAGCATCTCCCAAATGCAAACGCCAAGTGCGAACAGGTCGCTGCGGGCGTCGAGATTCTTGCCGCGCGCCTGCTCCGGGCTCATGTACGCGCACTTGCCTTTGACAGTGCCGACTCGGGTCTTGGTCGAACGCGACGCCGCCTTGGCGATGCCGAAGTCCATGATCTTGATTTCACCGGCGAAGCTCACCATCACGTTGTGCGGTGACACGTCGCGGTGGATGATGTTGAGCGGATTGCCATCGACGACGCGCTTGTGCGCGTAATCCAAGCCCTTGCTGGCCTCGATCATGACGTAGACGGCCTGCGCGATGGACAGCGGCTTGCCGAGCTTGGCGCCGACGTCGAGCACGCGCTTTAAGTCATGGCCCTCGACGTACTCCATGGCGATGTAGAACAGGTCGTCGACGGTGTCGAAGTCGAACACCTGCACGACATTGGCGTGGTTCAGGTGCGCCGCTACGCGCGCTTCGTCTTTGAACATGGTCACAAAGCCTTCATCCTCGCTGAAGTGCGGCAGGATGCGCTTGATGACCACGACCTTCTCGAAGCCTTCGGCGCCAAAGCTCTTGGCGCGGAAGATCTCGGCCATGCCGCCCATGGCGATCTTCGCCGTGAGCGTATACTTACCGAAATTCTGAGGATATGCGTTGGTGATGCCGGTTGCCATGGGAACTCCGGGCCGATCTGCGGTTAGCGCGCAAGCTGTGGCGCTGCGCCGCGAGCGGCCGTCGACAAGGCAGGCGCAGTGGCGCCATCACGTTAGTGGCGCAAGGTCGCCATCGTTCAGGCACGCCCGATTGGTGCCCCACGCAGTGAGACGCACGAGGCGCGCGGCCGGCGAGGGTACCACGAATTTGCCGATACGGCAACGCAACGCGGCGTCAGCATTGGTGCACGGAACGCCAAGGCCCGGCGCGCAGCACATCGAACTCTGGCCACGATCGGCAGACAGCCCTACGACGCGACCGGGCACGTCAAGGATCAGGCCACGGGCTCGGCGTCTTTCATGTCGGAGATGAGGCGCGCCCAGATCTCGTTGTCCAGCAATCCCTCGGTGTCGGCGTCGGCGGCAAAAGCCTCGCGATTGGCGCCGCCCTGGATGCACTCAAAGCACACCATTGAGCGGACGCGCAGCGCATTGGCATTCATGAAATCGTCCAGACACACCGACAGCAGCAGGTTGCGGCCGCGGGCGTGACAGCGGAAGGCGTCGGACAGTCGGCGCGGGCGGTTGGCTTCTTCAAGAATGGTGACCGGCAACATCGTGGACATCGCACTCCTTGGCTGGGCCGCCCGCCTTGCGGCCAACGGCCGCTGACAGGTCCAGAGCCCGGGAACTCACGCAAAAAAACCTTCGGCTAGCGGCCGCGCGACCCAAAAAACGCTTACGGGTCGCGAAAGTGCGCGGAGTTTAGCGGCGGTTTGTTTTCCGTCAAGCGGTTTTTTGCGGCGCCACCGGATAAAACCGCGATACGAACCGCCAAGGTTGCCTTTGGCCGGCCTTTGCCTATGCTTGCTTTATGATCGCCGATCGCCTGCTGCATGTGCCCCAACCCTCCCACCGCTGGCTGGGGGCGCTGGCTGCGCTCGGGCTGCTTGGCGCTGCTCCGGTCGCCGCATTCGACATCGAGCGCACCAAGTCGGGCGCGCTGCTGCGCTATGGCGACCGGCCCGTCGCAGTCTACGTCGTCTACAAGGGCACACCGCTTGGCATCACGCCGGCCATGCTGCACAAGGCGGTGCTCGGCGCCATCGACGCCTGGGCGCAGGTGCTTGGAGTGCGCATCCCGCTGGCGTACGGCGGGTTGCTTGCCGAACCTGCGCGCTACGACGTGACCATCCGCTTTGACCCCGGGTACATCATCGGCGATGGGGAAGCCCTGGCGCGCACGGAGCGCCATTTCAATGCGGCTGGTGAGCTGGTGCGCACCGACATTGTGGTCAACGGCCACGACGTGCAATGGACCGGCGGCATGACTACAGGCACCGCCCAGGTCACCGCTGACTTGCAGGGCGCGCTCACCCACCAGATCGGCCATGTCCTGGGCGTGGGTCACAGTCGCTCGACCGAAGCCTCGATGTACTTCTACGCGACCACGGCGGCCGTGCGAACGTTGCACGAGGACGACCAGCAAGCCGTGCGCTTCCTGTGGCCAAAAGACGGCAAGCGCACCGTCACCGGCCGGCAATGCGATGGCTGCGACGGTGACGTCGACTGCACTCAAGGCCACGCGTGCCTGGCGTGGCCGGACGGTTCGCGGCACTGCGCTCAGAATTGCGCCAGCCACGACGACTGCGCCATCGGCACCAGTTGCGGCACCTATGGCAGTGGCGCCGGCGCCGGCCAAGCCTGCCTGCCCAACGAAGGGCACTGCAAACCCGATGCGGCCAGCGCCGGGCTCGGTGACGCCTGTGCGAGCGACTCGGCCTGCGTCGACGGCTACTGCATGCCGGGCGGCGACGTCGGCTTCTGCACGCAGTCGTGCACCAACTGCGCTACGCCCGGTCAGTGCGTCAAGACCAACGTCGGCGGCCTATGTCTGGTCGCCGGCAAAGGCCAACTGGGGTCGCAGTGCTGGCTGCCCGGCAACTGCCAGACCTTCTTGTGCAGCCCGTCGATTTTTGGCGGCGGCAACTGCGCGCGATCGTGCGGCAGTGGTTGTCCCGCCGGCTGGACCTGCGGCGAAGGCAGCGTGTGCGCGCCGACTAAGAACGCGAGCGGACTACCGGTCGGCTGGCCGTGCAAGAGCGGCTTCGACTGCGCGGCCGGCCAGTGCGTCGCGGTCGCCAATGGGCGGTTCGCCAGGCTGTGTACGCAAGCCTGTGTGGTCGCCACGGACTGCCCGAGCGGCACCGGCTGCGCCAAGCTCGGCGAAGCGACGCTGTGCTTGCCCATCGCCAGCGCGGCACCGACGGCCGGCGCACCTTGCCCGACGTCCGGCCTGTGCGGCAGCCAGCTGGTGTGCGACGAGGGGCTTGTGCCTGGAATCGGCGCCTGTCGCGGCTTGTGCGACCCGTTTGGCGCGACCAACCCGTGTGGTTCAGGCGAGATCTGCGCGTTCGTTGGCCTCAAGAGCGGGCTGCGTGGTGCGTGCCGCCCGGCAGTCGGCGGTTCGCGGCCTTGGGGCGCGGAGTGTACAGCGAGCGATCCGTGCCGCGCGGACCTGGTCTGCGCAATGGACCAGGGCGACCCGGCAGCGCCGCAAGCCAAGGGCGTGTGCCGGTTCGACTGCGAACTGAAGTCGGCGGCGGGCTGCGAGCCAGGCGATGTCTGCCTGGCGGTTGCCGGTCAGGACCGCGGCGCCTGCGTTCCCAACGGCAAGTCCGGCGCCAAGGTCAGCGAAATCGCCAGTACCGCCGGCAAGCCCAAGAACTTTGCGGCCCGGACCATTGCGCTGCCCAAGACCGTGCGCGCCAGCCAGTGGAAATACTCGCCGCCGCCCGTCGAAGCACCGCCCGCGCAAGACTGCAGCGCTGGACGTGTGGCGAGCGGTTGGACGGCAATGTGGGTGGGAATTGCCGCTGCGCTGGTGCTGCGCCGGCGGCGGCTAGCGGCGGCCTAAAGACTGCAAACTATACAGAATCGCCTTGAGGTGAGATCAAACCTGCCGCAAGGAAGGAGCGATGAGTCGGCTTGCAAGCCGCGAGTTTGCGACTCACTGAGCAAGCAAGAACAGCGATCGCAGATGACCTCGGGTCATCGCGATCCTGTATAACAACTAGGACGCGCTCGACAACCAGCGGAGCCGCGAGTCGTGCTCCGAGGCTGCGAGCTGGCGACCTCCCAATAGGCAGTCGGGTCACGGACAATGATTTAGACAATTATTTCCGGACCCTACAGCTTGCCTTCGAGCAACTGGCTGACGACCTTGTTGATGCGATCGGCGTTCATGCCGCCATTGTACTTGCGGCCGTTGATGTAGATGGCCGGCGTGCCGTTGACGCCCGCGGCAACCGCTTCGTTCATGTCCTTCTTCAAGCGCTCTTCGTACGACTTGGCGCCAACGTAGGCCTCGGCCTTGGCGACGTCCATCCCGATCTCCTTGGCCCAGCGCTTGAGGTTCTCGGTTTGGGCGGCCAACCGGGCCGGCATCTCGCCTTCGCGCGGCATCATGTTCTGGTAGTTCTGGAAGACGATATCTTCAAATTCCCAGAACTTGCCCTGGGCGTCGGCGGCAAACGACCAGTAGGCGGCCAAACACGCGCCCGGGTGCATCTCGCGGGACATCTTGGGGTTGCACTGGTTCGACAGCGGAAAGTGCTTGAAGATAATCGAGACCTTGCCACCATTGTCCTTGTGCACTTGCTTCAACGCCGGGATGACCTTGGCGCAGAACGGGCACTCGAAGTCTTTGTACTCGACGATCTTGACCTTGGCATCCTTGGGCCCCAGCGTCGGCGAACCGACGTAGTCGAAGTCGGCGACCTTGGCTTCCAGTGGTGGCGGCGGAATGAACTCCTTGCCGTCGCCAATGGTCTTGACATAGACGTCCTTGCGCGCCACGCCGGCCGCGACCTTGGCCTCGGCCTTGCCCATCTCTTCGTCGATGAGCTTCTTGAAGTCGTCAAACGGCCGGTTGCCGCCGATCTTGCGACCGTTGATGAAAAACGCCGGAGTGCCGGTCGCCGTGATCTTCTCGGCGGTCGCCTGGTCCTTAAGCACCTGGGCCTTGAACTTGTGGTCGGCCAAGCACTTGTTGAACTTGTCCAGGTTCAGGCCAACCTCTTTGGCGTGACCGGGCAACTTGTCCGCGTCTAGCTCGCCCTGGTTGGAGAACAGCCGCTCCTCCATTTGCCAAAACTTGCCCTGGTCGCCGGCACACAAGGCAGCCTCGGCGGCGATCATGGCGTTGTTGTGGAACGGCAGCGGCTGGTTCTTGAACACCAACCTGACTTTGTCGGCCGGATAGTTCTTCTTGACCTCTTCGAGCGCCGCGCGGACTTTGCTGCAGAACGGGCACTGAAAGTCGGTGAATTCGACGAGCGTCACTAGTGCATCCGCATTGCCGTGAACCGGTTCATCGCCGTGCAACTCGACTTTCCAGACCACGTTGGGGTCGTCGCCTAGCTTGTCGCGCTTGGGCGGCGCTGGCGCAGCGGCGGCTGTCTTGGGCGGCTCCTCGCCCTTGAACACGAAGCCGACGATCTGCGCGCCCTGGGCCGGATTGTTAGCGCGGGTCAGCTTCTCATTGATCTCTGCCAAGGCAGTACCCTTGCCGACCTCGTCGTTGGCTTTCTTGATTTGCTCATCAATGATCTTCTTGAACTCTTCCTTGGGCTGGGCGCCTTCGAGCTTGACGCCGTTGATGAAGAAGCCCGGTGTGCCGCTGACGCCCAGTGCGTTCGCCACGGCTTGATCGCGGTCCACGGCCTTGGCGACGTCGGCGTCTTTGAGGTCTGTCTCAAACTTGGCCATGTCCAAGCCGATCTCCTTGCCCCACTTCTTGTAGTTGTCGTCGTTAAGCTCTTTGGCGTTGGAGAACAACTTGTCGTACATCTCCCAGAACTTGCCCTGCTTGTGGGCTGCCAGCGACGCAATCGCCGCCGGCCGGGCCTGGTTGTGGAAGGCCAGTGGCTGGTTGACGAAGACGATGCGCACGTCGTTCGGGTATTCCTTGTGCAGTTCGTCGAGCGTGGCCTTGGCGCGGCTGCAGAACGGGCACTGGTAGTCGCTGATCTCGATGATCGTGACCTTGGCGTCGGCGGGGCCGAGCGACGGGTTACCGGCAAACGCAGGCGCAGCGGCTACCGGCGCGGCTTGGGCCTGCACCGGTTGCGCTGCGGCGGCGGCGTCGCCCGCTTTCTTGGCCGGTTTGTTCATCATGGTGCCAGCGACGAACGCGAGCACGGCAGCGCCGATGATCGCGATGATGGCGGTATCCTTCTTCATGAATTCCTCAGGTTGCGCGCGGATCGGGCCGATTCGGGGGACGCGGCGGGCCGAGTAGCTTACGCGCGTGTGGGGGGCCTTGCAATGCACCGAAGTCGCGCCACATTCCCGGCTCGCGGTGGTGGCGCTTGTGCCGTCGGCCGGCATGCGCTCCAATCCGCTGGCCGCGGTATGGCGGTGCACTGGGGCGCGCGTGACGGTTGGGCAGCGATGGTCGTTGGTGGTGGTGGTGGTGACGGTGACGCTTGGCCATTGCGGCAAGCCGGCCGCGCCGACCGAAACCAGGGACGCCATGCCCACCGTGACCGGGCCGGCACCGACACTTCGCGAGCTTGCCACAGCCGCCGATCCCGAACCGCCGGATGAGGGGCTGCGCGACGCGCTGCGAGCCATGCAGGACCGCTTTGCGTGCAATGCCATCTCCGGCTGCCCTGCGCACCAGGCTCTGGTTGGTTTTGGCTGGCAGGCACGGCCGCTGGTCGAGCAGGCCTTCGCTCGCGCGAGTTTGCAGGCGGGCTATCGGGCGCGGGCCGTGCAGGTCGTGGCTGAACTGCGCGATCCGGGGGCTGAACCCCTGTTTCTCCGCGTGCTCGACGACCGCGATCCAGAAGTGCGCGCATGGGCGCTCATCGGGCTCGGCGACCTGCAAGCGCGGCAGCACAGCGAGCGCGTTCAGGAGCAGGCGGCTGCGGATACGCTGTGGTTGGCACCGGCCCGGCTGGCGGCGCTGTGGACGCTGCATCGGTGGGGGCAGGCGGACAAGGGGTTGCAATTTCAACAACTACTGGGCGAACTCGCGACTCAGCAAATGGCGGCCACGGCGCTGGTGGTCGGCGCATGGCTGTGCGCACGCAACGATACGCCGGACTGCGGCGCGGCGCTGCCGCTACTGGCGCGACACCCCAATTTTCAGGTACGGCGCGATGCCCTGCACGTAATGGCCCGCCAGCCGCGGCGCAGCTACGCGGCGGCGCTGGTGTACCTGACCAACGATCAGGCGCGGTCGGTCCGGCAGACCGCCATGGACGCGCTGACCGTACTCAGTCGTGGCCACACCGCCACCGATCACGCCGGGTGGCAGGCCTGGCTCAGCGAACAAGCGACAGCGACCGCACGCTAGGCGGCCGGCGCATCGGCGTCGAAGTCCTGTAGTCCAGCGTCGGCGCGCGCCAGCGGCAGCGTCAGGCAGCGCGGGCCGCCGCGACCGCGTGACAGCTCGCTGCCGGGAAGGGCGACCACAAAGCGGCCCTCGGCGTTGGTCAGTCGTTCTGCATTGTCGACAACGTACTCGGGTGCCAAGACCTCGAAACCGTGGCGATTGAGCGCACGCAGCGTCGCGGTATTGCGGCCGTACAGCACGATGCCACCGGGCACCAGACAAAACGCGTTGGCGCCATCGGACCACTGCTCGCGCACCGCTGCCCGCGGATCGCCGTCGCCGCACGGCACCACCGCGACTTGCAGGCCGCGGTCGGCAAGCGCGCTTTGCAAAGGCCCCGCGATCGGGCAGCCGTCGGCGTGTAGATCGACCAGTGCCACGGCGTCGAGGTCGCTCGCTCCGCTCGACAGCGCCGGCGGATAGGCCAGCACCAAGTTGCGATCGATCATGGTGAACACGGTGTCCAGGTGCATGGTCGCGCGCGCCACCGGCAGCACCACGCCCAGGACATGGGTTACGCCGCGCGCACGGAACAGCGCCGCCAGCCGCAGCGCCGCCGGCAAGGTGGTGCGCTGACCGATGCCCACCAGCACCAGATCGCGGCGCAGCACCAGCACGTCGCCGCCTTCGAGGCAGCGCTCATCATCCAGTTCGGCGGGCGACAGCCCCGGCTGGTCGGCGCGAATATCGAGCTGATCGGCGTACTGCAGCCGCGGGTGGTGACGCGCGATCGCCCGCGCCAGGATGCCGTCGCGCTTGCGTGCACGGCTACGCGGCCACCCAAGCACAACGGCCGTGCCGACCACCGCGAGCAAATCGCGCGCAAACAGCAAGTTGGGGGCCGGATAGCTCAGCAGCGCTGCGCCCGATCCGGGGTCCGCACCTGCGACGAGCGCATGGCACAGATCCGAAGCGGACAGATCCGCCAGCACTGCGCGGGCATGAGCCAGGCGCGGCCCACTCAGACCCAGCTGCCCTTCTAAATCGAGCACTTCGGCAACGATCTCGGCGCGGGCCTTTGGCAGTGCCAGCACCTGCCCCAACAGGTCGCGGACGTCGAGGCAATTGCGGTCGCCCGTGAACGCGGCCACCAGCCGCCGCAGCAACGCGTGTTCCGCCTGCAGCTGTGGCAACAGCACCAGATCGTCAAACAGCAGGTAGTCGGGATTGGACTCCCAGCCGTAGGGACCCAAGCGCAAGGGCGAGATGTGGTCCGGCGCCATCGCGTCGTGCTCGGGTCCGGGCGCGCATAGGGCGCACGCCGTGAGCCTGCCGATTTCGCTACCGCAGCCTGGTGTTGGTCGAGGCATCCGCAGTCTGGCGGCGCTATTTGACGGTGAACTGTACCGGGACCTGGGCGCTCCACGCGTAGGTGGTGGCGTCGTCGGTCTTGACGCCCTGAACCTGGCACAGCACCTCATAGCTGCCAGGCTGATCCGGCAGGATCTTGGTCCAGCTCTGCTGATCGGTGCTCTGCTGCGCTTCGCTGATCCACGCGGTCGCGCCGCCTGGCCGTCCGGACAGCACGAATCGGTAGTAGAAGGTCTGATTGTCGAAAGTCGGCCCGCCTTTGACGCCCGCGGTAATCGTCGCGAGGTTGCCTTTAGTGACGCTGGTACCGTCACCGCCAAGTCCGCATGTGACAGCAGGCGGCGTGACCTTGTCGTCGAAGGCCACAGCGCCGGTCAGGTTGATGGCGCGCTTCTCGATGGTGCCGGTGCACTTGTCGCTGGCCCAGATGCCATTGCAGTACGAAACATGCAGCAGGTCGCTGATTTGCTTGGTGGTGGCCTTCGCGTCGGGCGCAAACTTGACCTTAAGCACGGCAACGCCATACGCCGAAACCGACACCGGGGCGAACGCCGGTTCCAAGCTGTGGTTCTTGGACGGCGCCTGACATGGCTCGTTGCCTTTGTAGGACGCCGGCGCGATGCATGCCGTGACCAGCTGCATGCCGGCGCACGACTGATTGGCGACCGCGATGCTGCCGGTGGAACTCTCGCCCGGCTTGGCCATCTGCCACAGCTCGGTCGGGCCGAATTCCGGACTCGGCGCGTCGCAGCCGCCGACCAGGATCGGGATGGTCATGGTGCCGCTGTTGCCGCCGGCGCTTGAGTAGCTAAAGGTGGCAACGGCCGCAGGCGGCTTGCCTGCGCCCTGCGGCGTATACTCGCAAATCAGGTCTGCAGATTTGCCGGGCTGGACCGCGTATGGATTTTGCGGCTTACCTTCAATGTCAAACAACTGGCACTTGAGCGCGGACTTGACCGCCTCCTCGTCGTTGCTTTTGACGGGTGCAGCGGCGACGTTTTGGACCTTGAGCGGCGGCGGGCCATCGTTGATGACTTTGCAGGTCTTTTTGCCGGGTTTTTCGGCTTCGGGAAAGAAGAACCCGATCTTGCCGTTGGGGTCACTGCAGTCGACTTTCCATTTGGCCTCGGCCTCGGTGGTGTGGCTGATGAGCGCTTTGACCTTGCCGCCGTCCGCTGACGCGTTGGTTGTGACTACCAGCGTCACGTCTTCATTGTCGGGCGTGTCGTCGGGGCTGTATCGAATGCAAACCTTGAGCTCCTTTTGACCGTCGGTGTTGGTCGGATCGCCTTTGGGGGCAATGGTGTCGTCCGCGTTGGGCTGCTCGACGATCTGGTACTGGGCGTTACTGGTCTCGAAGTCGGCGCCTTTGAAAACCAGCGGCGCCGTGCCACAGTTTTTGACGCCAAAGCACTGCGTTGGCGGATTGGCCTTGGTGGCGTTGGCGAATTTGTACTCTGATGGGAAAACAGCGGCGCAGGTGCCGAGCAGGTCAATCCCGAAGCACAGCTTGCGGGTGTTGACCTGACCGTTCTTGATGGCGTCGCTGTTGCTCTCGATGGTGACCGTCATCGGGTCGGCATCGCCACTTGCGTTCGACTGATAGTCGATCTCGAGCACCAGGGGCTTGCCGTTGACCGGAATCGCGGCGTTGTAGCCCGCATAGCCCTTGCTGGCGCAGTACGTCTCGTCCTTTTGGTCGCCGCCGGATTTGACAGTCAGCTTGAGCTGCGAATTGTTCTTTGTGAACGACCACTTGACGCACAACTTGGGCGGGTTCTTGCCGACGTCAGTCTGGGTGTTGCGGATGACCAGCTGCTTGTGATCGGTCAGCTGGCCGCCGGTCAGATCGGGCTTGAAGTTGGTGCACTTGGGCGCCGCCGACGGGGTCTTGTCAGCGATGGTCAGCGCAATCTTGGGCGCGGCGGTGGCTTCGAATTGGCCACCGCTGTCGCTGCTGCAGCCGATACACGCTGCCGCGACGCTGGCCGTCGCCACGCCAAGCAGGCCCGAAACGCGGGCGATCTGAAAACCAAAACCCTGATTCATCGGTTCACCTGTGTCTGCACAACGGGTTGCAGCGACGACGACGGCCAGCAACAGGACCGGTCGGCGCATGACATGCTTTGGCGCTACGATCGCCCCGGGGGGTGTGCGACCGCGCGCCTCTGCATGGTACGCCGGCCGCGCCTCGCCTTCCACCTCGACCGCTACGGATTGCACAGCATCTTGTAGTAGATGGAAATCTTGTCGCCTTTTTGGGGCATGCACGCGCTGCCGTCCGGAAAGATGACGCTGTTGCTCGGCGCGTCGTACTGCCAGCCGGGTGGCGGACACGGCTTGCCGTTGATTTTGACCACGATGGTCGCGGGCTCCGGGTTGCGCGTGAGGAAAAACTGCTGGGCGAGGCCGAATGCAACCGTGCCGATGTCTTTGAGCACCTTGGCAAAGTTGCCGTCGCAGATCGAGCCAAACTTGCCGCCTGTGGCCTGTGCGATCTTGATGTAGCGCTCACCGCCGTCGGCCTCGCCGCCCGGGCCCTTACAGCCGCCGCCAGGGCCGACGATGGCGTGCAAGTGGAACAGGTTCTTGTTGGCCATGCCCTTGAGCGAGTAGAAGAAATTGATGTAGTAGTTGACGTCGTTGCCGCTGCCGTCCTCTTCGTCGGACAGGATGACGACTTCCAACCCGGCGTTCTTGCGCAAAAAGGTCCGGTTGGTGCCGCCACACATCTTGGTGGCAGTGTCGTCGGCGTTGGGGATGCACTGGCCGCCGGCTTGCTTGCAGTCGCCATCGGTCGTGCACTTCTGGCCGGTGTCGGTGACCAGCGGAGCGGTGAGCGCAGCTTCCGCTGCGGCAAGACCTTGCTCATTGCCCGATCCGCCGGCGCCCGGTTTGGTCATCTTTTGCAGCGTATCGGCGCCATTGGGCGACTTGGGCGTCACCACGCGGATGCCGTCGGACAACCGCAGCTTGCCGGACTGGTCGGCAGCGTCCATGTCGGTGGTAACCACGCCAATGTGGTAGTTGGTGGCCCAGATATCCGCTACTTGCGTGAATTGCTTGAAGTTGGCCGCAAGTGCCTGCTGTTCCTCGCCCATCGATCCCGAGTTGTCGACCACGAACAGCACGTCACTCTGCTTGCCAACGCCCTGCTCGAACTCGTCGGTCCACTCTTTGTCCAGCGTGCCCTCACCGGTGATCGGCACCGTGAACAGCTGGCCAGCGCAGAACTCGCCAGCGCCACACTCGCCGTTGACGCTGCAGTTGGTGCCCGTCTGGGTGCCGTCGGCCTTGGTGCACACGCCGTTCAGGCTGGTGTAGACCATCAACTGGCACTGGTCCTTGCCGACGTTTTGCGGCGCGTACTGCACTTTGAAGGTCGCCGGTTTGGCCTGCGAGATCGGCAGCCCGGTTTTGGGGATACCCGGCCACGCCACGCCGACGACTTCCAGCCCGCAGCCTTGCAGCTCAAGCTTGTTGATGTACGCCTCGGTCGTACCGGTGTTAAAGACCATCACTTCCTTGGCCGGGGACTTGCAGCCGACCGTCACCACACCGAACTCCAAGTTGCCAGGCAGCACGGTGACGGCTGCCTTGCCGACTTTGGCGACCAGGTTGGGCTTAGCCTTGGTGACCGCGCTCGGGTCGGTCAGCTTGATGTCGGCGACGCTGACCAGGGCGCCCGTCGAGTCATCCTCGAACGTGGCGACCAGCAGGCCGCCAAAGTCGGTGACGGTATTGGCTTTGCCCTGGTTGAAGATGCCGGCACCCAGGTTCTCGGGCGCGCTGAAGGTCACCTGGAGCTTGCCGGTATCGCCGGGTCCGAGCTTGAACAAGGTGGTGCTCGGCGCGGCCGTCAAGAACAGGGTCTTGGCCGTCGAGCAGGTCAAAGTCTGCGGCAGCCCTGGGAATTGGAAGGGATTTGCGCTCTTGCAATCGACCGCGTGCACTTCTTTGAACTTACAGTACCCGGTGCCGACATTCTTGAACGTCACCGGCAAGGTCTTGCTACTGCCGTACGGCAGTAGCCCGAAGTTGACCACCGGCGGCACCATCGCCACTTTGCACACCGTACCGTCTTTGCGTTCTGCATACATCGGCAGCACCACGTCAGGTGTGCCGGGATCGTTGCTGTAGATGTGCAGCTTGGCGGTCGCCTTCTGCTCCACCGGACCCTTGGCCTCGAACTGCACTTCAAACGTCTGCGCCGCCGACCCGGGCAGTAGCGTCGCGAGAGCGCCCGTCGTCGGCCCGAAGTTGCCCGGCACGATGGTGAACTCGCCGAGTTTGTCTTTCTCGTCGGTGATCTCGATCTTGCTCACGTCAAGCGGCGATGAGCCTTCGTTGAACACGTGCACGGTGCGCTTGCTTTTGACGCCCTTGCCCACGAACGCAAAATCGACATAGTCGCTGGGCGTGACCAGGATCTTGGGCGCGTTAGTCTCGGCGAACACCATCAGGTTGTAGATCGGCTGCGCTTTGTCGTTGCTGGCGATCAGGATACTGGCAACCGGGCTGCCATTACTCGGCAGCGGCGTCTTGGTCTTGGCCGTCACCGTGAACAGCACGCCGGTGTCGCAGCTACCCGAAACCTTGGGCGACGGCACGGTCAGCGGTAGCTTGACGTCCCAGGTCAAGTCTTTGAGCAGCGAAACCGGCGCGAGTTCAAGGCTACTGACCTCCAGCGGTGCCATTCCCGTGTTGCAGATCTTGGCCTGGGCCGTGGCGGGCTTGTTCAACTCCATTTCGCCCAAGTTGAGCTTGGGCGGCACCAACTGGATGCGCGCCGCGATCTCGTTGCCCTGGATGCCGACTTTGTACTTCTTGCCGTCCTTGGTCTCGACCAGCAGATGCGCCTGGTCAAAGTCGCCGCCGGTCGGCGTGTAGCGCAGGGTCAACAGCGCATTGCCATTGGCCGGCAGCGGTGCTGCGATGTCAGGCATCTTGTCGATGGTAAAATCGGTGGTACCGGTCTTGCTGATCTCGATCGACACGATCTGCATGTCCAGCGTGCCGATGTTGACGAGCGTGGCCTCCAGGGTCGGGCTGGCGCCGCCCGCTACGTTGCCGAAGTCGAGCGGATCCGGCATCACCTGCAGCAGCGCCTGGCCTGCGGACACCTCGACTGGCACGGCAAGCTTGCGCTTGGTCGCATCTTTGTCGTTGTTGGCCAGCACCAAGTTGAGCTTCTTACTACCCGCGGTCTTGGGCGTATAGCGCACGGTGAACTTGTGGCTTTTGCCAGGCTGCAGATCGACGGTGGCAAAATCGACGACCTGGAACTCGGCGTTGGGCGGATCGAATGTCGCAGCCGACACCCGCAGGGTGCCATTGTTGCCGATGTGGGTGATCGTCAGCTGCCGGTCGACCACGGCGCCGGCCGCCACGTCGGCGAACAAGAGCTTGTTGGGGCTGACGCCAATGCGCACGTCGGCATCGACGCAAAAGTTGCCGGTGCAGATCTGCTCGTTCTTGGGCTCGCCGTTGGCACCGGTGCTGCTGCCGCCGCCGCCTGGAGTATCCGAACACGCCGCGATCCAGGCGCAGCACATGGCAAGAACACGTCGGGTCGTCATGCGCGCTCCAGTAGCGGCGGCAGCGAGCCGCCTGGCGGGTGCGTCAATCCAGCGCGGGCGCCGGGTATTTTTTGGTCACGAACGGCGACTTGTCGGTGGCGCTTTTCTGGGCCGTCTCGATTTCGGCCTGCGGCCAGCCGATCTTGGCCACGTACCACATGTCGCCCTTGACCAGATCGGGCGACGTGACCTCAAATTGCAGCACGCCGTAAATGTAGATGCGGATGATTGCTTTGGATTTGCCGTACCCGAAGTCATTGTAGTAGTGCACGCCGACGCCATAGGTCTTGCCGTCTTCGGGCAGCGTCAGGTTCAGGTTCTCCGGGCCTGCGCCGTCAGTGTCGTCGCGATCCAAGCTCGGGTCGTCGTCGACGTTGGGGTCGTAGCTGCCCCACTCGACGGTGTTGCCGTTGCCGCAGTTGAACCAGAAACAGTCGTACTGGCCCGCAAACCAAGGGTCGGGCTTGCCGTCGCCGTCGTAGTCCTGACCGGCCGCGTACTGGTGCGCAAAGTGCAGATCGAGATCGGTGCCGACGCCCGGGCCGGAGTCGGTCTCGTCCTTGTCGCCGGGCGTCTTCCACAGCAGTTCCACATGGATGGCCTGGTCGGGGATGACCTTGACCTTTTTTTCGGCCGGCGCGCACGACTTCTTGCCGCCCGCGTCCCAGACGTGCAGGCGGAACAAGTAGTCGCCGGCAACGTTGGGCTGCAGCGTCACGGCGCTACTGGTGGCGTTGGGCGCAAACAGACTGACCGACCCCTTGGCCTGCTCAACCTCCCACTGGTACTTACCGATGGAGCCGCCGGTGGCGTAGCTCTGCTTGCCGTCCAGGTGCAGGATGGTCTGCGGCGTCACCGTGTCGCCCTCGGCGATGGTAATGATCGGCGTCGGGCAGTCGGCGCTGGCGCCGTAGCCTTCGAGTGTGGCCTTGGCCGTTCCTGCGGCGGTGTTCGAGGTCACGGTCAAGGCCGCGGTGTCTTGGGTGACGGAACCGGACGCCGAAGTCGGCGACAGCTTGTCCGGCGAATAGCGCAGGCTCAGTGTCACGCTTTGGTTGGGTGCCAGTTTGAGCGGCGCTTCGGCAGTCGGTTCCTTGCCGTTGGTTTCCTTGAGTTGCGCCCACAACACGGAGAAGTTGCCGGGTCCCGGCGGCGTGTCGAAGGCAATCTTGCTCACCGACACCGGTTCGTCGCCGCAAGACTTGACTAGCAGCACCTGCTCTTTGCTCTGACCGACCGGTGTGGCACCGAATACCACAGCCTTGGGTGAGAGCAGCAGGCACGGCCCCGTCGAATTGACCTTGACCGGCACGCGCTTGATACCGGCGCCATCGGCCGTCAGGCTGGCGTCGTTGGTGTGCAGCAAGATGTCGTGGGCCCGGGGCTTGTCGTCCTTGGCAGTGAACAGCACCGAAAAGTCGATGGCGTCGTTGGGCTTGACTACCGTCGGCGGGTCCAGCACCACCGATGCGCCGGTAACGAACTCCTTGCCATTCCACACGATCTTGAAGCCATCTTTGTCGAGCGAGGTCAAGTCGATCTGCGAGATCACCAGATCCGAACTGCCGACATTGAGCACCGCGCCAGTCGCGACGGGAGATGTCCCCACCGGCACGTAGCCGAAGTCAATCTGCGCCGGCTGCACGGCAATCTTGGCCTGGCCACTGGTGGTGCCGAAGTTGACCACGAACTCCTTGTTGCCCTTGACGTCGTTGCTGGCGATGCGCAGCACCGCCGTGCGCAGCGCAGCGTCGTTGTACTTGAGAAACCGGACGTTGATCGAAAATGTCGTTGGCGAGCCCTTGCCCGGCGGAAACAGCGCCTGGTTCGCAAAGTCCTTGCAGGCGATCTCGGTATCACCCTTGACGACGACGCACGAAAACGCGGGCTTGTCGCCTTCGGCGGGCGTCGCCTGATACTCAAATACCAGCTTGGACACCGTCAGGGACTTGAACGTCGCGTTGTTCTGTACCTGCAGCACGCGCAAGGTGGTGCCGCCTTCGCCGATGTCGCCGGTCGAGATGGCCAGTTTGGCGCCGTTGGAGACGGGCTTACCGCCTTCGCGAACGGCAATCGCCTGATCGTCTTCGGTGGCGATCGCGCCCGAGCCGCCGCCGTTGCTGTTGCCGCCGGTGTTGCCGCCGCCACCGTTGTTGCCGCCGTTGGCGCCCTGGGCACCGGAGTCCGGCGTCTGGCCGGCGCAGGCGAGCGCTAGGGCACAGAGCGCGACGGTGGCGGCGCGATGCAAGCAGGCAACGGGATTCATGGGCAGTCCTCAAACGCAGCCCGCGCCAAGTCTGCCGGCGCGGGGGAAGCGGGCTAGTGTACCGAAGGCGCGGGACCGCGCAATGGCGAATTGCGCGCCGGGTGGGGCCTGCGCGCCGCGGTTCGGCCTCGCCGCCCGCAAGCAGGTCAAGGATGAAGGAGTATGGACGGCGGAGTCGAACGTCCCGGCGCAAACTACTTGAGCAGCCGCTCTTTGGCCGTGTCGAGCAGCGCCGGACGGAACGACTTCTTGAGCTTGAGCAGCTTGTCGAACTTGGCGCGCTGGCGCACGTCCATGACCAAGGTCGTTGGCTTCTTGATTTCGCCGTCGATGAGTTGATCCGAGAAGTCATAGAACTTGGACTTCTCTTCGGCGCTTGCGCTGCCGGCTACGGCAAAGGCCGCGATCGCCAACGCCAACACGGTGATTTTCTTTGCCATGGCGGTCTCTCCGGCCGGCCAACGGGCCGTGCAGGTCGGTCAGGATTGTAGGGGCGCCACAGCGCCGCGCAAGGCTTTTTTGCCGGGCTACTTCGGCGCTTCGGGCGCCGGCGCGCCGTCTTTGGGCTGGCCTTCTTTGGCCTGCTTTTCCAAAAGCTTGCTCTGCTCGATTTCTTGGATGCGCGACACGATGGCGATGAGGTTTTTCCACCGCAGATCCAGATCCTTGGTCTTCTTGAGCAACTCGGACTTCTTGGCCAGCCAGTCGGCGCCGCCCTTCTTGTTGGCGGGCATTGCCAGCAGCGCCGGAAGGGTCTTGTCCCAGTCCGGGTTGGGAATTGGCTTCTTGAAAGCCATGTGCACGCGCAGCGCCTCGCGCGACGCATCGCGATCGGCCTTGAGCTTGTCGGCCACCGCCTGCGCCGACTCCGGCTCAGTCTCCAGCGCCTCTTTGAGGTAGGCCTTCCATTTGGCCGTGGCTTTGACCGAGTCGTTGAAGTACTTGTAGTAGATGATGGCGAGGCGCACCAGGATGGCGTGGCGCTTGGGATCCTTGGCCAGCACCCGCTCGTAGTAGTTGGCCGCCTCTTTGGGCTCGCGCAAGCCTTCAAGCGAGAGGGCGTAGCCGGTCAGCGCCTCCAAGTTCTCTTTTTCCAGTTCCAGCGCTTGCTTGTACACACGGGCAGCATCGCGGTAGTTCAGGTATTCCAGATAGATAGCACCCAGGTTCAAGCGCGCCGACACGCTCGACTTGTTCAGCTGAACTGCATTCTTGAACGCCACCACCGCGCGGGCCTGGTCGCCCAAGTTGACGTAGACCATGCCCAGGTTGGCCCACCCCTCGGCGTTGGCCGGGTCGATCTGCAGCACTTTCTCTTCCAAAATCCAGCGCGCGATGTCGTACTTGCCCTGCTTTAGGTTGATGAGGCCACGAATATTGAGGGCAATGGTGTCTTCGCGGTTGACGCGCAGCGCTTTACGCACGAATTCTGCGGAGAGCTTCAAGTCATCTTGCTGCAGCCAGTACAGCGCCAGCGCCACGTTGTTCATGGCGTTGTCAGGATCCTGACCCAGAATCGAGTCGCAGATGCCCTTGGCCTGCTCTCCGAGCGCTTTAGCCTTGTTGCTTTCACCGGCTTCGATGTAGCGCTGGGCTTGCGCGAGCAGCGACCGCGCGATGTAGGCCTGTGCCGACAGTTGCAGTCCTTTTTCGCGGTCGTCGCGCGGTTCGATGGCCTTGGCGGTCTCGTACGCTTTGCGGGCGTCGTCGTATTTGCCTTGCCGTTCGTAGGCCATGCCCAGGTTGAAGTAGGCCTCGAAAAAGCGCTTGTCGGCGTCGATGGCCCGGCTGAACTCTTGCACGGCGCTGGTGTAGTCGGGTTCGCACTTGCTGCAACGGCCGTCGCTGGCCTTGCAGACCGCCGGGCATTCGTACTTGCTGCACTTGTTGGTGGCCTTGTCGATGTACTCGCCGACCTTGCACGGGCCTGCGCCGTCTGAAGCGCCTGATTCCAACTCCTTTTCACTGCACTCGCGCGGGATGAGGTCGCAACCCTCGCTGCCGGGCTTGCAGCGGATGTACTCGACATTGGGCGTACCCGGTACGGCCTTGCCGTCGGCGGCATCCGGGGCCGGCGGTGCTTCGAGCTTCTTCATCCAGTCGGCGCACCAACGCGAACCGGAGGCCTTGAACACCTTGTCGTCGCACTTCTTGGTGTCGAGTTCGCAAGCCAGATCGCGCTTGCCAGCCACCCAAGGTTCGCACGGCACTTCGACGTCCTTTTCGACCTCTTCTTCTTTGCCATCTTCGGTCTTGATCTTTTCCTTCTTCTTTTCGGTCTTGACGTACTTGGCGCAACGGTCAAGCACGCAAGCCTCCGGATTTTCCAAGGCCAGTTCGGCGCACTGATTGGGGCCGATGCGCTCGCAGGTGCTGCCCAGCGACACAAAGCCGCTAGGGCAGCAAGCGCCGTTGTCCAATATGCGGAACGGGCTGCACTTGGGCACCGCGCGCAAGGCATGCGACAGGCCGGCGCGCATCGCGTCTTGCGCCTTGTTGTCGATGCCCTGGATGTATTCCTGGGCGGCGGCGGGCGCGGCGGGCAGCGCGGCGACGAGGACTGCGGCGGCAGCCGAAAAAAGCAGTTTGGTCATCATGGTCTTTGTCTCCCCGCCCTACTTGCCGGCCTTGGCGTCGGCCGAAGCCGCCGCTTTGGGCTTGTATGACACCGTGAACTTGCCGCGCCGCACCGTGGTGACGAACGCCGCCGACGTCGCGGGGTCTGTGGACTCGTTGGCCGACACGGTCTCGGCGGCCTTGGGCAGGTTGGGATCCTTCTCGACCGTCGGATAGGCGTCGGGGCTGACTTTGGCGGCGTAGTCGCCGGCGAGCTTGCTCCACTTGTTGTAGACGCCAAGGTTGTGGGCGATCTTGATGGCGTTGCCCAGCGCGGCCAGCGACTGCTCTTCGATCGGCACGGCTTTCTGTTCGATAGCCAGCTTGTACTGGTCGGCCAGATCGGGGAAGCGCTCGACTTCTGGCGGCACTGGCGCCTTGAACAAGTCTTCCTTGAAGTTGTAGTACAGCAGACCGACGCGGAACATCGCCGCCGCCGCCCAACCGCGACCGCCGCCGGCCGCCGCCAGATCGAACACTTTGAAGTAGTCGGTCTCGGCCTTCTTGAGCGCTTCGGCTTTCTTTTGCAGCGTGGGGATGAGGCCCTTCATGTTCTTGACGGTCCTAAGCGACAGCACGTCGAAGTCGTCGAACAAATACTCGGTCTTATAGAACATGGCCTGCGCGGCCCACACACCGGCATTGCCTTTGCGGCCGTCGGGCTTGTCGTAGGCCTTGCCCGCGTCATCGGCCGCGCGCACGACGTCTTTGCGGTTCTTGAGCGCGTCAGCGAGGCGCAGCGTCTCGACCTTGCGCGACAGCGCTTCCACGTGCAGGTCCGGCCGGGCTGGGTAGCGCGTAACCACGGCGGCATACGCAGCTGCGGCTTGCTTGGCACCCTCTGCGCCCATCTTGTCGAAGACGTGGCCCTTTTCCATTTCGGCGTCGGCGACCAGGCCTTTGAGACGCTTGGTCTTTTCGTCGTCGCCCTTCAAGTTGTTGGCCACGCCAATGAACTTGTCGTAGGCCGCGGCGGCGTCTTTGTACTGGTTGAGCGCCACCAGGATGGTGCCGGCGTTGATGAGCGCCTGGGCGGCGTCCGCGTTGTCGCGGAACTTGGCCATGTCCAAGAACGCATCCGCTGCTTCGCGGAAGTTGGTCATCGCCTCGTAGAGCAGACCGACGTTGAATTTGGCTTCGGGCGCCACCTTGGACTTGGGGAACTCCTTGACGACGCGCTCGTAGGTCTCGATCGCCGTCTTGTCCTGCTGCTGCAGTTCGTAGATGAGCGCCTTGTTGTACAGCGCAACACCGGCCAGTTCAGGTTCCTCAGTCTTGAAGCGCGCCAGGATCTTGTCGTACTTGGCGTGCGCGCCGTCGTAGTCCTTCTTGTCAGCCAGTTCGCGCGCCTGCTCGGCGACCGACACCGCGACGTACTTCTTGAGGTCTTTCGGGTCCAGAATCAGGCGGTTCTTGCGCTTGAGCATCAGCTCCGCCCACTCTTCGATCTTGGGCCATTCCTTGAGGCGAGCGTAGATGTCGATGAGCGTCTTGACGGCGATCTCGGCGACCTTGTTTTCTTCCTGGTACTTGTAGACCCGCTCGTAGCCGCCAATCGCCTCTTTGTACTGACCGCGGTCGTAGTACGCAGACGCCGCCAGATACATGATTTCGGGGACTTTTTTGCCCTTGCCGCACACCTTCTTCTTGCCGGCGGCGCAGTCGGTCTTGGCCTTTTCCATCAACTCAACGTACTTGTCGGCGGCCGCGACGTAGCTCTTTTCCAGTTCGTGCAGTTCCTGGCGCTGCTTGGGCAAGTTGGCGCTTTTGATCTGCTCTTCGGTCAACTCCTCTTTCTTGGCGGTCTTGAACTTCGTCACCTTGACACCATCACCCGCGACTGACGCGACTAGCGGCGGACAATCTGGGCGCTCCACCCATTTTTGGTCTTTTTCTAGCCAGCAGGCGTGCTTATTGCGCATCAGCTCTTCGGTGGCATAGATGACACCCAGCGCCGCGTCCTCGACGAATTCGCCCTCGGGATCGAGGCGGATCACGCGCTCATAGGCCTGACGTGCCTTGTCGAAGTCCTTGAGGAAGTCGTAGTAGATTTCCGCGGCGTAGAAGCTAACCACGTAGGTCTTCTTGGCGTTGGGCCAGCGGCGCATGAACTCTTCGTAGTCAGCAACCGCCTTGCCGTAGAAGCTGCGGGCTTTTTCCGCGTCCTTGGTTTCTTCCTCGGTCTTTTGCGCCAACTGGTGATAGTAGTTCGAGATGTACAACAAGTAGGTCTCGCCCATCTTGTCTGACTTGTCCAACGCCTCGTTTGCCTTGTTGTCCTTCTTGCCTTTGAGCGCAGCGACCCACGGCGACGTGCGCGCATCGGTAAACGCCAGGAACTTGCGCATCGCCGCTTCGATGTCGGGGAAGGCGCCGAGCTTCTTGTAGACATCAACGATGTTCTCGTGCCAATCGACACAGCGCGGGTCGGTTGGGCGTTTCTCGATGAAGTGGGTCAAGAGATCCGTGGCATCCTTGTCCTTGTCGATCGAAATGTAGATTTCCGCCAGCTTGAACAGGCGCTCCCACATCTTGGCTTCGCCTTCGACTTCGGTGAAGTAGGCTTCGGCCTTGGGCCAGGCGCCGTCTAACTCTGCGTAGGCCTGCACCAGGTCCTTGAGGGCCTGATCGCGAAACTCGATGCTGCCGCGTTCTTTGGCACTGGCGCTCGCGCCGACTTCTTTGACGACCTGCTGGAAAGTTTCGATGGTGCGCTGAAATTCACGCAAATTGTAGTAGACCCAGCCGAGCTTATAGAGCGCGTAGTTGAAGAGCTCGCTCTTCTTATAGTTCTGCGTGATCTTCTCGTAGTTCATCTTGGCCAGGGTCAAGTTGTTGGCCTCGAAGAAGTACTCGGCGAGGGCCAGGTGCGCCTTGGGGATGAGCGGGCTGGTCTGGTGGTTCTGAATCAGGCGATTGAGGTACTGCACGCCCTTTTGGCTCAGGACCTTGTCGCCCAGCGCCTTGCCCTGCTGCATCGCGGCCTTGCCCAGGCGGTACAGCACTTCGGCCATGCGCCCGTAGCTCGGGTGCTGCTGCAGGATCTTCTCGTAAAACCCGATGGCCTTGGCGTAGTTCTCGACCGGCTGCACCGGCTTTTCCTTGAGAATGCCCTTTTCAAACTGGTCCTGGTCCTTGTTGTAGCGGGCCATTTCGACCAGGTACTCAAAACGCGTTTCTTCCCACCAGGCTTCGGCGAGCCGAAAGTAGTACTCGGGCCGGTTCTGGTCACCCGGCGCCGCGCGCTCCAGCAGCGACTCGATGGTCTTGATGGTCCGCTGGCGGATCTTGGACTTCTCCATCTCCTGGGCGCGCACCTTGTCCGAGAACCCAAGCTGGTCGAACTTTTCGACTTCAAAGCCGCCAGTCTGCAGCTTGTCTTCGTCGCGTTTGGGCTTAGGCGGCGCTTTCTTCTTTTCCTCTTCAATCAGCGACTCTTTCTTGTCCACTTTTTTGGTGGCGGAGCCGGCTTCGATGCCTTCGTCGACTTGGGCGCTGGCATGGGCCGCCCACAGCGCGACCAAAGCCACGGCGCCAGAGCGCAAAATAGCGTTGCGTTTGTTCATGTTGAACCTGCCTTGCGGCGGATAGGGCTAGCGCGTTCCCGCGACCTGCAAAAACTTCGGGCGGAACTGCCCCAACTTGTTCTCCTGCTTGCATTTGGTGCGCAGGAATGACCGGTAGGCGCCGATCTCGTCTTTCCAGAACTCGCCTTCGAATGGCCACGACATCGAGTCCGAGCCAGCGATAGCGATGGTGCCTTCTTTCTGAACGGAGTCACCAAGTTCCTTGCTGCGGCCCGCCTGATCGTCCTCGATTTCCTGGGTGCGGATTTCGTCGAGGTCCAGCCGCAGCTGCTGCAGCTTGTCGAAGTACAGGTCGAGTTCCTTTTGAGTCTGGCGCAGAGTCTGCTGGATGACCACGCCGGCTTCGGAGACACGTTCGGTGCGGCGCTGGCCGAGCTTTTGCAGCAGTTCTTGACCGACGGGGCCCAGCGCGGCGAGGTTGGCGCGGATGATCTTGTCTTCCTTGTCGATCTGCCGGACGGTCTGGTGCAGGTTGTAGAACTCGACGTTGCCCAACACCGGCGACTGGAGCGCGCGCGGCAGTCCGGTGCCGCCCTTGGGATTGCTCACGGCGGCCAGGAAGTTGTTGTAGAACTCTTCGGGCTTGCGCGAGCGCTTGAGGAAATCGCGCAGCGGCGGGCCGAGCACGAACACCTTTTCCTCAAACATCTTCATCGCCGCTTCGGCCTTGTCGGCGTGGCACAGGTTGACGTAGGCCGTCGCTTCGAGAACCCACAGTTCCGGATAGAACTGGTGCGCGAAGTACGGGCTGTGCAGCGCGTGGAAGGTGCCAAGCGCGCGCGAGACGTCGCCTTTCAAGAAGTAGGTCCAGCCCGACTCGTAGAAGGCGGTGGCCAGCTTGGGCGAACTCTTGCTGATCTTCTTGTAGTAGTAGATGGCGGCGTCGAACTGCTGGATGTCATAGGCCAGGCGCGCCAGGGCCAGATAGGCGAGATCGACGACCGACCGCCCTTCGGCCTGAACTTCGGCGGCCAGCACCGCTTTCTGGAACGCCTCGGACGCCTCTTTGACCTGAGCGCCACCCAGCTTCTCCTCGGGGTTGTCCGGAATCGACATCAGGCCGACGAGGTACTGCGCCCGCGGGTACTCTTTGGACTTGGCGCTGACCTTCTCCAGGTAGGGTCGCGACTGATCCTTGACGCCAAAGTCGTTCAGGGCCTCGCCGACCAGGTAGTAGTAGCTGTCCTGAAAGGCCTGATCGAAAGCGGTGACGGTCAGTTTGGTCAGCTCTTCGAGTTCTGGCGGCCGGTAGATGATGAGCCGGCGCAGGTCGCGCAGTTGCATGAACGCCTGGCTAAAGAACAGCTTGTCGCTGCCGGCGCGCACGACGTCGAGCAAGGTGTCGGCGGCCGACTGAATCAGCCCGGCGCGGGCCAGCGCATTGGCGATGCCGTACTTGGCGCTGTAGGCCTCGGCCGAGTCCGGCGCGAACGCGACGCCATCGACGCCTTCTTCGACGAACTTGGTGAAGGTCTGGATGGCTTTGACGAATTCTCCGTTATTGGCGTAGTTCTGGCCGGCAGCCAGCACCTTGCCTGCGAACATTCGCCGGCCCGCTTCTTCGCGCTTCTTCTGCTCATCCAAGATGCGCAGCGACTCTTCCTTGAGCCGCGCTTCTTCGGCGGCCTTTTCGGCCTCGGAAAGTTCACGCTCAGGCTTTTTGTCAACAGGTTTGGCGCCGCCTTCGCCGGGCTTGGCCGCGCTCGCGGACGCCGACGAGATCATGAACTGGATGAGCTTGGCCGAAGCACCGCGGCGCTTGAGCTCCATGATCTCTTTGGGACCCAGGCTGAATTTGCTGGCGTCCTTTTGGATCTTCTTGATGATGGTCTCGTCCGGCACTTCGGACTCGAGCAGCACGAACACCTGGTCGAGCGTGATCGCCCAGGCCGGCGCGGCGCTGACCGTCAGCACCAGGGCAAAAGCGCCCGTGGCGAGACGGCGCAGGGTGGTCGAGGGGACGGTCATAGGGCCTCCAGAGGGGGCGGGACCAAGAGCGGCAGACGCACGACCGAGGCGCGCGGTCTGACCCCTGGCCAAACCTGGCTACAGCGGCGGGCTGGTGAAGTAGGTCAGGCCGATGACGACCGACAGCGGGTGGGCGAGGCCAGCGTCGGCCTTGCCGTTCTTGTCGTTGAACTTGGGGTAGAACAGCTGGTGGTAGTCTGCGCGCAGTGCGAAGTGCTCCGACAGGTAAAACTGCGCCGATGCGCCAGCCTTGCCGGCTGCGTCGATGCGCTGTTCGCCCTGCGGATGCTCCTGAGTGGTCACGCGGGTCAGCACCGCGCCCACGCCAAAGCACAGGGCGACGTCGAACTCGCCAAGCATGGTGCCAAAGAATCCGATCTTGCCGTGCAGCAGGTTCCAATCCACGCCGGCAGAGGCATACGACGTCAGCGTCTGCGGCAGGCGGACCGTCAGCTCGAAGCCTTCGGGACGCTGGCCTTCAAGCTTGGTGCCCAGTGAAGTGGCCTGATTGTAGGTGTAAATGCCGTGGACGTTGAGCGCAAGGTCCTCAGACAGGTAGTAGTTGTAGCCCAAGCCGGCCGAAAGGTAGGTCCAGAAGTCGTCATTGGGTACGGCGCCGACCAGCAGCGACATGCCGTGGCGACCGTCTTTGACGACCGCGCGCTTCTGTACGACCTTGATGTCGCGTTTCTTGGCCCAGTCCAGCCGCGAGCCGGGGGGCACCAGGTCGTCGCTGATGCCGTACACATCTTGGTCAGACGCGCCACCACCGAGGTCGGGCATTGGCGCTGGCTTGGCCTTGGGTTCGGGCTTGGCCGGCTCCGCTTTGGGCTCGGGCGCAGGCTCAGCCTTAGGCTCCGGGGCCGGATCGGCGGCGGGAGCTGCCGGCGCCGGGTCGGCCTTGGGCGGGTCAACCGGCGGGTCATCGGCCCAACTGGGTGCAGGCACCAGCGCTGCCGCCAGGGCCAGGCTCCAAAGGCGCCCGCGAATGCTCATGGTCTTGTGCATGTCCACCTTGCCTGCCGGCGTACCCGGCAGCCTGGCGCTCAAAGCGCCACGTCGCGCGTGCGAACTGCTGTCCGCCGCTACTTGCTGAGGAAGCCGATGCCGGCCGAGAATTCGACGGGCGCCAGAAATGCGATGCTCTCTTGCGGATGGTAGACCGTCTGCTTGTAGTCCACCCGGATGTTGAGGAATCGGGTCAAGAAGAACCTAAAGCCAATGCCCCACGCACCGCCGACCTTGATCGCAGACGCCGGCGGTTTGTTGCCTTGCGACTCGTCGAGCTCGGCGTTCAAGATGCCAAGGCCCAAGTGGAAGTTGACGTCGAAGCTGCTGAGCTTCTTGTCAAAAATGCCGAGCTTGCCATGAAACGGGCTGAAGGCGACGCCCACCGAGCTCAGCCAGTTCAACCGCGGCGGCTGCTGGGAGCCGATGGTCAGGTTGGTGGTCTTGTTGCCGCTAGTCTCGACGTTTTTCAAGAAGTCCAGGATTTTGGACTCCTTGGCCATCATGTACGAGAAGTCGGCGTCTAGCGCCACCGTGTCGGTCAGGTAGAATTCGACCCGACCGCCCACGCTCTGGAACAGGTAGAAGTTGTCGTTGGGGACAATGCCGTAGTGGACTTCGCCTTCGACGCCGTGCTTGCGCTCGTAGAGCGGATTCTGCAGCGAAGGCACCGCGATCTCGGCGTCCCAGTACTTGGCCAGTTCGCGGTCGACCGCTTCTTGCGCATGCGCCGCAGGCTCGGCGGCGAACACGCCAACAAGGGCGGCGAGGACCAACGCGAAACGGACGGGCTGCCGGATCAAAGGATTGCGCATCAGGTGGTCTCCCTGGGCCTGGAGGTCGAGTCGCCGACGGACCGAGCCGCGGCGAGGCATGGCCTGGTCTATTTGCAAACGCCGTCGCATTTGGCGGCGCAGGTGCCCTTGCAGCACTTGCTGCTGCCGCCGCCACAGGGCAGCAGGTCGGGCGCATTGACGGTGCGGCACAAGCCATCCGGTCCACAAGAACTTGCGGAGCATTCCTTGCTGCCGCCGCAGTCGGCGTCGGTCTGGCATGCCAGGCGGAAGGTCAAGCGGGCGTCACGGCCGCCGTCGAGCAGCTCGAAGCGCCACTCTTTTTCGAAGCCGGACTCGAACACCTGGCTCAGCGACGCGAACAGCGGGTTGCTGATGGTCAGCCGGCCACGCGCCGCCCACATAGTGCCGCGCTTGACTGCGCCGCCCTCTTTGAAACCGTTATCCTGAAAGCCCGCGCGCCACTGGCCGGCCAGCGCGTAGCGCACCTTCAAAATGGTGCGGTTCATGGTCTCTTGCCACGGTGACGCATCGCTGCGGTTGAAGTCAGCGGTGTTAATGAACTGGTAGGTGCCCTGCGAGCGGCAGGCCAACTCTTGCAGGGTCGGGTCCGGGTGCAGCTTGCCAAGCGACTGGATCTGGATGACGTGGATGTGCAGAGGAAAGCGATCCTGGGCCATCTTCTTTAGCAGCTCTTGGTAGTTGACCGAGGCGAACTTGCATTGCTGACGGCACTGGCCGCCCGGCTTGGCGACCTTGCCCTTGTCGTCGAATTGGTCAAAAGTCGAAAACAGGAAGTTGTCGTTGTTGGTGCAGGTATCGGGGCCGTCGGTCAGCAGTACGATGTGCTTGGCATTGCCGCCGCGCACGGGATCAGGCGCGCCAGGTCCCGCGCCTTTGAGAAAGTCGTAGGCCTGCAACAACGATTCGTAGACCGGCGCCCGGCCGTTGGCGCTGTAGCGTGCCTTGAGTTCAAGGCCGTATTTGTTGTTGAGCTTGGTCTTGGTCGACGAGCCGTAGCAGGCTTTGAGGCCATCGCCGAGTGGCAGTTGCGCGATCTGATCCTGATCTATGCGGGGATCTGCGCCGCACTTGGCCGTCGCGCCGTGCGCCTTGATGCACTCCGTATCCGACTGACACTTGGAGTTCTCGATCGGGGTGCCGTCCTCCTGCAAGCACATCAGATAGCTCACGCAGCCCGCGTAGACCTGATTGGTCTCGTCAAAGCCCAGCGACACCACGCGGTCCATGGTGTTGAGTTGCTCGATGAGCAGCTTGGCGCCGTCGACCAGCACGTAGAATGGGTCAGAGGCCGCGTCTTTGAAGGCCGTGTTGACGACCGTGCCCGGCAGATCCTCGGCGAACTTGCTGGAGTAGTACACCTTCTTTTGGTCCATGGCCACAAAGCCGCTGACCGACCCGGAGTGATCGACGACCAGCGCGACGTTCTGCGCGGTGTCCGACTTGGTCTTGTCGCAACCGAAGGCTTCGCGACGGTAGTAGGCCGCTTTGGCAAACAGCGTGGCGTTTTCGCCGCCACCGGCGCAGTCGTTTTTGGCGTTGGTGGTGGCGTGCGGCTCGTAGCAGGCCAGCGTCATCTTGAACTGACCGGGCTTGACGGTCTGCAGGTCCTTGTTGGTGGACAGCGGCTGCGACTCAATGCGGTCGCCTTCCTTGACGCTGTAGTCCTTCTCGTTGTCGCACTTGGGCTTGACCACGCGCGCGTTGGGGTCGGTCGAGACCAGGTTGACGGTCAACTCGACGCCGTTGGGCTCCTTGTCGGTCTCGCCGGGCAGCAGATCGCCGGCGTCGTCGCGCAGCGGCGCACCGCAAATGCGCGTGATCGTGTTGGTGTTCGGGTCAATGAAAGCCGGGAACGCCGACACCACCTGCACGGTCTGGAACTTGAGGTCGTCCAGTGCAAAGCGCGCCGAGTAGTCGCACGACTGCAAGCCGCCCGAAAAGGCGCCCGCGACCGACAGCCACACCGCCGCCGTCGCGCCGCCGAAAAGGCTGAACGGTACCGCGAACCGGCCGCGCGGTGACTGCCCGGTCTGGTCCGCACGAATTTCTTGCGTTTTCGCCATGTTGCACCTGCCGCCCGAAGCCCCGGGCGCGCCCCGCGCGCGCCGCACCCCAGGCCGACGCGCAAAAACGGGGCGGATGATGTTCCCCGCACGCTGCACGCAAGTCAAGACGGTTGGGTCGCGCTTTTGGGCGACGCCGCGATTGCGGGGCGTGCAGGCCCACGCCGCACCCGCCTGACGTGACGAATCCACTGTACGGGGGCCTAGCTGGACACCCCGCGGGTCGACGCCTACCTTGCGCGCCCGGCCCCGATGGGCCCTTAACGATCGCGACCATGACGCCCGATTCCGCCGCAGCCACGCCGTTGACCGCCACCGCTGGTGCCCCGAAAGACTGGCTGGTCGTCAGTGGCGCCGCTCAGCACAACCTGCGCAATGTGCACCTGCGGCTGCCCAAGAACCGGCTGGTGGTGTTTTCGGGGCCGTCCGGGTCGGGCAAAAGCTCGCTGGTGATGGATCTGCTCACGCCAACGCTTCTCCAGTTGGTTGGTGGAGGTACGAGGCGGCAACCGGCTGCCGTGAAACTCACCGGCTGGGAGCAGTTCGACAAAATCATCTGTGTCGATCAGGCACCTATCGGTCGCAGCGGCCACTCGAACCCGGCGACTTACATGGGGCTCTTCAATCCACTGCGCGACTTGTTTGCGCAAACCCAAGAGGCGCGCGTGCGCGGCTACGGCCCTGAGCGGT